>JAVXUG010000010.1:13147-20596 GCA_036642215.1 Ruthenibacterium sp.
GTTTTCCGTTGAAGGCGCAGCCGCCGAAAAAGCGCGTCTGCGCCCCGCGATACACAAAAGCTCCACCAGCACAACCGCGACAATCAGCAGCACTATGGTTGGTTTCATGCGCGCCCCAAGTGCAAGCCACGCGCCGCACAGCGCCGCATAAAGCCCGCTGCGCAAGGGGTGACGCTGCTCTCTGGCAAGCACATAAAAATAGATGCTGCCCATTGCAAAGGGCATACTATAGGTGTCGCTGTATGGCACGGCAATCCACGGGGACAGGGCTGCCGCCGGTGCGCACAGCAAAAACGAAAGCCATGCCACGCGCGTGCCAAACAGCCGTCGCGACAGCAAAAACAAAAACAGCACAGCCAGATTGACAAGACAAACGCCCATCGCCACCGCCCATGGCAAATAATCCGTAATGCCAAATCGGTTCAGCATGGCAAAAAAATAGCGATAGCCGCCCAGTAAAAATAAATTGTTCGGATTTTGATGAAAATAGGTGCCCGTATAAGGCGTGCCGACCAGCATGTCATTGGCGGTGGAAATAAGCACCTGCGGGTCCCATCCTGACGGACAATAGCAGCAAAGCGCAAGGACAAGCTGCGCTGCCAAAAGGGAAGCAAACGCAAGGACAATTCCCGGTGCTGAGACAAAGAAGCGTCCTACCGCCGTATTCTTATAACGCCCCATGCAATATGCCGCAAGCAGCAGCACACACAGCCATAAAAACGCCACGCACAGCGCCGGCACATTATTCGGCTCTGCCGGCATCCCGGAGATGTATTCCGCGCCGCACAGCAAAAGCCGCAAAAGCACCGCGCCAAAGCACGCCGCAAACAGCACATCCGTCATTGTCTGCAGTGTGCGCGCCACGCCCCGTTCAGGCATAACGGTCGACACCCCTTTCCGTCGGCCGCCGGGCATTGTTGCACACGGCATACCGTTTTATGACAATCTCCAACAAACGGTCAAACTCTTTGCAGCCTTTTGACCATTCGTTTATTGGGGCTTCGCATGAGTCTGCATGCCGCGATGTGCAACGCGCAAGTTTTTTCGCCTGCACCCGCCCTAAGCGTTTGAATGAAAAAAGCGGACCTGTTCACCAGGCCCGCCATTTCGCGTACATACCGCAATGATCACAAATTATTTGAACTTGCGTTTGCGGGCAGCTTCAGATTTCTTCTTGCGGCGCACAGAAGGCTTTTCGTAAGCCTCGCGTTTACGCACTTCTGCAAGAACGCCCGATCGCGCGCAGGAGCGTTTGAAACGACGCAGCGCGCTGTCCAGCGATTCATTGTCTTTAATTCTGATTTCCGACATCTTTTTGTCCCTCCCTTAGCGTTGAGGTAGGAGTTGGGTTTAATCAACTATCTTAGATTATACAATGAAACATGGCATTCTGTCAACCTTTATTATTTCCTTTGCGCCGTGTAATTTGCACAAATCAACAGCGCACCTATTTCACGGCCAGATTGACAAGCTTGCCGGGCACATAAATTTCCTTGCACACGGTCTTTCCGGCAATCTCCTTTGCCACGCTCGGCTCCGCCTTTGCCATGGACAAGGCATCGTCTTTGGAAATATCGGCGGCAACGACAACCTTCGCGCGCACCTTTCCGTTGACCTGCACCGCAATTTCCACAGTGCTCTCCACACATTTGTCCGGCTCATACGACGGCCACTTTGCGTGGGCAAGCTGCCCGCCAAAGCCCTGCTGTTGCCACATTTCCTCTGTGATATGCGGGGCAAACGGGTTGAGCAGCTTGAGCAGTACGCGCAAATCCTGCTTTGTGATGACAGGCTGGTCATACAGCTCGTTCAACAGGCTCATCATCGCGGCAATGGCTGTGTTCATCTTGAGCTGATCAATGTCCTCTGTCACCTTTTTGATGGTGCGGTGCATACTGCCCTCGATGGCGGGCGTAAATGCCTCGCCTTTTACCGTGCGCTCTGCAAGACCCCACACGCGCTCTAAAAAGCGACGGCAGCCCTTGATGGACGAGGTGTTCCACGGCGCGCTCTTTTCAAAATCGCCAATAAACATTTCATACAGGCGCATCGTGTCCGCGCCGTAATCGCGCACGATATCGTCGGGATTGACGACGTTGCCGCGCGACTTGCTCATTTTTTCGCCGTTTTCGCCCAGAATCATGCCGTGGCTTGTGCGCTTTGCATACGGCTCTTTTGTGGGCACCACGCCGATGTCATAGAGAAATTTATGCCAGAACCGGCTGTACAGCAGATGCAGCGTTGTGTGCTCCATACCGCCGTTGTACCAGTCAACAGGGCTCCAATAGGCAAGCGCCTCCTTGGAGGCGATGGCGTTGTCATTGTGCGGGTCCATATAGCGCAGAAAATACCACGACGACCCCGCCCACTGCGGCATGGTATCCGTCTCGCGCTTTGCGGGCGCACCGCAGTGCGGGCAGGTCGTATTGACCCACTCGGTGTGGCGCGACAGCGGGCTTTCTCCGTCGTTGGTCGGCTCGAAATCTTCAATCTCCGGCAAAATCAGCGGCAGCTCGCTCTCCGGCAGGGGCTGCCAGCCGCATTTTTCGCAGTAGACCATGGGGATAGGCTCGCCCCAGTAACGCTGACGGCTGAAAACCCAGTCGCGCAGCTTAAAGTTTGTTTTCTGCGTGCCCACGCCCTCTTTTTCCAGCCATTTCGCAATGGCATCTTTCGCCTCGTCCACACGCATACCGTCAAGGAAGCCGCTGTTTACCATGACACCCGTGGCGCAATCGGTAAAGGCTTCCTTTTCGATGTCGCCGCCCTTGACGACCTCGACGATGGGCAGGCCGAATTTTTTGGCGAAATCATAGTCGCGCTCGTCGTGTGCGGGCACCGCCATAATAGCGCCGGTGCCGTAGCTGATGAGCACGTAGTCAGAGATGAAAATTGGAATCTCCTTGCCGTTTACAGGATTGACGGCGCGCACGCCCTTTAACTCCACACCTGTTTTATCCTTGGCAAGCTCGGTGCGCTCAAAGTCACTTTTTTTAGCGGAGGCTGTCTGATAGGCGCGCACCTCGTCCATGTTCGCTATTTTGCCGCCCCAGCTTTCGATAGCAGGGTGCTCCGGGCTGATGACCATGTACGTCGCGCCAAACAGCGTGTCGGGACGCGTGGTGTAAACAAGCAAATCATCGCCCGCAGTGGTTTTGAATTTAACCTCCGCGCCGTGGCTGCGTCCAATCCAGTTTTTTTGCTGTGTAGCCACGCGCTCGATAAAATCAAGGCCGTCCAAATCGTCAATCAGCCTGTCGGCATAGGCCGTGATTTTCAGCATCCACTGGCTTTTGTTTTTGTGCACAACCTCGCTGCCGCAGCGCTCGCACACACCGCCCACAACCTCCTCATTGGCAAGAACAACCTTGCAGCCCGTACACCAGTTGACGCTCATTTCCTTTTTATAGGCAAGGCCTTTTTTGTATAGCTGCAAAAAAATCCACTGCGTCCACTTGTAGTAGGATGGGTCGGTGGTATTGATTTCGCGCGTCCAGTCAAAGGACAGTCCAAGACTTTTGAGCTGTGCCTGAAAGCGCGCGACATTTTTTTTCGTGACAATTTCCGGATGAATATGGTTTTTCATCGCGAAGTTCTCCGTGGGCAGGCCAAAGGCATCCCAGCCCATGGGATACAGCACGTTATAACCCTGCAGCCGCTTTTTGCGCGCGACAATATCAAGCGCAGTATAGCTGCGCGGATGGCCTACGTGCAGACCCTGCCCCGACGGATACGGAAACTCCACCAGCGCATAATACTTGGGCAAGCTAAAATCCTGCTTTGCCGCAAAGGTGTTTTCCGTCTCCCAGATATGCTGCCATTTTTGTTCAATCGCACTGTAATCGTACTTCACTAATCGTCAACTCCAAAAAATATATGTGTGGAAAAAATCATTCCTCGATGAAGTTCAGCGGCACATCCTCGCCATCGGCCCACAGATGCTCAAGATCGTAAAAATCGCGTGCCTCGGGGCTGAACACATGCACGATCACCGTGCCGTAATCAAGGATAAACCAGTTTTGCGTGTTGAAGCCCTCTGTGCGGATGGGCACAATGCCCTGCTCCTTCAGGCGAAACTCTACTTCCTCCGACAGGCTTTTCACATGTGTGGAGGAGGTGCCGCTTGCAATGACAAAATAATCTGCCAGCACAGTCAGCTCGCGCACCTTCAGCATTTTCACGCGCGTTGCTTTTTTCTCGTCTAGAATGCCGGCCGCTTTTAGGGCCAAGTCTTTTGATTCCATGGAAGCTCCTTTTTTTCTGCGTACATTTCAATTTAATTTAAGCTGCGGCATTGCCTGCTGCAGATCCGGCCGCGCTTTGGGCCGCGCTGCTTGCCGCCGCAAGAACATCGTCTCCGGTTTGCGTTGCATCCGCAACGCCGCCCACGGTGCCGCCGCCGTTCGCGTCAATGTCGCTCATCCACTGCACATTTGCCTCGTGGATGGATTCCGACATGGGCACCTGCGCGATATTCAGCTCCGCCTCGGTGACGGGCGCTTCGAGCGGGCGGAAATATTGATTGAGCAGCTCTGCCGTCTGCGGAACGGCACAGACCGTCGTGTCAAGGTCATGATACCTCTCAAGCGCGCCGCCCACAGGCAAGCGGCAAATCATAATTTGTGACGAGGGTATTTTAAGCAGCTTAATCCCCAGTGCCGCGCAGTCCATTGCGTCAAGGTCGGTGTTGACATACTGCTGCACCACCGGTACAAGCTTGACAATTTCCTGCCAGGGAGAGGTGCGCACAAGGCGGAACAGCGCCGAATAGAAATAGCGCTGATTTTCAAGCCTGCGAATATCACTGGTTGCGTACTGCTTGCGGTTGCGCAGGAAAAATTCGCTGGCGGCACCGCTTAAATGCTGCATTCCTGCGGGGATGTAGGAATCTGTTTCGGGATCGAACACACCATCCTTGCCGGGGTCCTGCATTTCCTCTGTGACATACACGTCGATGCCGCCGAACAAATCCACAATATTGCGCAGCGAATCCATATCAATGCTGACGTAATTATCCACGGGAAGCTTGTATTGCTCGTACAACACATTTGCAAGATTGTTGACACGGTTTTCTTTGTCCGCACCATTTGCATAAAGGGCGTTGATTTTGCCCGTATTGCCCGTCATCTCATCCAGACCGACAAAGGTGTCGCGCGGAATTTGCAGCATACGGATGGTGTTGTCCGCAAAATTAAAGCGGACATACATGATCATATCGGTATTGCCGTTGGGACTGCGCCCCTGACCGTCCTCGGCTGTATAGTCAATGCCGAGCATCAGCATATTGAGCTGATCCTTGGCGAACTGCGGCGGTGTGCGATATTCCTTTGCGGTGGTTCCGCCCTCGCCCGTATTGATGATTGTGCTTGCAAAAACGCGCAGACCGATATAGCACACAAGTAAAACAGCGAACGTGGCGCACATCACCGTGAGGGCACGATTGATTGCCTTTTGCTGCTTTCGCTTTTTGGCTGCCGCGCTATTGCGCCCGCCGCCGTTGCCGCCGTTGCTTGCCGTGCCCTGCACGCCCTCGCTGCGGTATGGCGCGCGCCCCTGCACCGCCTGTGCCTGTGCAGCGCGGCTGCGCGATGCCGTGGCCGCACTGCGGCTGCCGGCCTGCGCGCCTGCCGGACGCTGTGCCATGCCGTGCGCCGGCTGTCGGGTGCGCGTGCCCTGCGATGCGGTTCGCTGCGGGGCAGCACCCGGCTGCGCCATTGAACGCTGCTGCGCTGTCCGGCTGTCTGCGGAGCGCTGCTGTGCCGCTGTCGCCTGCTGTTGACGCGCCATCGTCTGCCGCTGTGCTGTCTGGCGCTGAATCGTATATTCTTCATAGGTTGCGGCACTGCGCTGCTGCGCTGCGGCCTGCCGCTGCTGTGCAGCGCTGCGGGTCTGTTGCTGCTGCGCTGCATAGGGGTCGCCGGAGTCTCTGCGCATTTGCGGCTGCTGTGCCACAGTACGGCGAACCTGCCCCTGCGCCGCGCCGTGATACGGGCGCTGTGCATCGGCAGCTTGGTCGTACACCTGACGGCGCGCGTCCGCGGCGGCTCCGCTGTTTTTTGCCGTGCCCGAAGCAGGCTGTGCAGCGCCGCGCGCATGATTCAAGTTGATGTTACGAGGTGTGTTTTGGCTCAAACCGTTATCCTCCGTAATAGTTTTTTCTCAGAGAAGCATAGGCTTCCATCGTGGCCGAATCTACGGATTTTCCCTCTGCCTTCAGCCATGCAATGCTCATGCCAAGCCCCTCAATTGCGGCCTTGTCCAAGTTTTGCAGCGCATGACTGCGCAGTGTCTCCGCCTCCGGATAAGTACGTTCTTCGCTGGCCATATCCGCAAGATAGATGATTTTATCAAGCCTTGTCATATCGGCTCTGCCGGTGGTATGACAGGCGATGGCATTCAGAATTTCTGCATCGTCCACACCGTACTCCTGTTTTGCCAGCACCGCAGCGGCAATTCCATGCCACACAGGAACAGGCCGTGCTAATACGGCATTTGCTATTATATCATTTCCGGCGCATATCTGCAACATTTTATCGCGGGGCAGTTCCTTTGCAATGTCATGCAGCAGTGCGGCAAGCGCAGCCTTTGTCTCGTCCTCGCCGCTTTGCCTTGCCAGCTGTACGGCTAATTTGCGCACATTGCATGTGTGCTGATAGCGCTTTTCGCTCAAGCTTTTTTTAGCAAGGCGCTTTGCCTCATCCACGGAAATCATATGAATTTTCCTCCCCCGCTTCGGTTTGATACAGCCGGTACTGCCGCACAAGCTGTGCCACATTTTTCGGCACAAGGCGGGAAATATCTTTGCCCGCCGCAGCCAGTGCGCGCACCTCGGTGGAGGAAACCTCCTCAATCGGCCCGCGCACCAGCAGCACCTCGCCGCCCTCCGCGCGCAGACGCGCCGCGCACTCCTCCACGGGTGCAAGGTCGTCTGCGTCACGGCAGTGCACCACCAGAGTAACCGCCTGCAGCAAGATCTCATATGCGTGCCATTTGCGAAAATACAAAAGCATATCACTGCCGATCGGCAGATAGATTCGCGCCTGCGCATACAGTTTTTGCAGCGCACGCACGGTGTCCACCGTATAGCTTTTCCCCTCGCGGGCAAGCTCCATGTCAGAGATGACCATGGGCGAAAACAGCGGCAAAAAGCACGCGCACATCCGCATACGAAGCTCGCCTGAGGTATGTCCCGCCGCCTTGTGCGGCGGAAGCCCCGTGGGCATGACCACAACGCGGTCGGGCTGCACCGCACGGATTGCAGCGTGCAGCAGACAGAGATGTCCGTTGTGCGGCGGGTCAAAGGTTCCGCCGAACAGCAGCAGTTTTTCCATGCGCTTTCCTCCTGTGGGCGGGGGACACACAGCGTGCCGACACCCATTGTGCCTTGTGTCCGCCGTCCCTATTCTCTTGTGCGGCACAGCCCGCGGTCACAATTTACAAACCGATCGC
>JAVXUG010000010.1:20696-49390 GCA_036642215.1 Ruthenibacterium sp.
CACAAGGCCTATGGCCTGCGCATAGAATCGCCCCGCGAGGGGGATATAGCAGTTTCACAAGCTGTAAAAAGCATCCATGCACAGGAAAACTGCTATAGTGTTCCCGCTATGCCGCGCGCACATACCCGCTTGCTTTGCAAATCTTACGGCCTGCCGCGATTTGACTTTGCGGGGGCACGTTTCACCGTGGCAAAGCGTTTGGTCGCGACGGCGCGTGTCCCTGTCCCGATGGTTCCCTTTGCCGTAAAGGAGCGCGGATTTGCCGCAGAGGTGCGCTTTGCGCCCTCGGTGCGGCGCGCACCGCCGCTTTGCGATGCGGAGCCGCGTCTTGGATCGCCGGCGCGCTGACCGGCGGCAGAGGCATGCCCTATTCCCGTGCGGCGTGTTGTTCCGCTGACACGCTTTTTGGCGGTGCCGTTTGCAGCGGACACGTGCTTTTTTGCGGTGCCGGGATGCAGCAGCTCGGCATATTTGCTGTCCTCCGGCTTTTCCTTGTACAGTACGAATTTGCCGCCGATGACCTGCACGCTCTCGCTGCCGGTTTTTTCCGCCAGCAGCGCCGCGGCCTCTTTGGTGGAATAGGGGCTTGTCTCCAATACCTTCAGCTTAATCAGCTCGCGCACGGCAAGGCAGTCAAGCGTTGCCTTGATGACCGCATCATCAATCTCCTCTTTGCCAAGCTGGAATACCGGGGTAAGCTCGTTTGCCGCGCTGCGCAGAATTGCGCGCTCTTTACTTGTCAACATGGTGATGGTTCCCTTTCTGTTCTGCCTCTTGCCACACGAGCGTAGTATCGCCGGCGGCTTCGTCTGTGTAAAAAATGGCGGTGGGGCCGCAGGCTGCGCCAAGAATACGCGCATCGGTGCCCTCGATGCTCCCGCGCAAAAACGCGGGCAATTCACGCGCAAGTGAGCGCATGGCCTCCCCTCGGTGGCTGATGGCATCCTTTTCGTCAGCCGAAAGCTGGGCATAGGTGCGTTTTTCTGTGTTGAGCACTGTCTTTTCTGGGCCAACGCCGACAAAAAGCGGAACAAACAGCGGGTCGTAGCCGAAGCCGTTTGTACCCGCGCGCACAAACCCGATTTCGCCCGGACACACACCCTCACAGGTCATGTTGCGCTGCCAGTTGTCCGCGCTGTCCGCGCCGTTTGATCGGGCCGCCTTTGGAAGATACACGCACACACAGCTTACAAACTGTGCACTGCGCATCGCCGCCGGCACCTGTGAAAGCGCCTCCAAAAGCTTGTCGTTGTTGGCTTCGTCATCGCCGTGGCAGCCGCAATAGCGCGCGGAGAACACCCCCGGCGCGCCATTGAGCGCATCCACACACAGGCCGCTGTCATCCGCAATGGTGGGCTGCCCGCTTGCCTGTGCAATGGCTCTTGCCTTAATGAGCGCATTTTCGGCAAAGCTCGTGCCGTTTTCCTCCGGCTCCAGGGTGATGCCCGCCTCGCGCTGAGATTGCGCGGTATGCCCCATGCGTGTGAGAATCCGGCGCATTTCCGCCATTTTTCCGGGATTGTTGGTGGCGATGATAAAATTCATAAAAATCTCCTTGTCAAGCCGCCGGCTTCCTCATGCGTTCTCCTGTAAAAAAAGTGCTTGCGCAAAGCCGTCCGCATCGAATACCATCAAATCGTCCACACCCTCGCCCACGCCGATAAAGCGCACGGGCAGACCCAGCTTTTCCTTTATGCTGATCACCGCGCCGCCCTTCGCGGTCCCGTCCAGCTTTGTCAAAATAATACCGGTGGCCTCGGCTGCGTCGATAAACTGGCTTGCCTGACTGATGGCATTTTGACCCGTGATGGCATCCAGCACCAGCAGCGTCTCCACACTTGCATCCGCGTTCGCTTTTTTTACCACACGGCTGATTTTTGACAGCTCATCCATCAGATTTTTTTTGGTGTGCAAACGACCCGCCGTGTCGCAAATAACAATGTCGATGTTTTTGGCGGTGGCGGACTGCACAGCGTCAAAGATGACAGCAGCCGGGTCGGCACCCTCGCCGTGGCGCACAAGCGGCACGTCCACACGCTTTGCCCAAACGGCAAGCTGCTCCTGCGCGGCAGCGCGGAAGGTGTCGCCCGCGGCAAGCAAAACGCTTTTGCCCTGCTGCTTATAATAGTTTGCCAGCTTCGCAATGGATGTTGTTTTGCCCACACCGTTCACTCCGATGATCAGAATGACGGCGGGATGACCATCCATGTGCATTTCGCTCTGTGCTGCAAGCTGTGCTTTTATAATGCTTTTCAGCGCGTCCAGCGCCTGTCCGCCCGTTTTCAGATGCTGCTCGTTCACCTGGGTGTACAGCTTGTCCACAAGCTGTACCGCCATGTCAGCGCCGGTGTCAGCCATAATCAGACGTTCCTCTAATTCCTCGTACATCTCGTCGGTAATCTCGCTGCCCCGAATCATTTCGCTCAGCGAGCCGAAAACATTATCGCGTGTTTTTTTCAGGCTTTCGCCCAGCTTCTCAAACAGTCCCATGACGTGCTCTCCTTTGCCGTTTTTTATGGGAAATACTATGTGCCACACTACACCACAAGGGATGCATCCACGTTCTCCACGTTGAGACGCAGCATTTTTGACACGCCGTCCTCCTGCATGGTCACGCCGTACAAAACGTCTGCCTCCTCCATTGTGCCGCGCCGGTGCGTGATGACAACAAACTGTGTTTTTTGTGAAATGCGGCGCAGGTAGCGCGCAAAGCGCGTGACATTTACGTCGTCCAACGCGGCTTCTATCTCATCAAGGACGCAGAACGGTGCCGGATTCACCGCCAAAATAGCAAAATAAATGGAAATTGCGACAAGCGCCTGTTCGCCGCCGGACAGCGCCGACAGATTCTTGATGATTTTGCCGGGGGGCGCGACCTCGATATTGATGCCGCTCTCCAGCACATCCGCATCATCCTCCAGCGAAAGCTTTGCGTTGCCCCCGCCGAACAGCTCTGTAAAAATACGGGCAAAGTTACGGTTAATCTGCGCAAAGCTCTCCGTAAACATGGTGCGCATCTCGTCCGACAGACCGGTGATCAGACAAAGCAGCTCTGCCTTGCTCTGCTCCACGTCCCCGACCTGCGCGCGCATAAATTCATAGCGCTGACTGATTTCAGCGTATTCCTCGATTGCAGCTACGTTCACGTTGCCGAGATTCTTTATTTTCCCGCGCACCTCTGCCACATCGCGCCGCAGCTCCGCGCTGCTCTCAAACGGCACGCACAGCGGCTCCGCGTCGGATAATGCAAGCTCGTATTCCTCCCACAGCTTTGCAAGCGTTTGCTCATACTCGGCATCGCGGCTCTCCTTTTGCTCTGCCAGCCGCGCAATTTCGCGCGACAGTGCTTCGCGCTCATCCATGCGGCGCTTTGCCTCCTGGTTTTTCTGGCGCTCCGCTCCCTCTTTTTCCACACGTGTCGTGGCGCACGCGTCAATCTGTGCGCGGATGGCGGCAATTTTGTCCTTGCTGCCCGCCGCCGCCGCCTCAATGGCCGCGATGTCCGTCTCGTACTCCACGCTTTTTTGCGTCAGCGCATCCATGCCAACCGAAAGGGCGCGGCTGCGCTCCTCGGCATCGCCCGTGCGCGAATGCAGCGAGGCGATGGCACTCTCATGATTTTCGATGTCCTTTTGCGCTGTCATCGCGGCAAGCCGCGTCTCTGAAATTTCATCGGAAAGGCGTGTGCGCGTATCCAGAAAGCTGTCATCATCGCCCGTGATCGCCGACAGCTCTGTCTCCAGCTTTTCGCTGTCCTCTGCCATCCGGCTCATTTCGCTCTCCGACTCAGCGGCGCTTTGCTGATTCTGCGCAATTTGCTGTGTGAGTGCCTCGCACTCCGCAAAAAGCATCTGCTGTGCTGCCGTTGCCTGCGACAAAGCCATGCCGATGCGCATACGCTCGGTTTCGCCGCGGATTTTATCGCCACCCGCGGTGATGGCCTCGCTCTCGGTGGCGGTCAGCTCCGCCGTCAGCGCGTCTACCTCTGCCTTTATTTTGTCGGTTTCGGCTTCGGCGGTGCTGCGCTGCTGCGACAGCTCCGTCAGCTTCACGCGCAGCTCCTCAAGCTCCTGCTTGCGGCTGAACACCCCGGTGCTGCGCGACACGCTGCCGCCCGTAAACGAGCCGCCCGCGTTGATGACCTGTCCGTCCTTTGTGACGATTCGATTGCGAAAATCAAGGCTGCGTGCAACGCCCGAGGCCTCATTGATCTCATCGACAACAATGATGCGTCCGAGCAGATTTGATACGATGACCTCGTAGCGCGCATCGTAGGTGACAAGGTCACTGGCGCGCACCGCCGTGCCCGTCAGGTGCCCGTCAAAACGACCGGGGCGCATGGTGTCGAGCGGCAAAAATGTTGCGCGCCCTGCGCGGTCATCCCGCAGCATGGTCATGGCCGCCTTAGCCGCTGTCTCGTTTTGCACCACAACATTTTGCAGCGCAAAGCCAAGCGCTGTTTCCACCGCAAGCTCATAGCCGGATTTGACCGACAAAATGCTGGCGACCGGGCCGATAATGCCGCGCAAACGATGGTTCTCGGCGGCCTTCATCACGCTTTTCACGCTGCCCTGATAACCGTCCATGCTGCGCTCTAAATCCTTCAGCATTTGAATGCGCTGCTGGGTGTGCTCAATGGCGCGGGAAAGCTCCTGCTCCCGCGCGTCGGCATCCGCAAGCTGCTTTTTACGGCCTTCGACTTTCAGGGAAAGGCCGCCCTTGATGTTTTCAAGTCTTGTGAGCGTTTCGCCTATCTCCTGCAAAAACGCGTCCGTCTCCGCCTGTTCCCCCGCAAGCAAGCGGCAGTTTTCGGCGGCGGCGGTGCGATCTGACGCTGCGGCAGCAAGGCGTGCCTCGGCAGCCTCAACCGCACTTGCCGCAGATGCCGCCTGCACCTTCAAATCCGTGATGCGCGTTGTCATCTCCGTCAGCTTTTCGCTGATAATGCCCCGGCGCTCCCCGCTGGCGGCGCTTTTTGTTTGCAGCGCATGCAGCATCTCCGTCAGCTGTGCGGTGCGCTGCTCCTGCTCCGCTTTCTGTGCGCAGCAGGCGAGGATTGCCTCCTCGTGTCCCGCAATTTCCGCGGTAATATTCTCGCGCCCCGCAGTGCTCTGCGCAAACTCGGCGCGCATATTTTCCACCGTGTCGCTATTGTGTGCAATATTGGTGCGCAAAACCGCAATGCGCGTGTCTGCGCCCGCAATTTCCTCGTTGACGGAGGCAATTTCCTCTTGCAGACGGTTCATTTCAAGAATGCAGCGCTCCTGCTCGGCGCGCAGCTGTGTTGCGTCCGTCTCGCACGTGTCAATTTCCTGCGTCATGCGCGTATAATCCGCATTTGCAATCTCTATTTTTCGCTGCTGCTCACGCAGTGTGTCCTTTGCGCGATGGACGGTGTCCACCCACAGCGTGACCTCCAGATTTTTGCGGCGCGCCGCAAGCTCCAAGTATATTTTAGCCTTTTTGCTCTCTTTCTCAAGCGGGCCGACCTGACGTTCCAGCTCGCCCAAAATGTCGCGCAGGCGAATCAGGTTTTCCTCCGCGCCCGCAAGACGGCGCTCGGCCTCTGTTTTGCGGTAACGATATTTGGCAATGCCGGAGGCCTCCTCGAAAATTTCGCGGCGCTCATTCGATTTCGCGCCCACAATTTCCGCAATGCGTCCCTGTCCGATAACCGAGTAGCCGTCGCGTCCAAGGCCTGTGTCCAAAAACAACTCGTACACGTCCTTGAGCCGGACATTTTGACCGTTGATGGAATATTCGCTGTCGCCGCTGCGGTAATATTTGCGGCCGATCACAACCTCGTTGCTGTCCACCTCAAGCCGCCGGTCCGTGTTGTCCACATACAGATTGACCATGGCATAGCCCATGGCACCGCGCTGCTGTGTGCCGCCAAAAATGACGTTTTCCATTTTCCCGCCGCCGCGCAGCTGCTTTGCGCTTGTCTCGCCCAGCACCCAGCGAATGGCATCGGAGATATTGCTTTTGCCGCTGCCGTTTGGCCCGACAACCGCCGTGATTCCCTTGCCGATTAAAATTTTGGTGCGATCGGGGAACGATTTAAAGCCTTGTATTTCAAGGGCTGTTAATAGCATAGTTTCACTTCCCTGTGTTGTGAGTGATCACACTGATCTCTGCTGACATTGCAGCTGTCAGTATAAAACGAGCGCTCTGCACGCAGCGGCTTGCAGCAAGTCGCTGCGACCCCTCTTTGCGCGCCGCATTGCACCGCGCACCTTTTGCGTGCCCGTCAGCAGCCCATCAGAACAAGCGCTTCCTTTGCCGCGGCCTGCTCTGCCAGCTTTTTGCTGTGTCCTTCTCCGCGCCCGATGCAGTTAGAGTTTAAATGCACCTCTACCACAAAATGCTTGTTGTGGTCAGGCCCTGTCTCGCTTGTCACAACATAGCGCAGACGCTCGGTGCGATTTTGCTGCACAATTTCCTGCAGCCTCGTCTTGTGATCCTCGTCAGCGGCATCGGCCGTGAGGCCATCCGCAAGAAACGGCAGAATAAACGCGCGTGCCACCTCCAGCCCGCCGTCCAGATACAGCGCCGCAATCAGCGCCTCAAACGCATCAGAGACAACGCTGGGGCGGTTTCGACCGCCGCCAAGCTCCTCGCCGCGGCCAAGGCGCAAAAAATCTCCGAGGTGAATCTGCTGTGCAAAATCAAACAGCGCACCCTCGCACACAAGGCTTGCGCGCATGCGGGTCAAATCGCCCTCCGGCACATTTTTGTGCGTGAAAAGATAATCCGCCGCCACGATTTGCAGCACAGAATCCCCCAGAAATTCAAGCCGCTCGTTGTGCTTTGTGCCGTCGCGCGCCTCGTTCGCATAGGAGGTGTGTGTAAGCGCCGTTTCCAGCAGCTTTTTATTTTTAAAGGTGTAGTGAATCATTTGTTCCAGTGGCTGTGTCATGCATTTTCCCCGTTCTGTTCTTCTGTGCCGGTCGCTGCCAGCTTGTCGCGAATGCTCTCTACAACACGCCCGTCCACGCAGTCCCTTGCTTGACGAATGGCGTTTTTGATTGCTTTTGCATTGGACGAGCCGTGCGCCTTGATGACCGGCGCGCATACGCCCATCATCAGCGCGCCGCCCGCTTCGTCCGCATCCAGCAGCTTTTTGAAATCGCGCATCCCGCCTTTTACCATCAGATAAGCGATTTTGGAAACAAGACTGCTTTTAAATACCTTTTTGATTTCGCCCACCAGCATCTTGGCAACGCCCTCGGTCAGCTTTAAGATGATATTGCCGACAAAGCCGTCGCAAACGATGACATCCACCGCGCCCGACGGCACGTCCTTCGGCTCTACATTGCCGACAAAGCAGATGCTTTGATTTGCTTTTAACAGCGCATGGGCCGCCACATAGTCGGGCGTTCCCTTTGTCTCCTCGGTACCGTTGTTCACAAGGCCGACCTTCGGCTGTGTACGGTTCAGCACCTTTTCGGCGTAAACGCTGCCCATCGTGGCAAACGCGCTGAGCATTTCGGGGCGGCACTCGACATTTGCGCCGGAATCAATCAGCACATACGGCTGCACCGCGCCGGGCACAACGGCGGCAATCGCGGGGCGCTTTACGCCCTTGAGCCGCTTTACAATCAGCGTTGCGCCCGCCAGCAGCGCGCCTGTCGAGCCGGCAGAGACAAATGCGTCGCCCTTGCCGTCTGTCAGAAGGCGCAGCCCCACGACCATAGAGGAATTTTTTTTATGGCGAATGGCGGCTGTCGGCTCATCGCACATTTCGATTTGCTCCGTCGCATTCACAAGCGTGATGCCCGCCGGTTCAATCGCGTTTTCCTTCATCGCGGCTTCCAGCTTTTCCACCCTGCCCACAGCGGTGATCTGCACGCCGTATTCCTGCACGGCTGCCGCCGCGCCTTTTAAAATTTCTACAGGCGCATTGTCGCCGCCCATTGCGTCGATGATGATGTTCATTTTTATACCTCCGTTTGCCGTATCTTGTTTTTTATTTTGGTTGCAGCGCGCTGCTCAAATCATCCACAGCGCGCTGTGCGATCGCCAGATAACGCGCGCGCTTATCCCGCGCAAGCTCACCGCCGGCAAGCGGCGGCAAAATGCCCATGTTGGCACCCATCGGCTGAAAATCCGCGCTTTGCGTGCCGATGTAGCGCAGCAGCGCCCCGCACATTGCAGTTGCGGGATAGTGCGGCGCAGCCTGCCCCGCAAGACGCGCTTCGATGGCGCGCGCCGCCAACAGGCCGCTTGCCGCGCTCTCCATATAGCCCTCAAAGCCGGTGATCTGCCCCGCAAAAAAAACGTTCGGGTGCATTTTCAGCGAGAGCTCGCCGCTGAGCAGCAGCGGACTGTTTAAAAACGTGTTGCGGTGCATGACACCGTAGCGCACAAATTCCGCGTTTTCAAGCCCCGGTATCATGCGAAACACGCGCTGCTGCTCGCCGAATTTAAGGTTTGTCTGAAAGCCGACAAGGTTGTACATCGTACACGCGCTATCCTCTGCGCGCAGCTGAACATTTGCCCAGGGGCGATGACCTGTGTGCGGGTTGCGCAAACCCACAGGGCGCAGCGGTCCGTAGCGCATGGTATCCGCGCCGCGCTGCGCCATAACTTCAATCGGCATACAGCCCTCATAGACGGTCACATGCGCAGCGGGCTTGTCCGCGCTTTCTGCCGCCTGCTCCTGCGGTGCGCACACTTCCGCACGCGCGTTTTCCGGCGTGCCCGGCTGCTCCGGCGGTGCGCTCTCACCGGCACACCGCTCAAACGCGTGCAGCTCTGCGCGCTGCGCGTTCACAAGCGCCTCGTAAAACGTCTCGTACCCCGCTTTGTCAAACGGGCAGTTCAGATAGTCCGCCGTGCCGCGGTCATAGCGGCTGGCGGCAAAAATTTTGTCTCTGTCAAGGCTTTCCGCCGTGACAATGGGCGCTGCCGCGTCATAAAACGACAGCGCATGCGCACCTGTCAGACGGGCAATCTCGCGCGCCATTGCCCCCTCCGTCAAGGGACCGGTGGCAATCAGCGTAATCGTATCGGGTTCATTTTCTGCCACAGCAGTCACTTCTTCGCTGTGCACCGTGATATTTTTGCTTTGCAGGACAAGCGCCGTGACAGCGGCTGCAAACTGTTCGCGGTCTACCGCCAGCGCGCCGCCTGCCGCCACGCGGCACTGTCGCGCCACGGGAAGCAAATGCGAGCCAAGCTGCTCCATCTCTGCTTTCAGCAGGCCGCCGGCGGAATCTAACCGCTCCGCTTTCAACGAATTGGAACACACAAGCTCAGCAAAATTACTGTTTTTATGCGCGGGGGAAAACCGGTGCGGCTTCTGCTCGTACAGCTCCACGCAAAAGCCCGCGTCGGCCAAGTACAGCGCGGCCTCGCAGCCGGCCAGCCCCGCGCCGATAATGCGGATTTGCTGCATAGCCGGTCTACTCCTTTTTTTCGTCTGAGGCAGGGCGAGAATATTCGCAGCCTTCTTTTTCGCACAGCAGCACGCCGTTGCGCCCGCCTTTTTTAAACAGCGTTGTGCCGCAGGTTGGGCATTTTTCCGCGCTCGGCTCATTCCACGTCATAAAATCGCAGGTAGGATTTTTCTCGCAGCCGTAATAAACGCGGCCCTTTTTCGAGTGGCGGATCAACATGCGGCTGCCGCATTTCGGGCAGACACCGGCCGTACCCTTGACAATGCGCTTTGTATTTTTGCATTCGGGAAAGCCCGGACACGCAAGAAACTTGCCAAAGCGCCCGCTTTTGATGACCATATTGCGTCCGCACAGCTCGCAAATTTCATCGGTCACCTCATCGGGCACCTTGATTTTCTGATCCTTCATGTTCTCCTCGGCGGCCTTTAACGTTTTGTCAAAGTCCTTGTAGAACGTGTCAATTGCCTTTTGCCATGCGGTTTTTCCGTTCTCGACCTTGTCGAGATTTTTCTCCATTTGAGCGGAGAATTTAACGTCCACAATGTTCGGGAACTGTTTTAGCATCAAGTCGTTGATGGTGCGCCCAAGCAGCGTCGGCTTTAGCTTTTTCTGGTCGCGCTCCACATAATCGCGGTCAATGATGGTGGTGATGATAGGCGCGTAGGTGGACGGGCGGCCGATGCCGTTTTCCTCCAGCGCTTTAATCAGCGTGGCCTCGGTATAGCGCGCGGGCGGCTGTGTGAATTTCTGCTCCGGCTTTAATTCGCGCAGCTTTAACACATCGCCCACCGCAAGCGGCGGAAGCGCTGTTTCTTTTTTCTCTTTTTCCTCGGTGCTCTCCTCGTACAGCGTGGTAAAGCCCTCAAAGGTGACGATAAACCCACTGGCATGGAACAGATACTCTCCGGCGGCAACATCCACCGACACGGTGTCCTGTAAGCAGTCGCTCATCTGGCTCGCGATAAAGCGGCTCCAGATTAAGCGGTACAGCTTTGCCGCATCGCCCGAAATGCTCTCCTCCGCCATGGCGGGGGTCAGCGTGGGGTCGGTGGGGCGCACGGCCTCATGCGCATCCTGTGCGGCGGTGGCGCTTTTGCTTTTGTACACGCGCTTTACACCGCTGACATATGCCGCGCCGTAGGTATCGGTAATAAACTCCTTGGCCGCGGCAACCGCCTCGTCCGCAACACGCAGACTGTCGGTACGCATATAGGTGATAAGACCCATGGTGCCCTGTCCGGCAATTTCAACACCCTCGTACAGCGTCTGTGCGGCGCGCATGGTGCGCGTGGCGGTAAAGCCAAGACGACGGCTGGCCTCCTGCTGCATGGTCGAGGTGATGAACGGCGGCGAGGGCTGTTTTTTGCGCTTGGAATTTGTCAGATTTTTTACGTTATACTCTGCACCCGCAAGCGCTTTTTCAATTTTTTCAGCCTGCTGTGCACTCTCCACGGCAAGCTTTGTGCCCTCCGCTGTCGCGGTGAGGCGCGCGCTGAATTTTTTCGGGGAGCCGGGCGGTGACAAAAGCGCGTCCACGTTCCAGTATTCCTGCGGCACAAACGCCTCAATCTCCATCTCGCGGTCTACAATCAAACGCACGGCAACACTCTGCACACGCCCCGCGGACAAGCCGCGGCGCACCTTGCGCCATAAAAACGGCGACAGCTTATAGCCCACAAGGCGGTCAAGAATGCGGCGCGCCTGCTGTGCGTTGAACAAATTCATATCTATGGTGCGCGGCGCAGCCATTCCCTGCGTGACACCGCGCTTTGTAATTTCGCCAAAGGTGACACGGTTTGTCGCCCCTACATCCAGACCCAAAAGATTGGCAAGATGCCAGCTAATGGCCTCTCCCTCGCGGTCAGGGTCAGTCGCAAGAAAAACCTCATCGCTGCCTTTTGCCATAGATTTCAGCTCTTTAATCAGCTTTTCCTTGCCCTTGATATTGATGTACTGCGGCGCATAGTCGTGCTCGACATCAATGCCAAGCTGGCTTGCGGGCAAATCGCGGATATGCCCCATCGAGGCTGTGACTTCAAAGCCGGGGCCGAGATATTTTCGGATGGTCTTGGCTTTCGCCGGAGATTCCACAATCACTAGTTTTGACATATTTAAGGATTCCTTTCCGGGAATTTATAGCAGCTTTATGGAAGGAGCGGAACGATCCTATTCCTTGCCCTCAACTGCATACAGCAAAGAAGATGGCACAAAGCATCCACAGATTTTGTTACACTGCTGTAGTTTGTGCAACGCCTTTGCTCTATGGCAGACATCTGCCCTTATTGAACCAACACGAACTGTCTCCCCGCCTGCTGCGCCGATATGCCAGCAAGCTCCAGTTCAGTGAGCGCCGCCATCACCTTGTGCGACGGCAGATGTGTTTTTTCGCACAGCACGTCCAGCGGCTGCGGCTTGCAGGACAGCGCGGCATAGACAAGTCCTGCGTCGGGCGACAAGTCGATGTCGGGCTGTTCAAACTGCTCCTGTGCGTCCTCGCCCGCGTCACGCCTATACCAGTGCAAAATATCAAGCGCGCTTGTAACGGGCATTGCGCCCTCTTTCAGCAGCGCGTTTGTCCCCTCGCACAGCGGAGAAAAAATGCTGCCCGGCACGCTGAATACATCGCGCCCGTAGCGCAGCGCCGCATCCACGGTGTTCATGGTTCCGCTGCGCTCACGCGCCTCGGCTACGCACAAACCATAGGACAGCCCCGCAATCAGCCGGTTGCGCTGGAGAAAAAACGGCTTTTGCTGCCGGGTGCCGGGCGGGTACTCGCCAATGACAAGCCCCTGCTGCTCGATAAGCTCCTTGAGCTGCCGGTTCTCAGCCGGATAGCAGGTGTCGTGCCCAAAGGCGATACATGCGATGGTCGGCGTACCATTTTGCACGGCGGCCTTATGGCTTTCACTATCTAGCCCCGCAGCAAGACCGGACACCAGCACAACGCCCGCTTTTGCAAGCTCCTGCGCAAGAGCGCGCGTAGCCTCCACGCCATAGGCGGACGGGCGGCGCGTGCCGACCATGGCAAACGTCAGGCAGCGGTTTGCAATTGTGATGTCACCGCGGTAAAACAGCACGGGCGGCGGCGCGTCCGTATGGCGCAGCAGCACAGGATAGTCCACACTGTCATAGGGGACGATGTGTACGCCCAATGCCTCGCACCGCGCGCGGCGTGCCACAAAGTCCTCCGGCTCCTTATCGCGCAGTGCCGTGAGCTGACCTTGTGTAAAAATGTTTTGCAAGTCGACCGAAAAGCGCTCGTGCACAAGCACCTCCGGGTCCGGATATTGCAGCAGCACCTCGGCTGCCTGTGCGCTGGCAGGGCCAAGCGCGTTTGCCAGCCAAAGCCATGTCTCGATGCGCACAGGCCTTTGCGGTGCGTCATACGGCTGCCTATCGGGCAATTCATCAGCGCGCGGCGGTGCGCCGGGCTCCGTGGCCGTTTGCACGTCTGCCCTTTGTGTTTCCTCTGAGAGCGGCGGTGCTTGCAGGACTTGTCCGTCTGCAATTTCCTGCGCAGCCGCCCCCTTCTGTGCCCCGCCGCCGCGCGCCGCAGACACGGTGCTTTCCGGGCGGTTCATTGCGCGTCACCCGCACGGAAATGCCACAGCAGCACGCTTGCCGCCACGGCGGCATTCAAGCTTTCAACCCTGTCCGTCATGGGGATGCGCACCGCACCGTCCGCCAAAGACAGCGCTTGATTTGTCAAGCCGCTGCCCTCGTTGCCAATCAGCAGTGCCACCCCCTTGTCCCGCTCCGGCACAACGTCGGCAAGGCTGCATGAACCTGCAAGCGCAGCCGCATACACAAAAATGTTTTGATCGCGCAGCGCCTGTACAGCCTGCGCCGCATCCTGCGCCATGATAATCTGAATGCTGCCCGCCGCCCCCATGGATGCCCGAAGCGCCTTGCCGCCAAACGGGTCGGCGGCTGCGCCCGCAAGCACCGCACCGTCAAAGCCGAACGCGGCGGCACTGCGCAGCACAGCACCCACGTTAGCGGGGTCCTGCACATTTTCAAGCACAACATAGCGCCCGTTTTTCCTGATGTCCCGCAAGGAGGTCTGCGGCAGCGGAAATAGCGCAAATACCCCCTGCGGGCTGCGTGTCTCCCCCATTTTTTCAGCGATGTGCGGTGCAATTTCGTACTGCATACCGCCAAACGCGCGCACCTCTGGATGAGAGGCTTGCAGCAGGCTTGTATAAAACACCTTGAAAGGGCTGTGAAGCTTGCAAAGCTCTGCACACAGCCGCAGACCCTCCGCCAAAAAATAGCCCTCGCTTTGGCGGAAAGTCCTGCTCTGCCCGATTTTACAGGCATATTTTACCGTTTCATTGTCGCGGCTGGTAATCCCTTCGGCCATGCTTTTTCCCCTTTGCTGCGTCCCCCGCCGCACAAGGCGGCACGTCGCCCTAAGGCTGCCGTACCCTGTCGCGTGCTACAGGGGATAAAGACGAAGTTACGCCCGAGCAGATGGTCTGCGCGGGCGTTCCTTACTGATTATTTCGCAGCCTTCTGCGCAGTTTTGATGAGTGCGCTAAAGCTGGCAGGGTCATGAATCGCCATCTCGGAGAGCATCTTGCGGTTCAAATCAATCCCGCTCTTTTTCAGCCCGTTCATGAAGGTGGAGTAGTTTACGCCCTCTGCGCGGCAAGCTGCGTTGATGCGCGTAATCCACAGGCTGCGGAAGTCGCGTTTCTTCTGCTTGCGGCCGGCAAAAGCGTAATTGCCGCTCTTCATAACTTGCTCTTTGGCCATTTTAAAATGCTTGGATTTGCTGCCGTAGTAACCTTTGGCAAGCTTCAGGGTCTTTTTTCTTCTTTTGCGCGTCATTACAGCGCCTTTTATACGTGCCATATTCTTTAAATCTCCTTATGAAAGTAAAAGTCAAACTTTACGGGTTTGCCGCGCTTTGCTTTAGGCGTAGGGCAGCATGTGACGGACGGCAGCCGCATTGGTCTTGTCCGCGTAAGCGGTTTTGCGGAAGCCGCGTTTGAGCTTCGTGCTCTTTTTGGTCAGAATGTGGCTACGGAACGCTTTACCGCGCTTCACCTTGCCGTTTTTTGTCAGCTTGAAGCGTTTTTTCGCTCCGGAATGAGTCTTAATTTTAGGCATTTTTATGTCCTCCTTGCATGATTGCTTACTTGTCTTTTGCGGGGGCCAGGAACATTTGCATGCTGCGACCCTCCAGCTTTGGCTGCTTTTCAATCACAGCGTCGGGCAGCGCCTCGGCAAAGCGTTTTTGCACGGCAAGGCCAAGGTCTGTGTGCGCCATTTCGCGGCCGCGAAAGCGGATGGAAGCCTTAATTTTGTCGCCGCCCTCAAGGAATTTCTTTGCGTGGGCGACCTTTGTGTTGAAGTCATTCGTGTCAATGTTGAGCGAGAGCCGAATCTCTTTAATCTCGACGACCTTTTGGTTTTTGCGCGCTTCTTTTTCTTTTTTCTGCTGTTCAAAGCGAAACTTGCCATAGTCCATAATTTTGCACACAGGCGGAACGCCCTGCGGCGCAATCTTGACAAGGTCAAGACTCTGCTCCTCGGCACGCTGCATCGCGTCGCGCGTGGTCATAACACCAAGCTGGCTGCCATCGGCATCGATGACGCGAATTTCCTTGTCGCGAATGCCTTCGTTCATTTCCATTTCTTTTTTGCCGCTAATCGTAAAGCACCTCCAAATCTAACGTTAAAAAAAGTGCGACCTGCTTGAAAACAGGCCGCACACACAAACAAAACACTGCGAATCATCGCAATTTTGTATGAACCCGACAACGCATTTTGCGCGCAAGGTGAGCGAACCGCCACAAGGCAGAGCTACTTTATTACTTGCTTAGTATACCCGCTGCGGCGTGCCATGTCAAGACTTTTTTCTGCTTTGCCCCTATTTCGACCCTATTTTACACTGGGTTCACAGATCTGTCGGCGCAGTGAGCGGCACGGGAATTTCCAGCCCGTTTTCAAACGCATAGATGGTACACGCCGTCACGGTGACACCAAGGCGCTTTTCCATCGCGCGGCGATACAGCAAAAGCTGCTTTGCGTAAACCTCCACAAACTGCTGCGGCGTTTTGCCGCGGTCTGTTTTATAATCCACAATTTCCGCCTGCGCGCCGTTGATACAGACTGCATCCGCAATGCCCTGCACCAGCACGGGGGCATAGGCCGCATCTCCCAGTGCGTCGTCCGTCACAAAATGTGCCGGCACCGCCGTGATGAAATCGTATTCGCGCAAAAGACGTTCTGCGCCCTGCATCCGCTTTGCAAGCGGGGTCTGCAAAAACGTCTCGATGCGCGCGCGCGGCAGCTTTTCCGCAAGCTCCGGCGCAAGATATCCTTTTTGCACCAAGCGGTCAAGCTCCCCTTGCAAATCACGCGCGGCAGCATCAAAGTCTGCAAATTGCAAAAAGGCGTGCTGCGCGGTGCCGCGCTCCGCCGCCGTAAGCCCCTCTTTATAAAGGAAGGCGGGGCGCGCCAGCACAGGCTGTGCGTCGGCGTGGCTGATGGCTGATACGCTCAGCTTTGCGGGCAGCCGCACCTTTGCCGCACGGCGCGCAGCCGCCCGTGCAAAGCCCGATGTAAGGCGCGCCGTAAGCGCCGCGTCCGGCTGCGCCGTGCGCACAAACGGCGGTGCTTCCTGCGCCGCAGACACCGCGCCCGCCGCAAGCATCTCCGCGTGGAAATGCCCCCCGCTTGCAAGAAGCGGCAGCACAATGCCACCCGCCGCCTTGCGCAGCGCGCCGCAGTCCGGATGCAGCAGCGCTACCGTGCAAAGCCATGCGGCAAAGCTGCGCTGCTGTAGCAGCACATAGGCATCTGCACCACCGGTTCCCACAAGCCCCACTGCAAGATTTGTCAGCGTCTTTTCGGGGTTTTTCAGCGGCGCGGTGACAATGAGCTTATCGCGCGCACGCGTAAGCGCCACATAGAGAATGCGCATTTCCTCGCTGACGGATTCGCGCTTTTGAGCAAAGCTGACAGCCGCGTGCGGCACCGTAGCAAACAAACCTCCGCCGTTTTCCGCCCTCAGCTTGAAGCCGGCACCCAGCACGGGATGAAACAGCACGGCGTTTGAAGTATCGCGCAAATTAAAGCCGTGCGATGCATCCGCAAGAATGCACACAGGAAATTCAAGTCCCTTGGAGCGGTGGATGGTCATAATGGCAACGCTGTTCCCCTGCGGTACGGCAGCGGTTCCATTTGCGCCCATGCCGCTTTCGATGGCACTGTCCGCACGGCGCAGAAAGCCCGCAAGCCCCGATGCTGCACCCGCGGTTGCCGCAGCGGCAAAGGCGGTAAAGCTGCGCAGATTTTCGCGCCGCGCCGCGCCGTTTTCCATCGCACCCACGGCGGCAAAGTAATGGGTGCGCACAAAAATTTCCGCGCACAATCCGTCAAGCGGCAGCGTGACCGCCAGCGTGCGCAAAATGCGCAGCGTTTCACAAAATTGTACCGCACGCGGCATTTTGCATTGTAAAAGTGCCGTGAACAGCCGCCCGTGCGGGGTCTTGGCCCGCACCGCGGCAAGCTCGTCCGGCGTGAAGCCAAACAGCGGCGACAGCAGCACCGCAGCCAGATGAACATCCTGCCCGGGGTTGTCGATGACGCGCAGCAGCGACAAAAGCGGCGACACTTCAGGGGAAGTAAGCCAGCTTTCGCCCGTGTCGGCATAGGCGGATATGCCGCGCTGTGTCAGTGCGGCGGCATATTGTGTAAATTTGCCGCGTGTGCGCAGCAAAATGCAAAAATCGGCGCAGCGGCATGGGCGCGTTCCTCCGGTTTTGTCGCGCACGGCAAAACCGCTTTGCAGCATCTGCGCAATCGTATCTGCCACAACAGCCGCGTCGCCCGCCTCGCTTTCCGCACCGCCTGTGTCCACAAGCTTCAGCTCCAGCGGCCCACCGTCGTAGCCGTCCGGAGCACCGGGAACAAGCTCCTCGTCGCAGGTATAATCAACATCGCCCACAGCGCCGCTCATCAAACAGCGAAACACGTCGTTAATCTGCGCGATCACGCTGCTTGCGCTGCGGAAATTATGACCCAGTATAATGGTAGCCGGATGCTTGCCGCCCTGTGCATAGGGCGCATAGCTTCCGCGCTTTTCAAGGAACGCTTCCGGGCTTGCAAGACGAAAGCGATAGACGCTCTGCTTTGCGTCGCCGACAAAAAACAGATTTGCTTCCTCATCGTTGGCAAGGCAGCGGTAAAGCTGCGCCTGCAGCGCGTTTGTGTCCTGATATTCATCCACCATCACGGCATCAAAGCCGTGTGCCACAATGCGTGCAAGCGGTGTCTTTTGTCCGTTTTCATCGCACAGCAGCCGCAGCGCCAGATGCTCGAAATCACTGTATTCCAGCAGCTTTTCATCAAGCTTTGCCCTGTAAAACCGCTCCTCGAACGCAAGTGCCGCACGCGCCAGCGCGCGCAGCATCGGCGCAGCACACGCGCAATCCTGCAAAAACTGCGCCTCCGTGCAGACAAAAACCTGCTCGCGCAATTGCTTTACGGCAGCCTTTGCCCCCTCTCGCAGCTGCTTTACGGCATCGGCGGCAATCCCGTCATAGCCGCGCACCGCTTTCAGCGACGGCGGCGTAAACTCCGCAGTACAGCACACCGCATCATCCCACCGTCCCTGTCGCACAAGGCCGCACAGCGCGTCAAAAAACGACTCGTCCGCACAAAGCGCCGCATCGTAATTGGCAAGCGCCGTCTCCTCTGCCACAATGCCGCGTGCCGCGCGCGTCAGCTTCAGCGCATTTTCCGCCGCGCTCAGCGCATAGGAAAGCAGCGTTCTGCCCCATGGTGTCTGCGTCAGGGGCGCGCCCGTTTCATAGGCGGCACAAAGCTGTTCCAAAACGGCATGTGGCCGGGGCAGGCTGCGGGTAAAATCATACAGGGCAAGCACCGCTCCCGCAGCAGAGGCATCGCTGCGCGCACGACCGTACAGCGACGCAAGCGCACAGAAATCGGGGTCGTCGTACAAATCCTCCAGCACGGCGGCAAGCGCCGTCTGCCGCAGCGAAAACGACGCAGCGTCATCCGCCACGCCAAAATCCGGCGGCAGCTCCAGCTCCGCAAAGTAGCGCTGTAAAAGCTGCATACAATATGCATCAATGGTGCAGATATTCGCGCGCCCCAACAGCAGCTTTTGGCGGCGCAGATGGATGCTGTCGGGGTGCAAAGCCGCCTCCTCTGACAGACGCACGGCAATGCGCGCACGCAGCTCCTCGGCGGCGGCGCGCGTAAAGGTGACCATCAGAATGCGATCTGCCGCAACGGGGTGTGCTTCATCGGTCAGCATCCGCACGGCGCGTTCGACAAGCACCGCCGTCTTTCCGCTTCCTGCGGCGGCAGAAACCAAAAGCGTTCCGCCCTCATCGCGAATCGCGTTTTTTTGGGCAGGGGTCCATTCGCGTTCAGGCATCGGCGAAAGCTCCTTTCAAATTTGGTGGTGTTTCCGGTGTTTCCGACACAGGGGCGGCGGCTTCTTCCGCTTGCTCGGGTGCGGCACAAAAAACATCCTTTGGTGCGCTGACGCTCGCCTCATGCACACCGCTCTCATGGCGGCACACGGGACGATAATCGCACACATCACACGGGCTTCCCTTGGCGGTACACAGCGGCAGGGCATCAATCTCGCCCGCATACAGACCGCGCGCCATCTCCACGGCAATGTTTTCCAGATGGCGCTCCATATTGCCCAGCTTTGCAAGGCTTGCCAGCTTTGCCCCCGCACGCGGCGTGCCCGCTTTGCCAAAGGTGAACGGCACAAACACACCCGTTGCGTCTTTGTCCATTCCGCGCACAACAACTTCATCGTCCAAAACAAGGCCGTCCACCTTATAAACCGGCGGCTGCTCCGCATCTGCGCGCGATGCGCTTTTCGGGGTCGGATCGCCCTGCACGTACAGCACACCGGCTGCCACAGGGTTATGATACTGCTCCTTTGCGTTGTTGCACAGTGTAAAAAGATAAAACAGCATCTGTGTGTCCAGTCCGCAATATACCTCGTCCAAATGAAATGTCTTATCGCCTGTCTTGTAATCCACAACGCGCAGATAGCTGTGTTCCTTGCGGTACATCACGTCCACGCGGTCGATTTTCCCCACGATGCGCACTGTTTCGCCCGCCGGCGTACACAGCGTCATCGGCGGCACCGCGCCCGCTTCGTCGCCGATTTCCTGTTCAAAGGCAACGGGGTGAAAGCTGCTCTGTGCCTGCTCTGCCTGCAAAAAGCTCAGCAGCCGCACAGCGCCCTCCTTCAGCCGCTCAATCAGATAGGCAAAGCGCCGCGTTGCATCCGGCAGATTTTCCGCCACATAGGCATCCGTCACACGGGCGGCAAGCGCGCGCAGCTGCTCCGGCGACAGCCGCACAAAGGCTTCCCCCGCCTCACGCAGCGCATTTTCTAAAATATAATGCACAAGGCTGCCTGTCTCCAGCGGTGACAGCTCGGCCTTTTTACGCGGGCGAATGCGCAGCACATATTGCAGAAAATACGCGAAACGGCAGCGATAATACTGCTCTATGCGCGTGGGTGACAGCGTCATGCTGCGCCCGATCAGCGCTTTCAGCACAGCGGTATTGCGCGCGGCAAAGGGCGGCGGCACGGCGGCACGCTCCATGGCACGCAGGCTGTCTGCGGCGGCGGCATCCGTTTCCAGCGCGGCGGCAAGCGCCGCCGTTTCGGGTGTGTCCTCGCGGTACTGCGCACCGAGCAAATCCAGCGCGGCGGCGGGTGCCTGTGCTTTTTCCGCAAGCGAGAGCGAAAGCGGATGCGGTGTCAGTGCCCTTAGGATTCCGGTCAGCGCCGAGCTCAGCGGCGCGCCGCCTGCTTCGGGTGCAACGGCGCTAAGATACAGTCCCTGCGAGGGCGCAGTAAGCGCCTTATAGAAAAACATTTGTTCCAGCAGCATACGATTCTCGTAGCTGCCGGGCATATCCACGCCGCTCTGCACAAGGCGTTCGCGGTCGGTATGCGTCAAAAGCCCGCTGTAACCGACCGTCTTTGGAAATTCGCCCTCCGCCACGCCAAGCACAAAGCAATAGCGCGGGTTTTGCAGCCGCATACGGTCTGCCGTTGTCACAATGACGACATTTTGCGTCTGCGGCACATGTCCGATGTCCGATGCGCGCAGCAACAGAACCAGCAAATCATCGTACTCCTGCGCAGTGACAAAATCGTCGCCGAGCAGCGCATTCATCTGGTCAAGCATTGCCATCATGGTATTCCATGTGCGATACACGGCTTCTCCGCCCTTTTCACCGCCAAAGCCCAGTGTCTCGGCAAGCTGCGCGGTGTGCTCAGCGCCGTCAAAGGCTTGCAGCAGCGCATACAGCGCGTGTGATATCTCCCCCGCCGTGCGTCCGTTTTGCGGCGCTTGATCCGCCGCTGCGGATGACGCGGATGGCGCGGACGCTGCGGTCGGTTCGGTCGCCGCGGATGGCGCGGTCGGCGCGGTCGCTGCGCTCTGTGCAGCCCTTGCGCCCCGCCCTGTTCCGTGCATTGCGCGCAAAAACGCGTCAAGCTTCGGCACCGCTGCGGCGCGCACGCGTTCTGCCACCTCCAGAACCGCTGCGTCCTCCGCCGTCAGCGCGCTGCCCGCCGGACCAAAGCCGGACGGGTTTTTTACAAACGGCGCGCGCCAGTCCTCGCTGTGAAGCTGCCAGGTATAGGCATAGTTTTCAAGCGCGGCAATCTCCTCCGCCGCAAAGCCGCAAAGACCCGTTTTCAGCAGACGCAGCACGCCCTCGCTTGTCAAGCTGTTCGCAGCAAGCCCCAATGCCGCGCGCAGAAATGCCGCCGGAGCGGTGTGCTCCAGCGTCGTTGTCTCGTCTGTAAAATACGGAATGCCCGCCAGCGTCAATTCGTAGTGCAGCGCAGCGGCATAGGAATCCATCAGGCGGCAAATCACAGCCATATCGCCGTACTGTGCGCCATTCGCAACCAGCTTTGCAATCTGAGCCGCCACCGTTTTACATTCATCATAGACACCGCCGGCCGGCGTAAGCGCAAAGCCCTCCGCACCGTCAGCGCAGTCCGCGCAAACAATTTCCACACCGCACAGCAGCGTATTGACAGCGGACAGCACAGGCGTTCTCACATGGCGCACATCCTCCGCAAGCATCTGCGGCACGGCCACCGGCACATTTTTCCGCGCCGCCAATCGCCGCAGACGCTGCGCCGCATGGCGCACAGGGCTGAACAGTCCGTAGCCGCCCTCGTTCTCGGACAGCGTGTCACAGCACAGCGCCACCGTACATTGCTCCGCCGTGACAAGGCAGCCCAGCAGAGCGTACTGCGGCGCGGTAAAGCCGTCAAAATTGTCCACAAACACTGCCTTCCCCGCGAGAAAGTCCGGCTGCATCCGCTCCGCCGCCACGCTCACGCGGTCAGCCGGATCAAGCGCGACCCCGCGCAGCAAGCCCTCGTAGGCAGCATAAATCAAGCTTAGCTCCTGTAGCTTTCCGCCATCCGCACCCATCTCCTGCGCTACACTCAGCAGCGTTTCCGGCTTTGCGCCGGCGGTTTTCAGCTCCTTAATCGCATCGGCACACAGGCTGCAAAAGCCCGTGTTGCGCCGATGGCTGCGGTAGCTTGTCAGCGCGTCACCCAGGCCGTCCATCGCACGGCGCACCATAACCACACGCCCCGCGTCGGTCAGCGTTTGCGCGGCGACACCGCCGTAGGTTTTCAGCACGGCCTCGGCAAGAGTTGTAAAGCTGTATACGTCCGCAAAGGCCGACAGCGCATCGCCCAGCACCGTGTATGCCATTGTCTCCGTCGAGGAGGAAAACTGCTCCGGCACAAGCAATATACTGCGTTTTCCCTGCTGTGCACGCGCTTTTATTTCGTTGAAAACGCGATATGTTTTGCCCGTGCCCGACACACCAAGAATAAATTGCAGCATTGCATTTCCCCTGTTCCTTTGTTTTGTTTTTTGTAATTGCAATTAGTATACCGCATTTGACGCGACAAAAAAAGCCCACTGTGCAAAAGCACAGCGGGCTGCGGAAATTAACTCAGTAATTCTGTCCCTGCAGCACAAAGTACGCTTTGGGATGCGCGCAGACCGGGCAAACCTCTGGCGCATGCGCACCAATATGGATATGACCGCAGTTGCTGCACACCCAGATTTGCTCTGTCTCGCGGGCAAACAGCGTGCCGCTCTCCAGCAAATCCTTCATCTTGCGATAGCGCTGCTCGTGGCCTTTTTCGATGGCGGCAACCATCTCAAACTGCTTTGCAATTTTTTCGAAGCCTTCCTCGTGTGCAATTTTCGCAAAGCCGTCATACATATCGGTCCACTCATAATGCTCGCCTGCGGCGGCATCGTCCAAATTGTCGAGAGTGCCCGGCACAGCGCCGTCATGCAGATGCTTAAACCAAATTTCCGCGTGCTCTTTCTCGTTGCCCGCAGTTTCCTCGAAAATGGAGGAAATCAGATTATACCCCTCTTTTTTAGCGGCGGAGGCATAATACGTATACTTGTTGCGCGCCTGGCTTTCGCCCGCAAACGCGGTCATGAGATTTTGCTCTGTTTTGCTTCCTTTTAATTCCATAAAATTCAACCTCTTTCATCTTTTATTGACACCACGCATTTTGCGCGGATGCTTACGAATGTTTTTTTGCGCACATGGGACACTCGCCATGATACACAATATCATGCTGCACGCTGCGATAGCCCGTCTCCTTGCTGACAAAAGCATCCAGTGCCGTCGCGTCCGCGCTAGGCGCATCGCCAAACGCGCCGCACGCTGTGCACATAATATGGTCGTGCGGATAGGCGACACAGTGGTCAAACCGATCCGCTCCGTCGGGCATGGGTACATGCCGAATGACACCATCCTGCGCAAGACCGGCCAAATTGCGGTACACCGTGGCCTTGCTCACGCTGGGGTGGCTGCGCACTACCTCATTGTACACGGCATCGGCCGTGGGATGATTGGCAAGACGTGACACGGCGTCTAGCACAAGCTGTTTCTGCACAGTGTTACGTTTTTCCATCGCGCAAGCCCTCCTAAAAGCTGTATTGTAATAAATATCCAATTAAAATATTATCCTTAACAATATAGTATATCAATTAAAAGGGATTGTCAAGCAATTTGTGTAAAAAACTGTGCACGGTAAAACGGCGCGCTTTTATTTGAGGTTGTTCTTGGCGTTTTGGCGCAGTGAGGTGCGCAAAATTTTTAATTCCCCCATGCTTTTTGACATTTGTTCTTCTGTCTTGCGCAATAAATTTTCACAATAGTCGGTCATTTTGCTGCGTGTCTCGCGTGCAAGCCCCTGCGCGTTCGCCTTGATGTCGCGCGCCTCGGCAGCGGCGGCCTTCACAATTTCCTCCTGTGAGACAAGTGTACGGGCGCGATCCTCCGCGCGCTTGACAATTGCCTCCGCCTCTTTGTTAGCCGTGGAAATAATATCGCCGCGATCCTGCACAATGGCCTTCGCCTGACGGATTTCGCCCGGCATATTCAGACGGATATCATCAATGAGATCGCGCACCTTTTCAATGTCCACCATGCGCTTGCCGCCGGTAAAGGGCACGCTGGTTGCCTGCTCTAACGTCTCATCCATAATATCTAACAATTCATCAATGTTCATTCGTGAAATCGCTCCTTGCTGTCAATTTTTTATTCTCCCTGATGCGCGCAATGACATCCGCGCGGATGGCATCCGGAATAAACTCCGTCACATCGCCCCCATAGGCCGCGACCTGCTTTGCGATGCTGGAGGACAGGTACATATAATGCGCATCGGTGATCATAAACATGGTTTCAAGCTGCGGGTTGAGCTTTTTATTGGTGAGCGCCTGCTGAAATTCATACTCAAAATCCGTCACGGCGCGCAGACCCTTAATCAGTGTGCATGCGCCCCGCTTTGCCGCATAATCGGCCAGCAGACCGTTGTAGGAATCCACTTCGACATTGGGCAGATGCGGCGTGACGCGGCGCAAAAACTCCACGCGCTCGTCCTCTGTAAACATTGGGTTTTTGTTGGGGTTGCCCAGCACCAGCACGACCACCTTATCAAACAGCCCCGAGGTGCGTTCAATGATGTTTAAATGACCGTGTGTGACGGGGTCAAAGCTGCCGGGGCAAATGGCAATACGCATAAAAACGGCCTCTTTTCTGATTCCTTTTCGGCTTGCGCCGGTGCGGCGCGCCATGCGGAGAGCAACCGCTTAAAAAGCGGTGTCCGCCTCGTAGCGGGCAAGGGCAACGGTGCTGTATTTGTATTGCTTTTTCAGCGTCAGCCCGCCGCAGACTTCCGGCAGGGACGCGCCGTACTCAGTCTCCGCCATCACCACGCCGCCGGGAGCGGTCACGCGCGCCACCTGCGGCAGCAGCGCCGCCACGGTGCCGTTCCGATAGGGCGGGTCCATCAAAATCAAGTCGAATTGCTCGCGGCAGGCGGCGAGATAGCTCTCTGCCGAAATTTGCGCCACGCTTGCCTTTTCCATAAGGCCGGCTGCCTTGAGATTTTGCAGAATAACCGCAACGGCATCGTGGCTCTGATCAATAAAAACACAGCGTGCCGCACCGCGCGACAGCGCCTCAATGCCAAGCTGACCGCTGCCCGCGCATAAATCGAGCACACGTGCGCCCTCTATCATAAAATGTACGGCGCTGAACATGCCCTCCTTCACGCGGTCGATGGTGGGTCTTGTCACGTCGTCGCCCGGCAGAGCGACAAGCCGTGTGTTGCGTGCAATGCCTGCTATCACGCGCATAGCTTCCTCTTTCCCGCCCACAGGGGCGCGGCCGGTTTTTGTCCGCCGAAACGCGGACAAAGCAGCCTGAATTTACAGTCATATTATGGGCTGTTGCGCTGTATTTGTCAAGGTTTTGCCCCGTGCGCGCGGGTGCTTTGTATCACTCTGCGTGAAAATGGCGATACACCGCCTTTGCCGCCGCCGCTGACACACCTTTTGCCGCCGCAAGCTCTGTTTCGCCCGCCTCCCGCACGGCGGCTACGGTTTTAAAATGCGCCATCAGCGCTTTGGCTGTGGCGGGGCCGACACCCGACACCTCCTGCAAGGTGGACGCATACGCACGCCCCTTTTGCAGCCGCCTTCGATAGTCGTTGGCATAGCGATGCGTCTCGTCCTGAATGGACGTGATAAACGCAAACACACCGCGGTGCATCGCCAAAACAAGCTCTGCACCGTCCTGCGCAATCAGCCCGCGCGTGCGGTGCTTGTCGTCCTTTACCATGCCGAACAGCGGCACATTCGAAAGCGCCGTGCCCGCCAAAGCACCGCGCACGGCGCTGACCTGCCCGCGTCCGCCGTCGAGCAGAATCAAATCCGGTTTTTGGGCAAACTGACCCTTGCCGCCCTTTTCGTACTCTGCCGCGCGGCGGGACAGCGTCTCTGCCATCGAGGCGTAATCGTCCGTGCCGACGACGCTTTTGATGCGAAAGCGCCGATAGCCCGCGCGGTGGGGCTTGCCGTCGCGGAACACCACCATGCCGGCAACGCTGGTTCCGTCGCCCCAGTTCGAGATATCGTAGCTTTCGATGATGCGCGGCCCCTCGGACAGACCCAGCAGATGCGCCGTCTCGTCCAGCTGCTTTTGCTCGTGCGCATAGCGCCCGCTCTCGCGCGCAAGACGTTCCCGCGCGTTTGTCAGCGCCATCTCGACAAGCTGCACCACGTCGCCGCGCTGCGGCTGATACACGCGCACCTTGACACCTTTTGTCTCGCTGAACAGGCGCGCAAGCTCGTCCGCACCCTCCGGCAGCGCATCCACGGCGATGCTGCGCGGAATTTCCACAGCATCGCCCAGATAATAGCGCGGCAAAAACTCCTCGCGCAGAACTTCAATGTCCTGCGTGTCGTGGAACACAAATTCAAGCTTGTCGGCAAGCCGCCCCTCGCGAAAACGCAAAATTGCCGCGCACGTCGCGTTTGCGCTGCCCGCAAAGGCAATTACGTCCTGCTCCGCAATTTCGCTGCGGATAATTTTCTGTCCGCGCGAAAGCTTTTCAATTGCGCGGATTTGGTCGCGAATCAGCGCCGCCCGCTCAAAATCCATGCGCTCTGCGGCATCCGCCATGCGCGTTTCCAGCAGCGTTACAATCTCGCCCTGCCCGCGCCGTATCATGCGCTCGGCACCGTCGATGGCCTCAAGATAGGTCTCGTGCGGGATTTTGCCCGTACAGAGTGCCATGCACTTGCCGATGTGCGCGTTCAGACACGGTCGTCCCCTGCCGAAATCCTGCGGAAAGCGCCTTGCGCAGCGCGGCAGACGGAACACATCATTGGCCGTCTCAACCATCTCGTGCACGGCAAAGCTTGACATGTACGGCCCGATATAGGTGGACACATCATCGTGGTCACTGGAAAAGCACGCGGTGACGCGCGGCCACGCTTCGCCCGAAATTTTCACATAGGAATAGCCCTTGTCGTCCTTGAGCAGAATATTGTATTTTGGCTTGTGCTGTTTGATTTGGCTGCACTCCAGCACAAGCGCCTCAAATTCGCTTTGCGTGACAATCACATCAAACGTAAAAGCGCTTGCAATCATGCGCGTGACCTTTGCCTCGTGCGGGACACCGGCGCGAAAATATTGCGACACGCGCGTGCGCAGGCGCTTTGCCTTGCCGATATAGATGATTTCGTCCTGCTTGTCGCGAATGATGTAGACCCCCGGCAGCATCGGCAGCATTTTTGCCTTTTGCCACAGCTCGTCCTTTGTCATGCCGCACCTCCTTTTATGCCGCCGCGCGGCACAATATAAAAAAGCGCTGCCCTAACACGGGCAGCGCCATTTTGCTGCAAAAGCTTATTCGCTGAAGCCGGAATTGACAAGCTTAATCAGCCCTTCAACAGCGGCCTGCTCGTCGGCACCGTCGGCAATGATGCGGATGGTCGTGCCGCCCACAATGCCCAGCGACAAAACGCCAAGCAAGCTTTTTGCATTGACGCGGCGCTCCTCTTTTTCCACCCAGATGGAAGATTTAAACTCGTTGGCTTTCTGAATAAAAAATGTGGCGGGACGTGCGTGCAGGCCCACTTGATTCTCCACAGTAACTTCTTTCACAAACATAGTCGTACGCTCCTATTACTAATACTAGATAAAATAATTTCCCGTATGCGCTTATTTTATACCAAAGGACGGGTGCGGTCAACTCATTTTCGATAAAACAAATATTTTTGTATCAGTTCATCATCAAAGTCATCTTACGCTCATGGTTCTTTGGTGGTTTTCACCAATTAGTTTTCAACATGCTTATCACAATATCCATAAGATCATGCATAAATTAGGTATTATTGCCATTGACATTTTTAAGATATTGTTCATACAAATCGGGACGGCGCTGTTTTGTGCGCTGCTGTGCCTGTTCTGTACGCCATGCGGCAATCTTTGCGTGGTGACCGGAGAGCAGAATTTCCGGCACACGGCGGTCATTCCACTCCTCCGGACGGGAGTATTGCGGATATTCAAGTAAGCCGCCGTAATAGCTTTCCTCCTCGTACCCCTCGGCGCTTTTCAGCACGCCGGGACACAGGCGGCACACGCTGTCCGCCACCACAAGCGCGGCAAGCTCGCCGCCCGTCAGCACATAGTCGCCGATGGAGATTTCCTCGTCGGCAAGCGCCTCAATCACGCGCTCGTCCATGCCCTCATAATGACCGCAGACGAGCAAAATGCTGTCGAGCTGTGCAAGCTGCTTGCATTTTTCTTCGGTCAGCTGCGCGCCGCCCGCCGTCATAAAGATGACGCGCGGGCGCGCGTGACCCGCCTGCTGTGTCTGGCGTATCACATCCATGCAGCAGTCGTAGATGGGCTGCGCCTGCATCACCATACCCGGCCCGCCGCCGTAGGGGTAGTCATCCACCTGTTTTTGACGGTTTGTGGTATAGTCGCGGATTTGGTGACTGTGGATTTCAACAGCGCCGTTTTTTTGCGCGCGGCCGATGATGCTTTCGCCCATGACGGCATCGCACAGCTCCGGAAAAAGCGTCGCTATGTCAATCCGCATCGTCGCTGCCCCCCGCGTTTGTGAACATGCCCGGAATGGGCCGCACCGTGACAATGCCCTTTTCCGGCGCTAGCTCCGACAAAAATTCCGGGACCGCCGGGAACAAAAACACTTCTCCCGCGCTGTTTTTCACTTCATACACATCGCTGGACGCAGGGTGCAAAATATCCGTGACCGTGCCATACACCTCTGCGGTGTCCGCGTTTTGCACCGTACAGCCGATGATATCCTGCGCAAAATAGCGTCCTGCGGGCAATTTGACATCATCGCGCGCAAAATAGGCTGTCTTGTGCAGATACGGGCGC
>JAVXUG010000011.1:0-43106 GCA_036642215.1 Ruthenibacterium sp.
AAAGTCTCCTTTGCATTTTTTACGGGCACGCTGCCCTGTCGGGAAACGGTCTGTTCTATTTAACTTATAATCGCTTAGGGGGAACGCTTGCGAAGCTGCTGTCAAATCCCTCGCGGGGCGATTCTATGCGCCGGGCATCGGCCAATGCGCAATCGCAAGGTCAAGCTCCATTGTTACTATATAGATTATACCGCCCCGCGCGCATAAAATCTATGCCGGAAAGCAAAAAATCCTACAAAACCGCAAAAAAGCCGTCGCCGCCGCCGTTTGCTTTTTTTGATCAAAACCGATATAATCAAAAAGATAGACAAGGAACCATTCATGGGAAAATATTTTGCCGGAGGCTGTTATGAAGATACAGATTGCACCGTCGATTCTGTCGGCGGATTTTGCTGCGCTTGGCGCGGACTGTGCGCACGTGCTTGCTGCGGGCGCAGACGTGCTGCATTTTGATGTGATGGACGGAAGCTTTGTGCCAAGCATCACCTTTGGCGTGCCGGTCTTGGCATCGCTGCATAAAATGCTGCCGCAGGCCGTGTACGATGTACATCTGATGGTGCGCGAGCCGCTGCGCCATGTGAAAGCTTTTGCCGCCGCGGGCGCGTCATGGCTTACCTTTCACTGTGAGGCAGACAGCCCCATGGACGAGACCATTGAGGCCATCCACGCGCAGGGGATGCTTGCGGGCGTGTCGCTCAAGCCCGATACGCCCGTGCAGGAGGTGCTTTGCGTGCTGGATAAAATTGATCTTGTGCTGGTGATGAGCGTTGAGCCGGGCGCGGGCGGGCAGGCGTTTCTGCCGCAGTCGCTTGCTAAAATTGCGCGTTTGCGCAAGGAGGCAGACGCGCGCGGGCTTGCTTCTCTGCACATAGAGGTGGACGGCGGCATCACGCCGCAGACGGCTTCGCTGTGCGCTTTGGCGGGTGCGGACTGCCTTGTGGCGGGCAGTGCCGTGTTCGCTCAGCCGGATTATGCCGCCGCCCTTCGCGCCCTTCGCGGCGCGTGCAGCGAAAAGCAGAATGGGGGCGTGTGAGCATGGCAATGGATGAAAGCAGGGTGCTGCCGCGCCATCCTGCCCATGCGGCGCAAAACGATATGATTTATATGACGCTGCCGCTGCTGGCGATGTCCGCCTACCTGTACGGGCTGCGCCCGCTGGGGCTGTGCGCCGTTGCGGTTCTGACGGCAAATCTGTGCGACCGCCTTGTGGCCTCCATCCGCAGGCTGCCCTATGATAAAACCGAAAACAGCAGCATTGCATTTGCACTGATCGTCACGCTGCTGATGCCCGCAAGTGTGCCGTATTATATTGTCATCGTCACAACGCTGGTCACAGTGCTGATCGGCAAGGCCGCGTTCGGCGGATACGGTGCATATCCGTTCAGCCCGCCTGCCATCGGCTTTGCCATGGCTGCCATCAGCTGGCCGGAGGAGGTATTTTTTTATCCGGTGCCCTTCACACCGCTGACGCTGTTTAGCCGCGAGAGCGCGGTCGTCATCGAGAGTGCATCCCATACGTTGGCGGCGGGCGGAATGCCCAATATTGATTTGTCCTATCTGTTTCTCGGCAATTACGCGGGCAGCATGGGCGCGACCGCAAGCTTGATCATTGTGGCGTGCGCGGCCTATTTGTGGATGCGCAAGCGCATTACGCTGGCGGCACCGCTCGGCTTTTTAGCGATGTGTGCGTTTATCGCATACTTCTTTCCGCGTCTTGGGGGCATTGGCCTTGCGCTGCCGTGGCACTTTATCCGCTTTCGGCTGCTGACGGTGCTGTACGAGCTGCTCTCCGGTGCCATTTTATACGCGGCGGTCTTCTTGATCAATGACCCCGTCACGCTGCCAAAGCGGCAGGATGCGCGCTTTGTGTACGGCGTGGTGCTGGGCTTTGCCACCATGATGTTCCGCTATTACGGCTCCTATGATATGGGCGTTTGCTTTGCCTTGCTGTGGATAAACGTGCTGTCCGGCCCGCTTGACCGGTGGATGAGCGCGCTTTCGCAGCAGTGGCACAAAAGGCTGCGCCACGGTGCGCGCAAGGAGCGGCCCGCGCGTCCCGCCGCGCAAAAGCCCGCGGCAAAGTCTGCACGAAAGGAAGTGCGCTCATGAGCGAGCTGACAAAAGAGCAGCGCCAAAAGATAGAGGAGAGCGTCGAGCACCGTGTACACCGTGACCGCGTGCTGCTGAATAACCCCGTTGTCATGCAGGGGCTTGGCCTTGCGCCGCTTGTGATTGCGGCAAGCACAGGGCGAAACGCGCTGCTGCTCAGCGTGGCGGTGCTGCTGCTGCTGACCCCGACGCGCCTGCTTGCCGCGGCGCTGTGCCGCTTTGCGCACGCGCGCTTTCGCGGGCCTGTCTACGCGCTTAGCGCGGGCGTTGTTTACATCGGCATGTATTGGGTGATGACAAAATTATTCCAAAGCGGCGATATCACGCAGCTTGGCCTGTATCTGCCGCTGCTTGTGGTGGATCCTATCATTTTAAAGCGCTACGAGCGCGTGCAGAATGAAAAGCTGGGCACGGCGCTGCGCAAGGGGATGGTCACGACGCTGGGGTATGTCCTTGTGCTGATGACCGTGGGCTGCGTGCGGGAGCTGCTTGGCTCCGGCATGCTGTTTGGTCACGTCATTGTCAACATAGCGCTGATGCCCAGTGCGCTGTTGCCCAGCGGCGGCTTTGGCGTATTGGCGGTTGTAATGGCGCTGTGGCGCAGTGCGGTGCGCGTGATTAAGCGTGCGATGATGGAAACGGAGGAGGACCAATGGGAAGTGGAGTAGGCGTGGTTTTACAGGCTGTTTTCACCTTTTGCAGCTATGCGCTGCTGGCTGTCTTTACGCAGAATGCCGTGTTGGGGCGTGCCTTCGGCGTGTCGCGCCTTGTAAAGCTGGTGGGGGACGACGCGATGGATTCCCTCACGTTCTGCGTGCTGCTTTGTGCAGTGCAGCTCATCAGTGCGCCGCTTGCGTTTTTTGTGAACCGCCTGTGGCTGGCAGAGTATGCGAACAAGGATTTTGTGCGTCCGCTTGTACTGGTTGCGTGCAGCGTGGCGGCGTTTCTGCTGGTGCTGATTTTGGTGGCGGCTTTGTTCCGCGCACCGCGCGCAAAGCGCATCACGGCGGTGCTGCCCATGGCGAGCTTTAACTGCTGCATCATCGGCACGCTGCTGATTACAACGGTGCAGGGCTTTACGCTGGGACAGACGCTTGGGTTTGCACTGGGCAGCGGACTTGGCTACAGCGGTGTGGTGTTTATTGTGACCGAGGGCGAGCGCAAGCTGGAAAACGATGCGGTGCCGGAGACCTTTCGCGGTCTGCCGATTGTCCTTTTGTATCTGGCGGTGCTCTCCATGGCGGCCTACGGCATGATCGGGCACACGCTGTCCTATTGATGCTGCTGCTGCGGACAGCAGGGCACCGCGCGGGCGGTTTCCGAGAGCAGCTTGCCCGGACACGGACAGAAAGAAAGGGGGATGCATTCGATGCAGATACGAAAACCTGTGCTGCGCGATGTGCCGATGCTGGTACAGCTTGATCTGCGCGGCGCAACGCATGTGCTGGAAAAGGACGGGCAGGTCATTGGCGCGGCGGCATATGCGGGCAGCGAATGCGAGGGCTTTGTCATTGCACCGCAGTGGCAACGGCACGGCTACGGCACCTTTTTTATGCGGGCGCTGCTGCGCGAGCAGGTAAATGCACCGTTTCATCTTTGGGTGTCGCGTGAGAATGCCGCCGGCTGCGCATTTTGCGAAAAGCTTGGCTTTGAACAGGAGGGCGAGCAGTGGCGCGGCAAGTGCGATGAGGTGTGCTTTGTGCGCCGCAGCCTGCCCGATATCAGCGCGCTGACCGTGGCGCATCAGTTTTTGATGCAGTACGGGCGGCGCGGCGGCTTTGCCATAGATGCCACGGCGGGCAACGGACACGACACGGTGTTTCTCGCGCGCCTTGTGGGCGAGGAGGGTCGCGTGCTCGCGCTGGATGTACAGCCGCGCGCTGTGGAGGCAACGCGTGCGGCGGCGCAGCAGGCGGGCTGCGGCGCGCGCGTACACGTCGTGTGCGAGACCCACGCGAAGCTGGCGGAGTACGCGGCGCGGGGCGAAGTGGATATCGCCGTGTTCAATCTGGGCTATCTGCCCGGCGGCGACCATGATTTGTTCACAACGCCGGAGGTCAGCGTGCCGGCCATTCGCACGGCGCTTTCGCTTTTGCGGCGCGGCGGCGTGCTGACCGCCTGTGTTTATGCGGGCGGCGCACAGGGCACACGGGAGCGCGATGCCGTTCTGGCGTTTTTTCGCGCGCTGCCCGCAGAGGAGTACACGGTGCTCATCACGGAGTTTGCCGCTCGCAGCGAGACACAGGCAATTCCCGTCTGCGTGCAAAAGCGGTGACCCATAGCTTTCAAAACTGCTATCCATCCTTCTCGCAGGGCGATTCTATGTGCCGCCCATAGACGAGGCATGGGTGCAAGAGGAAAGCACATTGCTGTAAAAGGCAGGAAAAGCTTTGCGCGTGCGGTATTTCACCCATTTTTCACACCGGCGCATCAATTATTTCATATTTGGAAGATATACTGATTACAGCATCGAAAGCAACAGGCTTAAAAGATAGGTGTAACAGAAACAATTCATGAACAATTCATGCGGCGCGCTCACAGGCACACCCGTGAAAAAGGGAGGAAACCTTTTATGAACAACAATCAATGGGATTACGATTATTCCGGGCTGTATCACAACGCGCGGCAGTCCCGCGCGGATGGGCACAGCGCCGCGCAGACGGAATATGCCGCCACGGGCGCAGAGCAAAGCGCGTATCCGCACAGTGCGCCCGCCGCAAAGAAAAAGGGCACGGGCAAACGCGTGGCGGCTCTTGCGCTGGCTGTCGTGCTGTGCGCCGGTGCCGGTGTCGGCGGCGGCTATTTCGGCGGAACGCTGGCGGCGAAAAACAGCGCGCCCGGTACCGTCATCAATCAGGTGCCGGCGGGCGGCTCCGGCGTGGGTGCCGTGGCGACCGCGGGCAGCGGGATATCCGTGACACAGGTGGCAAATATTGCCGTGCCCAGCGTGGTGGAGGTCACCACAGAGCAGGTCACGACAAATCCGTTTTTCGGTCAGTATGTCACCGATGGCGCGGGCAGCGGTGTCATCATTTCCGCCGATGGATATATCGCCACAAACAGCCACGTGGTGTCCGGTGCGCAGCAGATTAAGGTGACGCTCAGCGATAAAAAAGAATACATCGCAAAGCTGGTGGGCACCGATCCCAAAACGGACATCGCCGTGCTGAAAATAGACGGCTCCAATCTGCCGGCCGCCACCATCGGAGATTCCGCCGCCTTGACGGTGGGCGATTTTGCCCTTGCCGTCGGCAACCCGCTCGGCACGCTGGGCGGCACGGTCACAGACGGCATTATCTCCGCGCTGGATCGCGAAATTACCGTGGGAAGCCAGACGATGACGCTGCTGCAAACAAATGCGGCGGTCAGTCCGGGCAATTCCGGCGGCGGCCTGTTCAACAGCAAGGGCGAGCTGATTGGCATTGTCAACGCAAAATCCAGCGGGGATAACGCCGAGGGTCTTGGCTTTGCCATTCCGGTGAACACTGCGATCAAGGTGGCAAGAGAGCTGATGGACAACGGCTATGTCACAGGACGACCGGCGCTTGGCATCAACGTGCTTGCCATTAACGACGCGCAGACAGCGGCACAGTACAACGTAACCCGTCCGGGGGTGTACGTCATGACGGTGAATAAAGGCTCCGCCGCTGAAAAGGCCGGCCTGCAGGCGGGCGATTTGATTATGAGCGCGAACGGGGAAGCCGTTACCGTCAGCGCCAACATTACAAAGGTGCTGGACGCGTGTGCAGTGGGCGATACGGTGGAAATGCAAATCATCCGCGAGGATAAGGTGCTGACCATTTCCGTCAAGCTGCAGGAGCGCTCTGCCGATGCTGACCGGGCGGCAAATAGCGCCGTACAGGATTATCAAGAGCAATTCGGCAACGATTGACACAGCAGCAATGGAACAAAATAAGGGCGCTGCCTCTCCCGTTTTCTTTGCTGCATACGGTTTTATGTAAAGGTTCTTCCCGCTGTGAGCATGGATGAAACCGCGCGCATTTTGCCGGAAAACGCTGTCGCCCTGCGCGCCCATGGCCTTGCGGCGCAGCCCGGCGCTCCCGGTTGGCTCCGCTTTGTAAATTTTGTCGGCAGACGGTGCCGTAAAGCCGCGCGAGCCATTGACAAACGATGCTTTTTTCGCTATGCTTTTCTTAAACGAAGGAGCCTTGCGCGGCAACCAAAGACCGCAGCCGCTGCGGCGCCGCCGATAAGGAGAACAGATATGATCACTAAAAAAATGTTCCGCACCATTCAAGATTTACAGCAGGTGCAGCGACTTGCTACCCAGTGCCCGTGCGATGTGGGTCTGCACTCTGTTGACGGCGAAACCATCATTGATGCAAAGAGCTATATCGGGATGTACGTGCTGGATTTTTCAAAGCCCATTCTTGTTGTGAGCGAGGACAAAAATTTCCATAAGCTCATTGAGAACATCGGCGAGACCGTGCAATAAAACCCGTCCGCCGCTTTTCCCGCACAAAAAAACAAAATTGCATGACCGCCCTGCCGGCGTTTGCCGGGCAGGGCGGTTTTTGCGTCCCCCCATTAAAAATGAATATTCACACAGATGCATAAAAGGCGCGGAGCCTTTGTTTTTTTGCTCTTTTTCAAAAAAGAAGCAGAAAAGCTTTCGGGAAAAAGAAGAATTAAAGTGCATGATTGCTGCAAAACAGGCAAAAACAGAAAATATATGTGCGGATTGAATAAGAGAGCTCCTCCCAGAAACAAGATCAATGTGCAAAGTGACAAAAGCGCATTTTCTGTATAAATAACCGTTGACAATGCATAAATATGCGCTATAATAAGATCACAGCAAACAAATCAAACAAAAAACGGACTGCAAAATGCAGGTCCGCACAGTAGAGGGAGTTTTAAAAATGAAAAAGGTATTTGCATTGACCCTTGTCCTGCTGATGGCGCTGTCCCTAGTCGCCTGCGCCGGCGCAGCACCCGCATCCACGGCGGCTTCCGCCGCCGCCGGCAACGTGGGTGCCGGGGCCACCATTGCCACGCTGGAAGATTTAAACGGCAAAAAAATCGGCGTGCAGCTTGGCACCACGGGTGATATCTACGCGCAGGACATCGAGGGCGCGGAAATTAAGCAGTTCAATAAAGGCGCAGACGCGGTTCTGGCGTTAAAGCAAGGCAAAATTGACGCGGTCATCATTGACAACGAGCCGGCAAAGGTGTTTGCCTCGAAAAACCCCGAAATGACAATTTTGCCCGAGGACTTTGCGGTAGAGGATTACGCCATCTGCATCAGCAAGGACAAGGCTGACCTCACGGCCAAAATCAACGGCGCGATTGCAGAGATTAAAAAGGACGGCACCTTGCAGTCCATTTTGGACAAATACATCAACGGCAAGACCGACGCGGGCTACAAAACGCCGGAGGGCACAGCCTATCCGAACGGCAAGCTGACCATGGCCACCAACGCCTATTTCCCGCCGTATGAATATTACGAGGGCGAGGATATCATCGGCATTGACGCGGATTTTGCAAAGGCCATCTGCGACAAGCTGGGCTACGAGCTTGAAATTAAGGATATGGAGTTTGACTCCATCGTCCCCACCGTGCAAAGCGGCAAGGCAGACTTTGGCGCGGCGGGCATGACCGTCACCGAGGATCGCCTCAAGAGCATCGACTTCACCGACAGCTACTGCACGGGCATCCAGTCCGTTATCGTTTTGAAATAATGCGGCGCTGCTCTGCGGCACCGGCAGTATAAAAGACAACCGAAAAACAGCGGGTCGGCACGCACGACCCCTGTTTTGTCTGTCTGTCCGGACGCGCTGCAATGCGGGCGGCAAGCCGGAAACGAAATAAAAAAAACGGCACGGGAGGCACAGCATGGCGGAATTTTTCTATCTCCATATCTACCAAAACTTCATTGCGGAAAACCGCTGGTTCTATCTTGTCAGCGGTCTTAAAAACACGTTGCTCATCACCTTTTTTGCGCTGCTGATCGGCGTTGTACTGGGCGGAATTGTCGGCGTTGTGCGCGTCACCTGCGACAAGGCGGATCACCCCGGTGTGGTTTTGCGCTTTTTTAACAAGGTGTGCAAGGTGTATCTGACGGTGTTTCGCGGCACGCCCATGATGGTGCAGCTGCTCATCATGTATCTTGTGGTGTTCGTCGTGTTTGATCCGGGCGAAATCATCGTCGCCATTCTTTCCTTTGGCATCAACTCCGGCGCGTATGTGGCGGAAATTTTTCGCAGCGGCATCATGAGCATCGACCCCGGCCAGATGGAAGCGGGGCGCAGCCTTGGGCTGCCGTACCGCACCACCATGATGAAAATTGTCATGCCGCAGGCCGTCAAAAATGTGCTGCCCGCGCTGGGCAACGAATTTATTGCGCTGCTGAAGGAAACCGCCATCGTCGGCTATATCGGCCTGCGCGATGTGACAAGGGGCGCGGACATTATCCGCAGCCAAACCTACGATCCGTTCCCGCCGCTGCTCAGCGCGGCGCTGATTTATCTTGTCCTTGTCATGCTGCTGACCAAGGGTGTCGGCATTTTGGAAAGGAGGCTTGCACAGAGTGATAGACGTTAAAAAGCTTGAAAAAACCTACGGCGACAATGCGGTTCTGCGCGGCATCACCGAGACGATACAAAAGGGCGAAAAGGTTGCGGTCATCGGCCCGTCGGGCAGCGGAAAAAGCACCTTTCTGCGCTGCTTAAACCTGCTGGAGCGCCCGACTGGAGGCGAAATATGGTTTGAGGGTCAGTGCATCACCGACCCAAAATGCGAGGTGGACGCTGTGCGCCGCCGCATCGGGATGGTGTTTCAGCACTTTAATTTATTTCCGCATTTAACGGTCAAGCAGAACATCACGCTTGCGCCCGTGCAGCTTAAAATCATGACGCAGGAGCAGGCGGACGAAAAGGCCATGCAGCTTTTACAGCGCATCGGCCTGCTTGACAAGGCGGACACATACCCGAATATGCTCTCCGGCGGGCAAAAGCAGCGCGTCGCCATTGTGCGCGCGCTTGCCATGAATCCCGATGTGATGCTGTTTGATGAGCCGACCAGCGCGCTTGACCCCGAGATGGTGGGCGAGGTGCTGGATTTGATTCGCGAGGTGGCGAACGAGGGCATGACCATGGTCATTGTCACGCACGAGATGGGCTTTGCGCGCGAAGTGGCGACGCGTGTTCTGTTCATGGACGAGGGCATCGTCATGGAGCAGAACGAGCCGCAGGAATTTTTTGCGCATCCCAAAAACGAGCGCCTGAAAACCTTTCTCTCCAAGGTGCTGTAAGGATAGCAGTTTTCCCGGACATGGATGCTTTTTACAGCTTGCCGACCACAGCCGATGCACAGGTGCAATGTGAAATCACATTGCTCTCGATTTTTTAAACCAGATAAGGAGCGTATGAACGGTGGAAAAACCTAAAAAGCAGTATAAAAAAGTAGTGCTTGCCTATTCGGGCGGGCTGGATACGTCCATTATTATCCCGTGGCTGAAGGAAAACTACGGGTGCGAAGTCATCGCCGCGGCCGCTGATGTGGGGCAGGGCGCGGAGCTTGAGGGGCTGGAGGAAAAAGCGATCAAGACCGGTGCCGGCAAGCTGTACATCATGGATTTGGTGGACGAATTTGTGGACGATTATATTATTCCGACCCTGCAGGCGGGCGCAAAATACGAAAACACCTATCTGCTGGGCACCAGCTTTGCCCGCCCGCCCATCGCAAAGCGCCTTGTTGAAATTGCAAAGCAGGAGCACGCCGATGCCATCTGCCACGGCTGCACGGGCAAGGGCAACGATCAGGTGCGGTTCGAGCTGGGCATCAAGGCATTCGCACCGGAAATCGACATCATCGCCCCGTGGCGCATTTGGGACATCAAGAGCCGCGAGGAGGAAATCGACTACGCCGAGGCACATCAGATTCCGCTGAAAATCAACCGCGAGACAAATTATTCCAAGGACAAAAACCTGTGGCATCTCTCGCACGAGGGGCTTGACCTTGAGGACCCTGCAAACGAGCCGCAGTACAATAAAAAAGGCTTTTTGGAGCTTGGCGTCAGCCCGGAGCAGGCACCCGACAAGCCCTGCTACCTCACGCTGCATTTTGAAAAAGGCGTGCCCACCGCACTGGACGGCGCGCCCATGAAAGCCAGTGCGCTGCTGGGCAAGCTGAACGAAATCGGCGGGGCAAACGGCGTGGGCATCATCGACATTGTGGAAAACCGTCTTGTCGGCATGAAAAGCCGCGGCGTGTACGAAACGCCGGGCGGCGCGATTTTGTATTTTGCGCACGAGCAGCTTGAAATGCTCTGCCTTGACAAAGAGACGATGCACTATAAGCAGGAGGTAGCGCATAAATTTGCCGACCTTGTGTATAACGGGCAGTGGTATACGCCGCTGCGCGAGGCGCTGAGCGCGTTTGTGACAAGCACACAGCAGAATGTGACGGGGGATGTCAAGCTGAAGCTGTACAAGGGCAACATCATTCCGGCGGGCACCACATCGCCGTACAGCCTGTACAGCGAGGATTTGGCAACCTTCGGTGAGGATACTGTGTACAATCAGGCCGACAGCGCGGGCTTTATCAATTTGTTTGGGCTGCCGCTTGCCGTGCATGCGCGCCTTGCAAAAAAGCTTGCCGGGGACGGCACAGCAAAGCAATAAGCCGCTATCCGTGCCGCTGCACCGCACTCGTAAAATACAAACACGCCCGCCTGCAAAAGGCGGGCGTGTTTGCGGTTTTGCTTGCTAAGTGCGCGCGATGGGCGTATAATGTTGCAATAATAATGCGTTGCGCCGCAAAGCGGGCAAAAGCATAAACGCGTAAGGAGAAAAACAGTATGCCTACCCAGATTCCCTCAGGCTATGCCTCTGTGCTCGGCCTCTATGACACGCAAAAGGCCATCGGCATGATCAAACAGATTTTTCTTGCAAAGCTGTGCAGCGCGCTGCATTTAAAGCGCGTGACCGCGCCGCTTTTTGTGGACCCGGCAACGGGTCTCAACGATAATTTAAGCGGCGTGGAGCGCCCTGTTTCGTTTGATGTGCCCGCGCTTGGCAAAAGCGCGGAGGTGGTGCAGTCGCTGGCAAAATGGAAGCGTCTTGCGCTGCACAATTACGGCTTTTTTGTCGGCAACGGCCTTGTGGCGGACATGAATGCCATTCGCCGCGACGAGGAAATTGACAATCTGCACAGCATCTATGTTGACCAGTGGGACTGGGAAAAGGTCATCGACCGCGCCACGCGCACGCCGGAAATGCTGCACGACACCGTGCGCGCCATCGTGTACGCCATCTGCGGCACCTACGATGAAATTCAGTGGCAGTTCCCCGCGCTGGATACGCCGCCGTGCCGCGAGGTTGCGTTTTTTACGGCGCAGCAGCTGGAGGAGATGTTCCCCAATTTGACCCCGCCGCAGCGCGAGACGCTTGTGTGCCGCCAGTATAAAACCGTGTTTGTCGAGGGCATCGGCGCACCGCTTGTTGCAAGCGGCAAGCCGCACGACAGCCGCGCGCCCGACTATGACGACTGGGGTCTGAACGGCGATTTGCTGTTTTGGCACGAGCCGCTGCAGCGCGCGCTTGAAATCAGCAGCATGGGCATTCGCGTGGACGAAAGCAGCATGCGCGCGCAGCTTGCCGCCGCAGGGTGCGAAGCGCGCGCGGCGCTGCCGTTTCACAGCGCGGTGCTGGACGGCACACTGCCGCTGACCATGGGCGGCGGCATCGGGCAAAGCAGACTGTGTATGCTGCTGCTGAACAAAGCGCATGTGGGCGAGGTGCAGGTGGCGCTGTGGGACGATGTCACGCAAAAGGCGTGCGCGGACGCGGGCGTTGTGCTGCTGTAGCAGTACGGCTGCGCTGCGCGGCCTGATTGGCATCTGTGCTTTTTGCGCAGGGCGTGGGCAAAACAATGGCCCGCATTTTATAAAAAGGAGCTTCTATGCCTCAAAAGCAAAGAGAAAAAACACCGGTGTATGTCATTTTGCTGCGCGTGCTGTTCACGGTTTTCACGGTGTGGGCGGTGTGCTATATCTTCGGTAATTCACTGGAGCCGGCAACCGTATCCGCGGTGCGCAGCGGCGCTGTGACACAGACCATCAACGCGGGGCTTGCCGCGGTACACGTGGAATACCGTGTGACAGAGCATCTGGTGCGAAAGCTGGCACACGTGTTTGAGTTTTCGCTGCTCGGCTTTTTGGCGACGCTGCTGCTGCGCGTTTATACGGCGCGCATACTAGCGCATCTCTCGTGGCCGCTGTTTTTTTGCCTTGCCGTGCCCGTGGCAGACGAGACGCTACAGCTGTTTTCGGCGGGACGCTCGTCCGAGGTGCGCGACGTGCTGATTGATTTTACCGCCGCGTGCGGCGGCATTGCGGCGGCGCTTGTGCTGCTGCTGTTGCTTCACATCATGGTTCGCATTTTTGTGCCGCGCAAAAAAGCCGACACAGCCGCATTGTAAGCAAAGGATAAAATCGGGGAACAACCGCATGTTCCCCGATTTTTGTAACTGAAATCCGATCAGCGAAAGGGGTTTCACTAAAAATAAGCGGACGTAAATCGGCGCTTGCACAATTTTGACAATGCTGCGGGCAAGCGTGTTCGCAAATGCGCTTTTTGTATGCTTGCATGGTCGTAATTTAAAAGAAAAAACGAGGGAAAACCGCTATGCCGTACACCGCCGCGCTCTGTGCGCTGAATGCCAAATATGTCCATGCGTCGCTTGCGCCGTGGTGCCTTGCCGCCGGTGTGCAGGCGTATCAAGTTGCGCCTGCCGCGCCGCTTGCCGCGCACGTGGTGGAGGGAACCATTCACGAGACGCAAAACGCGCTGCTCTCGCGCATTCTTGCTGTGCAGCCGCAGGCGGCGTGCTTTGCGTGCTATATTTGGAACATCGGGCAGACGCTTGCGCTTGCGGCGCGGCTCAAGGCGCACAACCCCGCAATGACCGTCATTCTGGGCGGGCCGGAGGTCAGCTACAACGCCGCCGAGGTTCTGCGCGAAAACCCGCAGGCGGACTATGTGCTCTCCGGCGAGGGCGAGCAGAGCCTGCCCGCGCTGCTGTCGTGTCTTGCCGCGCACCGCGCGCCGCAGCAGGGCGAAATTGCGGGGCTGTGCACGCGCGAATTTGAAAGCGCGCCCTGCGTGCTGCGGGGCGATGTGCCAAGCCCGTACACGCCGGAATATTTAAAGGCGCTTGGCGGGCGCATTGCGTATCTTGAGACAAGCCGCGGCTGCCCGTATTCCTGCGCGTTTTGTCTGTCGGGACGCTGCGGTGCGCCGCGCTATTTCCCGCTTGCACAGTCGCTTGACAATTTGACGATGCTGGCAAATGCGGGCACGCGCACCATCAAATTTGTCGATCGAACCTTTAACGCGAACCCCGCGCACGCCAATGCCATTCTGCGCTTTATCCTTGCAAATTACGGCACGCTTTTGCCGGAGGGCGTGTGCTTTCATTTTGAGCTTGCGGGCGATATTCTGCGCGAGGACACGATGGCGCTGCTGGCGCAAATGCCTGCGGGCGCGGTGCAGCTTGAAATCGGTATGCAGTCGTTTTGCGAGGAAACGCTTGCCGCGGTACACCGCAAAACAGATACGGCGGTGCTGTGTCAAAACATCCGCCGCCTTGTTGCCATGGGCAATATGCATGTTCATATCGATTTGATTGCGGGGCTGCCGCACGAGGATTTATCGCGCTTTGCAAGCAGCTTTGACACGGGCTACGCACTGGGCGCACAGATGCTGCAGCTCGGCTTTTTAAAGCTGCTGCACGGTGCGCCGATGCGCGAAATACCGGCCGAATATCCGTGTGAATACAGCGCGCAGCCGCCCTATGCGGTCACGCGCACGCCGTGGCTGTCGCCGGAGGATTTTGCGCTGCTGACGCTGTGCGAGGACGCGCTGGAGCGCGTCTATAACAGCGGGCGCTTTCTTTTGACGGCGGAATATGCGCTGAGCGCAACAAAGCAAAGCCCGTTTGCTTTTTACTGTGCGCTTGGCCGCGCGGCAAAGGCGGCGGGGCTTGCCACCCATCATGTTGCGCTGGATGCGTACACGGCGTTTTTGTACGAGACGCTTGCGGCGCTGCCGCAGGTGGACAAAATGCTTCTGCGCGATGCAATGGTGCGCGACCGCCTTGCTGTTAATTCCACGGGTCGTTTGCCGGCGGCGCTGCAAATACAAGACAAAAACCTTGCCAAAGCAACGCGCGCCCTTGCCGCAGACCCCGCCAGTGCACCAAAGCCCGGCGCGGCGCGCGGCGTTGCGCTGCTGTACGGCGCGCGGCGTGTGTGCTTTGTGGATTACACACAGAAAAATCCCGTCACGGGACGCTATTTTCTGCACGAGAGGAACGTTGACAATGTGTTTGCGGAATGCTATTATATATAGTAATATACGCAAAGGCGCGGCACCGCAAAAAGCGCGCGCCGATCACACGAAAAAACGCCCGAAAAAGGAGAGCGCACATGCTGGGAAAAATCTTGCAAAAACAGAATCCCGCTTTTCTGCGTTGCTTTTTTTCTATTTGTCTTTTTTAACTTTTCCCAAAAGCGGGAAAAGTTTTTTTTTGCCGTTTTTTTGCAGGTCAATTTTGAAATGAATGACGAGAAAATCCGCCGCACGGAAAACCGCACGCGGCCAAGGAGAGGAAGTGCCGCAGCATGCTGATCAAAAATGTGCGCCTTGCAAATGGCGCACCCGCGGATATTCTGATAGAAAACGGGGTCATTGCGGCGGTGGGGGAAAACCTTTCCCTGCCTGTCGGCACCGGCAAACCCCATGCGGACAGCACGGCGGTGCTCAACGCAAACGGCTGCACGGCGCTGCCGGCGTTCGTTGATTTGCACTGCCATTTTCGCACGCCCGGCTTTGAATATAAAGAGGACATCGAAAGCGGAAGCCGCGCGGCGGCGCGCGGCGGCTACACCATGGTCAACTGCATGGCGAACACAAAGCCCGTGTGCTCCAGCGCCGCCATTGCACAAAGCGTCATGGACGAGGCAGAGCGCATCGGCCTTTGCCGCGTCAACCAGTGCGTGTCGCTGACAAAGGATTTTGACGGCGCGAGCGTCGGTCATCTCAATACGCTGCCGCGCAATTTGCGCTGTGTCAGCGACGACGGCAAGGGGGTGCAGAATAACCGCACCCTGTGGCACGCCATGCAGATAGCCGCGCGGCGCGATTTGCTGATTATGAGCCACGCCGAGGATATGGAAATCAGCCCCGAGGACTATCGCCTTGCGGAAAACATAGAGACGGCGCGCAATATTTTGCTGGCGGAGTACACGGGCGCGCGGCTGCATCTGTGCCACGTCAGCACCAAAGAGGCGATGGCGGAGATTTTGGCGGCAAAGGCGCGCGGCGTGCGCGTGACGTGCGAGGTAACGCCGCATCATATCTGGTTTGCGGACACCGATTACCGCGTCAACCCGCCCATCCGAGAAAAAGCGGACGTGGATTTTCTCATCGAAGCCATGAAAAACGGCGGCGTGGATGCCATTGCCACCGACCACGCGCCGCACTCGCCCGAGGACAAGGCAGGCGGCGCACCGGGCATGGTCGGGCTGGAGACAGCGTTCAGCGTGTGCTATACAAAGCTGTGCGTGCAAAACGGCCTGCCGCTCAGTGCCTTGAGCCGAATGCTGAGCGAAAACCCCGCAAAGCTGCTTTGCGTCAACAAAGGCGCGCTTGCGGCGGGGTACGACGGCGACGTTGTGCTGGTGGAGCTGAAAACGCCCTACACGGTGCGCGCGGATGATTTTGCGGGCAAAAGCCATAACACGCCCTACGACGGCCTGTCGCTGTACGGCCGCGTGATGACCACCATCAAGGGCGGGCGCGTCACCTACCGCGCGGCGGACGCGGCTGCGCCAGAGGTGCCGCAGTGCGCCCCTCCGACAAAAGACCTGAAATAAAAACGACAACAAGGGAGAGAAAACGATGCTGAATGTTGATAAGCTGTATGAGGCGGTTGCAGCCAAAGGCCCCGTGTGCGTGGGGCTTGACACCGATTTTTCCTATCTGCCCGAAAGCGCCGTGGATGCGTCGCTGACAAAGGGCGAAAATATTTTTAAATTCAACGAAAAAATTATCGCCGCCACCAAGGATGTCGCGGGCTGCTTTAAGGTGCAGATTGCCTATTACGAGGCGCTTGGCCTTGACGGAATGCTCGCCTACAAAAAAACGCTTGCGGCGCTGCGCGCGCAAAAGCTCCTTGCCATTGCGGACATCAAGCGCGGCGACATCGCCAAAACGGCAGAGCTGTACGCCGCCGCGCATCTGGCGGGCGAGTTTGAGGCGGATTTTATCACGCTGTCGCCGTATATGGGGCTTGATTCCATCACGCCGTACACAAAATATATGCAGGAAAACGGCAAGGGCGTGTTTGTGCTGTGCCGCACTTCAAACCCCGGCGCAAAGGATTTTGAATACGAGAAATTTGCGGACGGCCGCCATGTATATGACCTTGTGGGCGAAAAAGTAAACGCCATGGGCAAAGACTACCAAGGCGCGCACGGTTATTCGTCCATCGGCCTTGTCATCGGCGGCACCCACAAGGAGGAGGCAAGCGAAATCCGCGCCAAATATGCGGACAGCTTTTTCCTCATTCCCGGCTATGGCGCGCAGGGCGGCAAGGCAGAGGATATTGCGCAGTATCTGGACAAAAGCGGCAACGGCGGCGTTGTCAACTCCAGCCGCGCCGTGCTGCTGGCATACCAAAAGCAGAGCGGCACACCGTTTGACGAAGCCGCGTACAACGAGTGTGTGCGCATGAAAGGGGACATTGCAAATGCATGCAGCAAGCTTTGAAGCACGCGTTTTGACCAATGCAGCCGATGTCGAGCCGATTCATCTGCTGACGGTTTTGTGGGACGCAAATACGCCCGCACCGGCGGCGGGACAGTTTTATATGCTGCGCGCGTGGGGCGACGAGGAAGCGCCGCTGCTGTCCCGCCCCATCAGCGTGCACAGCTTTGACGCGCAAAGCGGCGCGCTTGCCTTTCTGTACGAGGTAAAGGGCAAGGGCACGCAAAAGCTGGCGGCGCTGACGGCGGGCGATACCGTGCGCTTGACCGGCCCCGCGGGCAACGGCTTTCCGGTCGAGATGCTTGCGGCGCTGCAAAAGCCGATTGCGCTTGTGGGCGGCGGCGTTGGCGTTGCGCCGTTGCAGCAGCTTGCAAAGGAGCTTTTTGATCGCGGTGCCTCCGTGCATTTTTACGGCGGCTACCGCAGCTTAACCTTTGGGGTGGAGGAAATGACCCCCCTGTGCGAGCGGGTGGAGGTTGCGACGGAAACAGGCGCAAGCGGTTACAAGGGCTTTGTCACGGACTTGCTTGACCCCACGCTGTACGGCGCGGTGTGTACGTGCGGGCCTGAGATTATGATGCAAAAAATTGCGCGCGTCTGCATGGAAAAGGGTGTGCCCGTCTATGTCAGCCGGGAGGCAATTATGGCCTGCGGGCTGGGCGCGTGCCTTGGCTGCACCTGCAAGACAAGCGCTGCAAACGGCGAAAAACCCGTGAGCGTCTGCAAGGACGGGCCGGTGTTTGAGGGGAGCGTTTTTTATGAGTTCCACTGAGATTACCCTGTGCGGCAAACGCCTGCGCAGCCCTGTGATTGCAGCGTCGGGCACGTTCGGCTTTGGCGCGGAATATGCGGGCATTGTCCCCATGGACAAGCTGGGCGCCATCTCCGGCAAGGGGCTGACGCTGCACGCAAAATACGGCAACGAGGGCGTGCGCCTGTACGAAACGCCGGCGGGTCTGATCAATTCCATCGGCCTGCAAAACCCCGGCATTGCCCATTTTATTGCAAACGAGCTGCCGGAAATGCTGCGCCTTGGCCCCGCGGTGCTGGCAAACCTCGGCGGCGGCTGCATTGAGGATTACGAGCAGGGCGCGCGGCTTTTGGACGCGACCGCCGTTGATTTTATCGAGCTGAATATCAGCTGCCCCAACGTAAAGGCGGGCGGCATTGCCTACGGCATCAAGGCGCAAAGCGCGCGCGAAGTGGTCGCGCGCGTGCGCAAATGCACCGCAAAGCCGCTGATGGTAAAGCTCAGCCCCAATGCCGAGAGCATTGTGGAAATGGCGCTTGCGTGCGAGGAGGCGGGCGCGGATGCGCTGAGCCTTGTCAATACCTTTCAGGCTATGGCAATTGACCTTGAAACGCGAAAGCCCGTGTTCAACAACGTGTTTGCGGGGCTGTCCGGCCCCGCCATTTACCCGATTGCGCTGCGCATGGTGTATCAGGTGTGCGGCGCGGTGCGCGTGCCTGTGGTCGGGCTTGGCGGCATTGCCACGGCGCAGGACGCACTGGCTTTTCTTATGGCGGGTGCAAGCGCGGTGCAGGTGGGCACGGCAAGCTTTGCAAATCCGCGCGCGTGCGCGGACATCACGGACGGCATTGCCGCGTGGATGCAGCAGCACGGCGTAAACGACCTTGCCGAAATCCGCGGCTGCGCAAGAGTGTAGCGCAATTTTGCTCAGCCGCGCTGCAATTAAAATACAAAAAGTATATAAGAGGATAAATCAACATAAAGGACACAAGAGGGAGAAACAAAATGAACGAAAATCTGGAAATTTTAAAAGAGTGCGAAGCCTTTTTAGAGGGGCATTTTCTGCTTAGCAGCGGGCGGCATTCCAACGCCTACTGCCAGATGGCAAAGCTGCAGCAGTACCCCGACAAAACGGCGGTGGTGCTGGCACCTCTTGCACAGACGCTGAAAGCCATGGACATTGATGTCATTGTCGGCCCCGCGATGGGCGGCATTGTCTATGCCTACGAAATTGGGCGGCAGACGGGCAAGCGCGCTATTTTTACAGAGCGCGTGGACAACGTGATGACCCTGCGCCGCGGCTTTGAAATAAAGCCGGGCGAGCGCTGCCTTATTATGGAGGACGTGGTGACGACGGGCGTTTCGAGCCTTGAGACAAAAAAAGTCATCGAGGAGCACGGCGGAATTTGCGTCGGCATTGCGTGCGTTGTGGATCGCAGCAAGGGCACAAGCCCCATTCCCGTGGTGGCAAGCGCCTTTGCGCTGAGCCTTGACAATTTTGCGCCGGAGGAGTGCCCGCTGTGCAAGCAGGGCAAGCTGCCCGTGGTAAAGCCCGGCAGCCGAAAATTTTAAAATTTCGCGCCGCAAAACCGCGCGCGCCGCAAAACCGCGCCGCCGCCCGCCGAACAGGGCAAGGCGCAGAAAAAAACAGATAGAAGGCTTCACAGCAGGACAGGAGGGGCAATATGGCACAGGCATTCATTGTGCTCGCAAACGGGATCGTTTTTGCGGGCGAAAGCTTTGGCGCAACGGGCACGAGCATTGGCGAGGTCGTGTTCAACACCGGCATGGTCGGCTACGAGGAAACGCTCACCGACCCGAGCTATTACGGGCAAATCATCACCCAGACTTACCCGCTCATCGGCAACTACGGCGTGAACGGCGAGGATGCCGAGAGCAAAAAAATCTGGGCGTTTGGCTATATCGTGCGCGAAATGTGTACAGCGCCGTCTAATTTCCGCTGCAAGGGCACGCTGGACGCGTTTTTAAAGCAGCAGGGCATCATCGGCGTTTCGGGCGTGGATACGCGCCGTTTAACGCGCATCATCCGCGAGAGCGGCGTGATGAACGGCGCTGTTACCACAGAATATGCATCTGCCGCGCAGGCGCTTGCCGACACGGCACTGATGGAAAAAATAAACGCCTATACGGTGCACAGCGCGGTGGACAGCGTTACGACAGACAGGATAGAAACCTTTCACGATGACGGCGCGTATCATGTTGCGCTGTTCGATTTTGGCTATAAGCAAAACATTTTGCGCAATCTTGTCAAGCGCGGCTGCAAGGTCAGCCTTGTGCCCGCGCACACAAGTGCGGAGCAGATAAAAGCGCTGGGCGCAGACGGTATTATGCTGTCAAACGGCCCGGGCGACCCCGCCGAAAACACCGCCATCATTGCGGAGCTGACGCAGATCGCCGCGCTGGGCTTGCCCATTTTCGGCATCTGCCTTGGGCATCAGCTGATGGCGCTTGCAAACGGCGCAAAGACCGAAAAGCTGAAATACGGGCATCGCGGTGTCAATCAGCCCGTCACCGATTTTGCGAAGGATCGCACCTATATCACAAGCCAAAATCACGGCTATGCGGTGGTGGGCGACACCGTGGACGCGGCGCGCGCAAGCATCAGCCACGTCAACGCAAACGACGGCACCGTGGAGGGCGTGCAGTACAAAAACTTCCCGTGCTTTACCGTCCAGTTCCATCCGGAGGCGTGTGGCGGCCCGCGCGACACCGAATATCTGTTCGACGAATTTATCAGCCTCATGCGCGCGCACCGCACCGGCGGCAGCCAAAGCGCCGACCAAAGCACCGAAAGGAAAGGAGCTGACTGCAATGCCTAAGGACAAAAGCATCAAAAAGGTACTCGTCATCGGCAGCGGGCCTATCATCATCGGGCAGGCGGCGGAATTTGATTATTCCGGCACACAGGCGTGCCGCGCGCTGCGCAGCGAGGGCATTGAGGTCGTGCTGCTCAACTCGAACCCCGCCACCATCATGACCGACGGCAACATCGCCGACAAGGTCTATGTCGAGCCGATGAACAGCACCATTTTAGAGCGCATCATCGCGCTGGAAAAGCCGGATTCCATCCTGCCGAACCTTGGCGGGCAGACAGGCTTAAACCTTGCCATGGAATTGGCGCGCAGCGGATTTTTGGAGAAAAGCGGCGTGCGGCTGCTGGGCGCAAAGCCCGACACCATCGACCGCGCCGAGGACAGGCAGCTGTTTAAGGACACAATGCAAAAGCTGGGCGAGCCGGTCATTCCCTCGCGCGTTGAGACAACCTTGGAGGGCTGCCTTGCGTTTGCGCGGGAAATCGGCTATCCGGTCATCGTGCGCCCCGCGTTCACCATGGGCGGCACGGGCGGCGGCATCTGCGCGGATGAAACAGAGCTGCACGAAATTGCCACAAACGGTCTGCGGCTGTCGCCCATCACGCAGGTGCTGATTGAAAAAGGCATTGCGGGCTGGAAAGAGATTGAATACGAGGTCATGCGCGACGCAAAGGGCAATGTCATTACCGTGTGCAACATGGAAAACTTTGACCCCGTGGGCGTGCATACCGGCGACTCTATTGTGGTCGCGCCCAGCCAGACCCTGTCCGACAAAGAATATCAAATGCTGCGCACCAGCGCTTTAAATATCATCACAGAGCTTGGCATTGAGGGCGGCTGCAATGTGCAGTATGCCTTAAAGCCCGACAGCTTTGAATACGCCGTGATCGAGGTAAACCCCCGCGTGTCACGCTCCTCGGCGCTGGCCTCCAAGGCGACGGGCTATCCCATTGCAAAGGTGGCGGCAAAAATAGCCATCGGCTACACGCTCGACGAAATTTCGAATGATGTGACGGGGCAGACCTGCGCCTGCTTTGAGCCGGCGCTTGATTACTGCGTGGTCAAATTCCCAAAGTGGCCGTTTGACAAATTTGTCTACGCCAAAAAGACGCTGGGCACGCAAATGATGGCGACGGGCGAAGTGATGGCGATTGCAAACAGCTTTGAGCACGCGCTGATGAAAGCCGTGACAAGCGTGGAGCTTGGGCTTGAGAGCATGACCCTGCCGATTCTCGCGCAGGATTCCGATGCCGAAATCGAGCAGCGGCTCTCGCGGTGCGACTCCGACCGCAGCTTTACCGTGTACGAGGCCATCAAGCGCGGCATTCCGTTTGAGCGCATCTACGAAAAGACAAAAATTGACCCGTGGTTCCTCGCAAAGCTCTCGCATTTGGCAAGCATCGAAATGCGCCTTGCCGCGGGCGACACGGGCGAAGCGCTGTATAGAGAGGCAAAGAAAAACGGCTTTATGGACAAGACCATCGCGCGGCTGACGGGGCATCCTGTCGCAAAGCCCCTGTGCGCAAGCTATAAAATGGTCGATACCTGCGCGGCGGAATTCAGCGCAAAAACGCCGTATTTTTACTCTACCTACGACGAGGAGAACGAGGCGGCGGAATTTATTGCCGCCCATCCGACCAACCGCAAAAAGGTGCTTGTGTTCGGCAGCGGGCCAATCCGCATCGGGCAGGGCATTGAGTTTGACTATTGCAGCGTGCACTGCGTGTGGATGCTGAAAGCGCACGGGTGCGAGGCGGTCATTGTGAACAACAACCCCGAGACGGTTTCGACCGACTTTGACACCGCCGACCGCCTGTATTTTGACCCGCTGACGGACGAGAGCGTCGAGCATATTCTCGCAACCGAAAAGCCGTGGGCGTGCGTGGTGCAGTTTGGCGGACAGACGGCAATTCGGCTGACAAAGCATCTGACAAAGCTCGGCGTAAAAATTCTCGGCTCCAGCGCCGATTCCATCGACGAGGCCGAGGACAGGGAGCGCTTTGACGCTTTGCTGGAGCGCTGCGACATTCCGCGCCCGCAGGGGCACACAATTTACACGGCGCAGGAGGCGCTGCGCGCGGGGCAGCAGCTTGGCTATCCGGTGCTGTTGCGCCCGTCCTATGTGCTGGGCGGTCAGAATATGATCATCGCGTACAACGACGACGATGTGCGCGAATATATGCAGATTATCACCGCGCACGAGCTGGAAAACCCCGTGCTGGTCGATAAATATCTCATGGGCACCGAGTGTGAGGTGGACGCTATTTGCGACGGCGAAAGCTTCCTCATTCCGGGCATGATGGAGCATATCGAGCGCGCGGGCATTCATTCGGGCGACTCCATCAGCGTGTATCCGCCGCAGAATATCAGCCCGCGCTGCAAGAGCATTATTGTGGATTACACCGGTCGTCTTGCGCGCGCATTAAAGGTTGTCGGGCTGATGAACATTCAGTTTGTCATCTACAACAACGAGGTGTATATCATCGAGGTCAACCCCCGCTCCTCGCGCACCGTGCCGTATATCAGCAAGGTGACGGGCGTGCCGATGGTGGATTTGGCGGTGCGCTGCATGCTGGGCGAAAAGCTGGCAGACATGGGCTACGGAACAGGGCTTTACCGCGAGGCGGCGCACGTCGCCGTCAAGGTGCCGGTGTTCAGCTTTGAAAAGCTGCACGACGTGGACACGCAGCTTGGCCCTGAGATGAAATCTACGGGCGAAGTGCTGGGCATTGCCAAAACGTTTGAGGACGCGATGCTGAAAGGGCTTGTGGGCGCGGGCTATTCGCTGCGCCGCCCGATTCCCGGCGAGGGACGCAGCGTGATTTTGACCGTGAAAAACGCCGACAAGCAGGAGCTTTTGGATATCGCGTGGAATCTGAAGGAGCTTGGCTATAAGCTGTACGGCACAGCGGGCACGGCGCTTGCCCTGGGCAAGAACATGATTGCCTGCAACGAGGTCAATAAAATCAGCGACGCGCACCCCAATATTCTCGATTTGTTCGAGAGCGGCACGGTGGACTATGTCATTTCCACCTCGTCCAAGGGGCGCATCCCCACGGCAGACAGCGTGAAAATGCGCCGCAAGGCCGTGGAGCTGTCCATTCCGTGCGTGACCGCCATCGACACCGCGCGCGTACTGGTCAACTGCTTAAAGAGCGGGCGCACGCTTGCGGATGTGGAGCTTGTGGATATCGCGGCGCTGTAAACCGCCAATTTTGGCCCCCGTGCGACTGAAACAGTCAAAAGCCGCGCAGACGATTGCAAATTTTTTCCGGGCACAATATAATACAAAAGTAGGCGGAAAGATATGCGGCAAAGGTCTTACATGCGAGGATGCCGCAGGACAAAAAGGGAGATTTGCAATTATGACACGCTCGGAATTAATCGCGCATACAGCGCGGGAGACTCAACTGCCTGTGGCACAGGTCACGGCCGTGGTCAACACGATGTTCGACAGCATCATAGAGGCACTGGCGGCGGATGAAAAGGTTACGCTCAGCGGCTTTGGTCGGTTTGAAATGCGCGACCGCGCCCCCAAAACCTATGTGAATCCGCGCACAAAAGAGGTGCGCCGGCTGAAAGAGGCGCGCACGCCCGGCTTTAAGCCCAGCGGCGTGATGAAGCAGCGCACCGGCGGCAGGGCATAAGCGCACGCTCTGCGGGTTGATCCGCGCGCAAGCGTATGACGCGCGATCAAAACAATTCGTTTTTTGAACGGGACGGGGAGACCCCCGCTTTTTACAACAAAACAGCAAGACGCCACAAGGGGAGCGGTTCCTCCCGTTGCGGCGTCTTGCTTGTTTATAGCAGTTTTCCTAGACATTGATGCTTTCTACAGTTTGTGAAACTGCTATAAATCCCCTCGCAGGGCGATTCTATGTGCCGGCCATAGGCCGATGCACAATAGCAATGTGAAATCACATTGCTATATGGGCTTTGATCGCGGCGTTATTTTGCGCGGAACCAGAACGTGCTGCCGCGCCCTACCTCGCTCTGCACACCAAAATCAAAGCCGTGCCCCTGCAAAATTGCCTTGGTGATGGACAGCCCAAGCCCCGTGCCGGGTTTTCCGGCGGAGGCGCGGGTGCGGTAGTATTTGTCAAAGATCGAGGGCAAATCCTCCGGTGAAATTCCCTCGCCGTGGTCGCACACCTCAACGCGCGCGCCGCCGCCCGCTTCGGGCAGACAGCGCACGGCAAGATAACCGTCCGCCCCGACATGATGCAGTGCGTTTGACAGCAGATTATGAATGACACGGCTGAGCAAATCAGGGTCGGCATCCACCGCGCACGGCACATCGGCCTGCACGGAAAGCGTGTAGCCGTTTTTGGCGCACACATCAGCATAGCGCTGTGCCACCTCGTCGCAAAGCTGCGCAAGGTCAAAGTGTACACGGGCGGGCTTTTCCGCGCCGCTGCTCATTTTGGAAAGCTCCATCACGCTGTTGACCAGAGCGGACAGACGGTCTGTCTCGTCCACAATCACGCTGAGCTGCTCCTCGCGCTTTTGCTTGTCCTCGCCCGTCAAATCGCGCACGGTCTCGGCATAGCCCTTAATCAGCGTAAGCGGCGTGCGCAGGTCATGGCTGATGTTGGCAATTAAATCGCGCTGCAGCTGGGCAGAGCGGCCAACCTCCCCTGCCATCGTGTTAAAGTCATCGGCAAGCCGGCCTATTTCATCGGAGGTATGCTTTTGCACGCGCACGCTGTAATTGCCCGCGGCAACAGCGCGTGCCGCGCCTGAAATTTCGCTTAGCGGCCGCGCAAACCAGCGGCTGAACCAAAACGCACCCAGCACGCCCAGCACCAGCACCAGCACCGCAATGCGGCGCATTTGCAGGCTGATGATCGCCGCCGCCTCCCCGATGCGCTCTAAATCCGTGGAGACCAATACGACATAGCGGTTCGCCACGTTTTTGCCAAATACCATCTGCGGCTTGCCGGTGTCGGTCAGCGTAAACGAGGTGTCGCCCTCGGTCAAAATCATCTGGCGCAGCGCCACGGTGTAGCGTGTGTTCCAGCTTGCACCGCGCTCATCGCCAAACAGCCCCGTCTGTGCAGGGTGCAGCGCACACGCGCCGGTCAGCTGATGGCTGTGCAGCAGGTTCAGCCCGTTTGCACCTGAAATGTCAAGGCATTTGCCCGACAGCAGTGCCTCGGCGTTTGGCATACTGTTAATTTCCGCGTAAAAGGCGGGGTCGATGCCGTTTGCAGCGGAGGGGTCCTCCAGCACGCCGTACTTTTCAATCAGCGCGGCATAAACGTCCGCTGTGTGCGACAGCGAGCGCCGGATGGTCGCGTTATACGTCGGCTCTAAAAGCTGTACGTTTAAAAGCCATACCAGCCCCACAAGCAGCACGCACAAAAGTACAATAAACAGCGTCAGCTCCCACCGGATGCTGATGAGGCGCTGTGGGCGGGGCTTTTTTGCGACCCCTTGAGCGGCCTTTGCACTGCGCAGGGGCTTCACAGCTTTGCCTCCGGGTCAAATTTATAGCCGATGCCCCACACGGTCACAATGAAATCGCGATAGACTCCAAGATGCCCGCGCAGCATTTTGACGTGCGTATCCACGGTGCGATCCTCGCCGTAATAGTCGTAGTTCCACACATGCTGCAAAATCTTTTCGCGCGACAGGGCAATGCCGCGGTTCGAGGCAAGAAACAAAAGCAAATCGAACTCCTTGGGGGTCAGCGGCGCTTCCTCGCCCGCTATTTTTACGCTGTGCGCCGCGGTATCAATGACAAGCTCGCCAAAAGCGTAGCGTGTGGTGTCACCCGGCTCCCGCGGCAGGGTGCGCGTCAGCACGGCCTTGACACGCGCCACAAGCTCACGCGGGGAAAACGGCTTGACCACATAGTCGTCCGCGCCGCTCTCAAGCCCGGAAAGCTTGTCATATTCCTCGCCCCGCGCCGTCAGCATAATGACAGGGGTTGTCTGCTTGCGCGCGCGCATTTCGCGCAGCACCGCCATGCCGTCCACAAACGGCATCATCACGTCCAAAATGACAAGATCAATGCCGCCCACCGCAAGCGCCGCAAGCGTCGCGCTGCCGTCGCCCACCTCCTCGCATGCAAAGCCGGCGTGCTCCAAATGCTCGCGAATCAGGGATCGGATGCGCGGTTCGTCGTCCGCTATGAGAATTTTTACCATAATTTCACCCCACGATTGATTGTTTCTTTGCGGCAATTATATCACAAAAACCGCCGATACAATCATCTTACCCCGCACGTATGTGGAAAATGTGAAAAAAGATTGCATGCGGCTGTAAAACAGGCTATGATAATGTAAGTTATAGTTTTTAAAAGGGAGAGAATGTCGATGGCAATTCTGCTTTGGAGCCTTGCGGTTCTGCTGATTTTATTCTGGTTTTTGCTGCGTCCGGGGCGTTTTACACCGCAGCAGCGCGCGCAGATGCAGGGGGTGAATTATGCCCACCGCGGCTTGCACACAAAGGATAAGACGGTGCCGGAAAACAGTCTTGCCGCGTTTGACGCAGCAGTGCAGGCCGGCTATGGCATTGAGCTTGACATTCAGCTTTCGCACGACGGGCAGGTGGTTGTGTTCCACGATGACACGCTGGAGCGCGTGTGCGGCGTGCAAGGGCGCGTGGATGCATTTCCGCTTGCGGAATTACAGGAAATGCGTCTTTGCGGCACACAGCAGAGCATTCCGCTGTTTACCGAGGTGCTCTCGCACATGGGCGATGCTTCTCCGCTGATTGTAGAGCTGAAAACAGGCCCGCGCCGCAAGGAGCTGTGCGAAAAGGCACTGCCGCTTTTGCGCGCGTACAAGGGCGTTTTTTGCATTGAAAGCTTTGACCCGCGCATTGTTGCGTGGTTTCGCAAAAACGCGCCGGAAATTCTGCGCGGGCAGCTCTCGAACAGGCCGCACTCATTTACGGGTCAGCCGTGGGTGCAGCGCGTGGCGCTGGGAAATCTGTTGGCAAACTGCCTTGCCCGTCCGCAGTTTATTGCCTATGGGCCGGATAAAAAGCCGCCGCTTGCGCGTTTTGCGGAGGCCATGGGTGCCCTTCGCGTGTGCTGGACGGTGCGCGACACCGACGACAGCAGCCGGAAACAGGCCGAAAACGATGCGGTCATCTTCGAGTTTTACCGCCCGCAGCCTCGCTATGTGCAGGAGTGAGCCGCGCCCCCTTGAGAATTGACCTTTGTCCCGCGATGCGATAGAATAAACGCAGCAGGAAAAATTTTCGCTGCGCTGTTTGCCGCAAAAAAATTGCCGCGCAGCCGCCCCATTAAAATTCGCACAAAACAGGAGAGAAATATCCCGAATGGAACTTGAACTACACGCCGCCATTGTCCATGTGCTGGACACCGCCCTCTCAGAGCCTGTGCTCAGCGAGGCACCGCTTGTGCTCAGTGATGACACCATTGCCTACTTGAGCGCGCACATTACAAAGCTGTATGCAGGGGAGGAGACACATCCGGCTACGCTGTCGGACGATTCCGCCCTTGTGCCGCTGCTGTGGAACCTTGACGAAAGCTTTGTCGAGCGCACCGCGACGATCGCGCGCGACTGGTTCGCCATCATGGCGCAGAATCCGTCCATCCCCGCAGGCGACGCGGCCTTTGTGCTGGCGGACATGGACGGCGCACAGGTGCTGTGCGCGCTGAAGCTGAATTATAAGGCGGGCTACGTCCACTTTTTTGCCACGGACGAGGGCGGTCACGCGGTGAATCATATCGTGCGTCAGAACACGCTGCTGCCCGCCAAGGCGGACGAGGCCTTTTTCATTGCCACGCAGACGCGCGCGGTGCGCGTGCTGGAAAAGCAGTACGAGATCGACGGGCACAAAAGCGTTTATCTTGCCCGGTGCCTGCTGTCCTGCCGCGCAAAAGGCAGGTCGGCTAAGGAGACGCTTAGCGTGATCAAGGAGGCTGCCGCCCAGGTCAATCAGCAGTTTTACGGCAATATCGGCGTGGAGGAGAGCGACCTTGCCGCCGCCGTGTGCGAGGAGTATCACGCGGCAGGGGCTGACGGCGCGCCCGTGCCCGCAAGCCGCATCTGCGAAAGGCTGTACGGCGATATGCCGCACGCGAAGGAGGCATTTGAAAACGCGCTGGCAGAGCATGAAATCAGCATGGAGATGCCGCTGCCGCTCTCGCCCCCCGCGGTGCGCCGCATGGAAAAGCAAAGTCTGCGCAGCGGAGACGGTGTGGAGATTAAGGTGCCGGTCAGTCTGTACAAGGATTCGGCTGCGGTGGAATTTATCCACAATGCGGACGGCACCACGTCGCTTCTTGTGAAGAATATTCTGGTGTAAGAAAGCAAATTCCCGGAACGGTCGGCGCGGCGAAACCGAAAACAGTGCGGCAGACGACAGGCGAAAAGAAAAAAGGGGAAAAGTATGGCAGAGGGAAACAAGCTTTGGGGCGGTCGCTTTCGCGGCGGCGAGGATGCGCTGATGGAGCGCTTTAACAGTAATTTTAACGAGACAAAATGGCTGTTTGCATCGGATGTGCAGGGCAGCCTTGCGCACGTTGCCATGCTGGTGCAGTGCGGGCTGCTCACGCAGGAGGAGGGTGACGCGCTGACAAACGGGCTGACCACGCTGCGTGCGGAGGTTGAAAGCGGCGCGCTTTTGCTTGCGGGCGATTACGAGGATGTGCACTCCTTTGTGGAGACGGAGTTGACGCGGCGCGTGGGGGATGTGGGCAAAAAGCTGCACACGGCGCGCAGCCGCAACGATCAGGTGAACACCGACATGAAGCTGTATACCCGCGCCGAAACGCGCCGCACCGCGCAGATGATCGACGCTTTGTGCGCCACCGTCAAAAAAGTTGCGGACGAAAACCCGTGTGTGATGCCCGGCTACACGCATTTGCAGCGCGCGCAGGTCATTACCATGAAAGCACATCTGATGGCGTATCACGGCATGTTTTTGCGCGATGCGGCGCGGCTGCAAAGCGCGCTTCTTCATATGGACGAATGTCCGCTGGGCTGCGGCGCGCTGGCGGGCACCACGCACGCCATCGACCGCGATTTTACCGCACAGGCGCTTGGCTTTGCAAGGCCGTACGCCAATTTTTTGGACGGCGTGTCCGACCGCGACTACGAGCTGGAGGTTTTGAGCGCGTTTTCCATTTTGATGATGCACCTTTCGCGTTTGTCGGAGGAGCTGATTCTCTGGGGCAGCAGCGAGTTTGGCTACATCACGTTAAGCGATGCCTACACAACCGGATCGTCCATTATGCCGCAGAAAAAAAACTCGGACGGCGCGGAGCTGATTCGCGGCAAAACAGGCCGTGTGTACGGCGCGTTGACCGGGCTGCTCACGCTGATGAAGGGGCTGCCGCTGGCGTACAACAAGGACATGCAGGAGGACAAGGAGCTGTTTTACGACGCGCTGTCCACCGTGCAGTTTTGCCTGCCCATCATGGAGCGGATGCTCGCCACCATGACCGTGCATCCGCAGCGCATGAAAGCGGCTGTGAAAACGGGCTTTTTAAACGCGACGGAGGTGGCGGATTATCTTGTGGCGCACGGGGTGCCGTTTCGCGACGCACATGGCATTGTGGGGCAAATTGTCCTGCGCTGCGAGGATGCGCAGTGCGCCATCGAGGATTTGCCGCTGGAAGTGCTGCGGGAGTATTCCCCGGTGTTTGACAAGGACATTGATGCGTTTCTCAACTATGACAATATTTTGCACAAGGGCATTAAAAAAGAAATGCTGTAGGCAGGCTTTTCCAAAGAAAGCGCTGACAGAAAAGGCAAGGAGTGAGAGAGATGCGCGTAGCTATTCTGGGTAGCACAGGCTACCTTGGCAGCCGCCTTGCAAGACGGCTGCGGGACAATACCGCAGTCGCGGACGATAGGGAAATCGTCTGCGTGTACCGCAAAACCTCCGATTTGGCACCGCTTGCCGATTTGCGCGGGCAAATCACACCGGTGCTGAACGACTACGACAGCCTGAAGCGCTGCTTCGGGACAGGGCAGACGTTTGATTGCGTCATCAACACCGCGTGCAGCTATCTGCGCGGCGCGACCAATGAACAGGTGATGGAATCCAATCTGCTGTTTCCGCTGCATGTGCTGGACATGGTGGCAGAGCGCGGCCGCATACAGGGCAAGCGCACGCGCTTTATCAGCATCGGCACGGGGCTGCCGGATGCGTTTAATTTGTACACCTATACAAAAAAGCAGCTCAACGACATGGGGCGGTATCTGGCGGGTCTCGGACATGTGCAGTTTATCAACATCGAGCTTGAAAACTACTACGGACCGCACGAACCGGCAGAACGCTTTTTGCCGCAGTGCATCCGCAGCCTTGCCGCGGGAGAGCCGGTGCTGCTGACAAGCGGCGAGCAGCACCGCGATTTTGTCCACATCGAGGACGTGCTTGATGCGCTGATGCGGAGCATTGCGCACGAGCGCCTGCCAAACTATTTTGATGTGCCCATCGGCAGCGGAGAGGCACCGTCCATCCATGAACTCATCACCTATCTTGCGGCGCTTTTGCACTCGCCGTCAGAGCTGCGCTTTGGCGCTGTCACCGCGCGCCAAAACGAGCCGAGCTGCTGCGCCGATTTATCGGCCTATCTGATGATGGGCGGCGCGGTGCGCTGGCCTTGGCGGCAGGGGCTGAAGCAATTATTGATAGAGGAGGGCTATGCGCTATGAAAAAAATTCTCATCAATGGCGGCTGTGGCTTTTTGGGCAGCAATCTTGCAAGCTACGGCATTGCAAACGGCTACGAGGTGACGGTGTTTGACAACCTTTCGCGGCTTGGCAGCGCGCAGAATCTTGATTGGCTGCGCGGCCTTGGAACCTTCACCTTTGTGCACGGCGACACGCGCAACAAAAACGATGTGGAGAGCATGATCAAAGCGGGCAGATTTGACGCGGTATTTCATCTGGCAGGTCAGGTCGCCATGACAACCTCCATGGCAGATCCGTACAAGGATTTTGAAATCAACGCGATGGGCGCTGTCAATGTGCTCGATTCCATCCGTAAATACAGCCCCGGCACCGCCATCTTTTTTTCCTCCACCAACAAGGTCTACGGCGACCTTGACGCATACTCCTATGAGGAAACGCCGACGCGCTATATCTGCAAGGAGTTTCCGCGCGGCTTTGACGAGAGCGTGCCGCTGGATTTCCGCTCGCCCTATGGGTGCAGCAAGGGCGCGGCCGATCAGTATATGCTGGATTTTGCGCGCATGTTTGGGGTAAGGGCGACGGTGTTCCGCCATTCCTCCATGTACGGGAGCCGTCAGTTTGCCACCTGTGACCAGGGCTGGATTGGCTGGTTCTGCGCCAAGGCCATTGAAAAGTTCCAAACGCCGGCTTGCCCGCCGTTCACCATTTCGGGAAACGGCAAGCAGGTGCGCGATATTTTGCACGCGGAGGACATGATTCGCCTGTATTATACGGCGCTTGAGCACGTCGATCAGGTCTTTGGACAGGCGTATAATATTGGCGGCGGCATGGAGCAGTCGCTGTCGCTTTTGGAGCTGTTTCAGATGCTGAACAAGCTGCTGGACGTAAAGCTTGCCTACACGCAGCAGGCACCGCGCCAAAGCGACCAAAAGGTTTTTGTGGCGGATATTGCAAAAATAAACAAAGCCATCGGCTGGCAGCCGCGCGTCACGGCACTTGCGGGCATCAGTAAAATGGTGGACTGGGTGAGGGGGATTGTATGAACGGCATCAGTGTGATTCTGCCTGCCTACTGCGAAGGGGGCAATCTTCGTATGCTTTTGCCGCGGGTGAAGGCGGCGCTTGACAAGACGGGGGAAGCCTATGAGGTGCTTGTCATCGACACGGCGACACCCACGGATGAAACGCCTGCGCTGTGCGAGGAAAACGGTGTCACGCGTGTGCCGCGCACGCCGGGCGATACCTATGGGGATGCCATCCGCACGGGCTTTGCCGCCGCGCAGTACGCCTATCTTGTCGTCATGGATGCAGACGGCTCGCACGACCCAGAGGATATCCCGCGCTTTTTTGCACAGATGAAAACCGGTCAATGGGATATTGTCATCGGCTCGCGCTATACGCAGGGCGGTCAGACAAAAAACTCGTTTCTGCTGCGCCTGATGAGCTATGCGCTCAACGGGACGTACCGCGTTTTGTTCGGCATCAAGGCAAGGGATGTGTCCGACAGCTACCGCATGTACCGCGCGCAGCAGGCAAAGGCGCTGACGCTGGAATGCAGTCACTTTGACATCGTGGAGGAAATTCTGATCAAGCTGCAAATCGGGAACAAGGATTTTGCAATCAAAGAAATTCCCATCTACTTTGATAAGCGGCAGCACGGGAAATCAAAGCGCAACCTTGTTAAATTTGTGCTGTCCTATGCGGCGACAATGCAAAGACTCCTGCGCATCAAGCGCGCGGCGCAGCAGGAGATGGAAAGGGTGTAAGGGCAATGTGCGGGCTGAAAAGAAAACAAACGATGCAATTGTTTTTTTATGCCGCGATGGTGTTGCTGCTGGGGTGCTTTCTCGGCTTGCTGGCGCGGGATTTTGCGGGGAATCAAGCGGGAATTTTTTACAGGAAGGGCGAGCGGCTGTTTGAGGATTATGTGCGCGTGGCAAAATATTCCGCCACACGCAATCCCTATTTTGATGATACAAACGGCTTTGCCGAGCACGCATATCCGCCGTTTGTCTACTGCCTGTTTTGGGCGCTCAGCAAATTTGCGGACTTTGCAAATCCTGCGCTTGACGCATACGGCGCGGGGCATACGCTGCTGTGCCTTGTCGAAATCAGTCTGCTGACAACGCTGTGCACGCTTGTGTTGTTTTTGGTGCTGTACGAGATGAACAAAAACGCCAAGCTGCATCAAGTGCTGCTCACGCTGTGTCTGTTCGGCTCCGGCATTTTTATCACAAGCTACGAGCGCGGCAATGTCATTTTCCTGAGCGTCATTATGACATCGCTCTATCTGCTGTTATACAGTGCGGAAAATAAAATTCTGCGGGAAATCGGCTTTTTATCGCTTGCTGTGGCGGCGGCCATCAAGTGCTTTCCCGCGGTATTCGGCCTTTTGCTGCTGTACGAAAAGCGGTGGAAGGAGGCAGCGCGCCTTGCGGTATACGGCGTGATGGCCTTTTTTGTTCCGTTTCTGTTTTTGCGCGGCGGCCTTGCGAACCTTCCGCAGTGGGTCGCGAATTTAAAGGTGTTCGGGCGGGACTACCTGTACCAGACGGCGTTTGGCTGGCAGGGGCTGATGCGGTACGTGCCGGAGGCAGTGCGCGGCATTTTTGCGCTTTTGTGCAAGGCGGTCACGCTGTTGCTGATGGCGGGCTGTGCGCTGTGCGGGCTGTTTCAGAAAACGGCATGGAAGCGCATTACGTTCCTTGCCTGCATCCAAATTTTGTTCCCGTCCGTCAGCCATATTTACTGCGGACTGTATCTTTTGCCGTGCGTGGTGCTGTTCTTTAACGACGCGCTGATCGAAAAGCGAAATTGGGGCTACACCGCGCTGTTTGTCGGAATCCTCAGCCCATTGCAGTGGGTGGCGGGTGACAATAATTTTACTTACAGCGTGGTGAATGTGCTGGTCATGCTGCTGTTTTTTGCACTGTGCTTGGAGAATGGCGCGGCTGCCTACCATGCATTTGCGAAAAAACGCACGACCGCCGCGGTGTCGGCGGGCACAGAATAACACACGCAGCCCCTTGGCACGGCAAAAAAATTCACGGAGGAAAGCAAAATGGAAAACAGCAAAGATCCGGCGATTCATGCGCCCGCGCACCGCTATGACTGGCTTGATGTGATGAAGCTCATCAGCATTTTTTTTGTGTATGTGGTGCACTACGAGGGCATGGGGCGCTATGGCCTGCTGTTCTTGTCGCTTTTGGTGCCGTGCTTTTTCTTCTGCTCCGGCTTTACCGCGTTCCGGCACGAAAAGGATGCGGTGCTGCCGTTTCTTTACAGCAAGGCGCAGCACATTGTATGGCCGTATTTTGCGTTCGGCGCGCTCAGCCTTGCCGTGCGCGTGCTTGTGTTTGCGTTGCCGCAGGGCGAAATCATCGCGTGGATACGCCGCTTTCTCTACGGCTCCCGCGCTGCGTGCCCCGTGGCGGCACTGTGGTTTTTGCCGTGTCTGTTTTGCATGGCGGTGCTGTACCATCTGCTGCATAAGCTGGTTCAAAACCGCGCGCTGCTGCTGCTTTTGTGCTTTGCCCTTTCGGCGGCTGTCAAGCTGATTCACGAGGCACCGTTTTTGCCGTGGGGCATTGATATGGCAGGTCGCTTTTTAATTTATTACGCGCTGGGTGACGCGGCACACGCGCTGAGTGCCAAAAAGCCGCTCCGTGCGTACCGGCTGCCCGCAAAGCTTGCGCTGCTTGCGCTGACGCTTGTGAACGGCTATCTGCTCTATGTGCATTTCTATTTCGGCAACGGCTATTTTGCAAGCCTTGTCGGGGTTGCGCAGCCGAGCTATCTTGCTGTTTCGGCGGAGCAGTTTTTGTATGCACTCAGCGGTACGTGGTGCGTGGCGGTGCTGGCAATGCTGCTGCAAAAGCTGCCGGGCGCTGCGCGTGCCGGACGCTGCACGCTGATTTTCTGCGGCGTGGAGCAGGTGACAAAAACGCTGGTGCCGCTGGCGCTCTCCGCATTCGGCCTGACCGTCAGCGAGGCGGGCGGCCCCGCAATGCTGTTGCAGGCGGCAGGGATGCTTGTGGTTGCGTACTATGTATTTGCGCGGCCGATTGCAAGCTATTTGCCGTGGATGACAGGAGATTTCAGCGGGGGTCTGTCGCCCCGTACCATGCAAGACAAAAAATAAGCCGGCGCGCCGCCGAACGGCGGCAGGGCGGCAGAACGGCGCGGCAGAACGGTATTTTGTGCAGCGGGGATGCAAGCCCGCAAGCCCGTGACAGGTGCGCTTTGGCGCTGCGGCACTCTGCCGCGCCGCAGCCGGTGCTTACTGCGTCAAGGCGTGGCGCGCCACCGGCGCGGACAGAATAATTTGCGTGCTTGTCTGCCCAAGCTGCTGAAAGCGGTTGATGAGGTGCTCCAGCCCCATCATGTCGGCGCAGCGCACCTTGACGATATAGCTGTAGCTGCCCGTTACATGGTAGCATTCGCGCACGCCCGGCTGGTTTTCAATCAGGGTCAAAAAATATTGCCGGTCTGTGTGCGGCACCGAGATGCTGATGAGCGCGTCCACGCGCGGCACGGTGCGATCCTCGCCCAGCAGCACGGTATAGCCCGTAATCACACCGTTTTTTTCCATGCGGCGCATCCGCTCGCTGACGGCGGGGCTTGTCAGCGAGACACGCGCCGCAATGTCCTTTACGGTCATGCGTCCGTCCGCCGTCAAAAGCTGTAAAATTTTGCGATCCAAATCGTCCATGTGCTTTCCCTCCGTTTTTGTAAAAACAAATGTTATAAAGTGCGGCGCGAAATAAAAATTATTTAACAAATATTCAATGGGAAAAATCGTCTGTTTCTTTATTATATATTGTTGAAACTGCTTTGTAAAGAATTAAATAAAGTTTTCTCGGGCGGGACACAGTTGACTTTTAAAGTAAAAAAGGTATACTAAGGGTACTGAATTTGCTTACATCAAGTTTATTATACTTTCCCACCCCTCTATGTGAAAACCCCTGCCGCCAAGCAGGGGTTTTTGCTTTGCTGTTTTTTAACGATTTGTACATTGTATTGCACCGCATTTTCGGGTATACTACTCATGGACTACGGACGATGGCGTCCGCATATGATAAGGAGAGACAATGAATGAAAAAAATACTTGCAACAGCACTTGCGCTTAGCGTTGCGCTTTCTCTTGCCGCATGCGGCAAGGCACCGACACCTGAGGTGAAAAGGACGGCGGCGGACTATACAAAAATGATTGTGGATGCGCGGGATGAGGACTACAACAGCGCATATCCCGTCATTGCCGGCAACGCGGGTGAGAAGGCAAGCCTTGCCCATAACCCGATGGAGAGCACCGACGAGAACGCGCAGAGCGAAATTGAAATGTCGGCCGAGGTCACGGGCTTTGACATTACAAATTGCGATGCCTATGCTTACAGCGTGTCGCTGATGAATATTCAGGCCTATTGCGTGGGGGTATTTCGCCCCGCGCAGGACAAGGCGGAGGCCGTAAAGGCAACCCTTGACAAATATGTGGCAAATCAGCAGAGCGCGTTCGAGCACTATCTGCCCGACCAGTACGAGTACACCAAGGAGGCCATTGTGCGCGCCACGCCGAGCGGCGAATTGATTCTCGTGATGGGCGAGGACGCGGACGATGTGGCTGAAAAAATTGAAGCGGCTTTGAAGGCGTAGCACCGGCGCACTCGTGCGCGGGCACTGGCATACCGCAATTTTGAAACGATCCATCTGTTTTTCACCGCGCTGCACAATGGCATGAGTTCCCCTTGCGGGGCCATTTTGCCTTTCGCCCGCAGGGAGAGGGGCAGCAGCAAGGTGGGCACACTGAAATGAAAAGCACTGTCCTGCCGGACATTCCGCGTCCGGCAGGACAGTGCTTTTTTGGATCGTCGTGGCGGCGTATGCCGTGCGCTTTGCGCGCTATGCCTTGTTGCGCACCATCAAATTGCGTCCGCCGTTCTCAAACTGCTCGTACTTTGTCTCAAACGCGCCGGTGTAGTCAATCAGCTTGTGCAGCTTGTTAAAGCCATAATTGCGCGAATCGAAATCCGCATACATGCGGCTGAGCGTTACGCCCACCTGCGACAGGGGCATGTAACCGTCCTCGTCGGAGTCGTAATCAATAATTTCGCGAATTTTCTCCACAATCTCACCCAGCGGCACAAAGGCGTGCACAAGCTCCTCCTCGCTGTGGGCGGTCGGCTCTGCCGCGCGCTCTGTCTCTGCGGGCACCTCCGGTACCGTCTCTGCCGGCGCTGCAGCACCGGCTTTTGCGGCCTTTGCGCGCGGCGTTTTTTTGCCGGCGGCGGGCAATTTTGCTGCGGCAGACGGCTTTGCCGCAGCCTGCTTCGCGGGCTTTGCGTCGGCCTTGTCGTCCTTCATGCCCAGCAAAACATCCAGATATTTAAAGGTGTCACAGGCACTCTTAAAGGCCATGGGGGTTTTGCTCTCGCCCATGCCGATGACAAACATACGGCTTTCGCGCAGGCGCGCCGCAAGGCGGGTAAAGTCGGAATCGCTGCTGACAAGACAGAAGCCGTCCACGTTTTTGGCATATAAAATATCCATGGCATCAATAATCATGGCGCTGTCGGACGCGTTTTTGCCCTGCGTATAGCTGAATTGCTGCATGGGCGCAATATTGTGCTCGTTCAGCATTTTTTTCCACGCAGCCATCTCGTTGCTTGTCCAGTCGCCGTAAATGCGCTTATAGGCGGGCGTGCCATATAAGCTCACCTCGTCCAGAATGGTCTTAATGTATTTGGGCGACACGTTTTCCGCGTCTATAAGCAGGGCGATGACCTTGCCGTTGTTCTCCATGGGAAAACTCCTTTCGGGCGGGTGCGCGGCCCGCCTTGCGCGCGTTGCTCTGTGTGGCAAAGCGCGCGCTTCGCGCATTTCTATTGTTTATTATAGCTCTTTTGCGTGGGCGTTGCAATGAAAAGTCAACGCGGAGCCTTGCACGCTGCTGTCCGCGTGCAGACGGCCTGCGGTCAGCAAGCGCTAACCAGAATTTTCCAGCACAAATCACAAAAACACGTGCGACAATTGTGCTAAAATAACAGTTGCATTCTGCCGCACGGTAGAATATGATAGTAAGAATATCTTTTTGGGGGGCTAAGGCTGTGACACAGCTTTTGATCAAGCGATTTATAAAACATCCAAACGACGTGCACAACACCGCCGTGCGCACCGCCTACGGCAAGCTGGCGGGCACGGTGGGCATTGTGTGCAATGTGCTTTTGTGCGCGCTGAAGCTTGTTGTGGGCACGCTGTCGGGCAGCATTTCCATCACAGCCGATGCCGTAAATAATTTATCGGATGCCTCCAGCAGCGTCATCACGCTGATTGGCTTCAAGCTGTCGGCGCGCCCTGCGGACGAGGAGCATCCCTACGGTCACGCGCGCATTGAGTATATTGCGGGGCTGGCGGTCGCCATTATGATTCTCATCATCGGGCTTGAGCTTGCGCGCACCGGCATTGATAAAATTCTGCACCCGACACCGGTGGAATTTAGTGCGGTGCTGGTGCTTGTGCTGGTGCTGTCCATTTTGACAAAGCTGTGGATGATGTATTTTAACCGCACAATAGGCAAACGCATCGGCTCCGGCACACTGCAAGCAACCGCCGCCGACAGCCGCAACGATGTCATAACCACCGCAGTGGTGCTGGCGGCGGCGGTGGTGGCACGGCTGACAAATATCAACCTTGACGGCATGATGGGGCTTGCTGTGGCGCTGTTCATTTTGTGGAGCGGCATCGGTTTGATTCGCGACACGGCCGACCCGCTGCTGGGGGAAGCGCCCTCTGCGGAATTGTCGCAGCACATCGCGCATAAAATTTTAAGCTATGACGGCGTGCTGGGCACGCATGACCTCATGGTGCACGACTACGGTCCCGGTCGCCGCTTCGGCAGCGCGCATGTGGAGATGGATGCCGCCGAAAACGTGCTGAAAAGCCATAATATCATCGACAATATCGAGCGCGATTTTGCCGAGAACGACAATCTTCAGTTTGTCATCCACTATGACCCCATTCTGGTCGGAGACGAGGCCATCGGCACGCAGCGCACGTGGATGGAGCAAAGGCTGCACACCATTTCGCCGGCGCTTACGCTGCACGACTTTCGCATGGTGGCGGGGCCGAGCCACACAAACCTTATTTTTGACGTGGTCACGCCGCTGCACTTTCCGCTGAGCGACACCGAGCTGAAGGCGCGCATTCAGGCTCTTGTGGAAAACGAGGAGGTGCAGTATTATACGGTTGTGACCATTGATAAAAGCTATGCGCCCGTCTGCCGCGAAAAGGAGAAGGACGAGGAATAAAAACACGAAGCATCAAAAAATCAGAGGACAAGCGAGGAGAATACTACATGCAGTTACCTGTTTCAGACCGTATGGCAAATAGGAAGCCGTCCATCATCCGGGAAATTTTAAAGCAGATGAGCGATCCCACGCTCATCAGCTTTGCGGGCGGAAATCCGGCACCGGATTCCTTCCCCACGGCGGAAATCGCGGATTTTTCTGACCGACTGCTGCGCACAGAGCCGGTCGCCATGCTGCAATATTCCATTACCGAGGGCGTGCCGTCGGTACGCAGTGCCATGCGCGCCTTTGCAAACCGCCATCAAAACGAGACGCTTGTGCGCGAAACGGACGATTTGCTGATCACCTCCGGCAGCCAGCAGATTATGGAGCTTGCGGCAAAGTGTCTTTGTAACGAGGGCGATGTGGTCGCGGTTGAAAGCCCGGCGTTTCTCGGCTCGTACAATGCGTTTTACTCGAACGGGGCGGTGCTGGCGGGCGTGCCCCTGCAGTCCGACGGTGTGGATTTGGATGCGCTGGAGGCGGTTTTTTCAGCGCCGAAAAAGCCGAAGCTTTTTTACTGCATCCCGAACTTTCAAAACCCGACGGGGCTTACCATGAGCCTTGCCAAGCGCAGAGCCGTTTATGCACTTGCCGTTCGCTACGGCGTGCCGGTGCTGGAGGATGACCCCTATGGCGAGCTGCGCTTTGCGGGGGAGCACCTGCCGTCCATCAAAAGCCTTGACACCGAGGGGGCGGTGATTTATGCGGGCAGCTTTTCGAAAATTTTATGTCCGGGGATGCGCCTTGCCTATTGCGTGTGCCAAAAGGAGCTTGCCGCGCGCATGACGGTGGCAAAGCAGGTGGACGACGTGCACACAAACGTGTGGGCGCAGCGCGTGTGCGAGGCGATGCTGACGCAGACCGATATGGATGCGCACATTGCAAAAATCAGACGGCTGTACGGCGAAAAGGCGCGCCATATGATGGGGTGTCTTACGGCGAAGTGCCCCGAATTAGTCTACGAAAAGCCGCAGGGCGGCATGTTTTTGTGGGTGCTGCTGCCGGAAAACAGAGACGTAAAAGCGTTTACGGCGGCGTGCCTTGCACAAAAGCTGGCGCTTGTGCCGGGCTACGCTTTTCTTGCGGACGACACACAGCCCTGCCGGGCGGTGCGGCTGAATTTTTCGTCGCCGACAATCGCGCAGATTGAGGCCGGCACAGATATTCTGGCAGAGGTGCTGCGCAATACCTAACACCGCGAGGAACGCTAAAAACCGCAGCCCCATGCCGATTGCTGGCACGGGGCTGCGGTTTTTTAGGATGAATATACCAAAAAAAGACGGCGTGCGGCGCTGCGTGCGGGGGCTGCGGCTATAGCGCACACAGCGCGTCAGCCGATGACGGACAGCGCAAAATAGTATTGAATTTCCCCGCGATGCCCCCAGCTTGCCACGGCGCGATAAAGATAAATGCCCGGATTTGCGGGCGCTGAAAATTCACCTGAGATCGGACACGAAAGCTCGAGAAAATCAGAGGAATAGCGTCCCGCGGCGCGCCAGATGCGCAGCGAGGACGGCGTGGAGGAAAAGCTCATCTCAAGGGGTGTGCCCGGCTGAATCTCCACGGGTGTGATGGGCAAATCCTCCGGTGCAAGGTCTGGTGCCTGCCAGTCCTCCACCGTTGTAAAAAAGCTCCACTGATACCCCGCGCGATAGATGTTCTGGGCGGACATCTCGCCGTCGTTATAGCGCACGGTAATCAACGGCAGGGCGGATTCGGGGTCCTGCGTGTCGAGCGATTCCTTAATAAAAACAGTGATGGCTGCCGCAAGGAGAACGAGCACAATGCCCAGCAAAACCTTGCGCACCACCAGCTTGCGTCCCTTCATAACAGAAAAGACCTCCCTTGCCTTGGATTTGTAATAATGAATACAGTATAACGTATTGCTGCAAAAAAGTCCACGCGCACGCATAAATTTCATTGCGCACCCCATATAGTGATAGAGCAATATGCTTTCCGATTGCTATAGAATCGCCCCGCTAAGGGGGAGCTATCGCGGCTTCGCAAGCTGTAAAAATGTCAATGTCTAGGAAAACTGTGATAGAACGGGAGGTGCGCGGCGATGATTGAAAAATGCGGGGCACAGCCCTCCTTGTCGCTGCGGCGGCTGCTGCGGCAGGATGTGAAGGAGGCAGCGGCGCTGTACGCGCAGATGCTTCGCGACGGCGCATGGGCAGAGGAGACGGCGCTCTGTGCGCTGCTGCGCTGTGCAGAGCTTTGGGGCGGCTTTTGCGGGGGAGCAATGGTCATTTGCGGCGGGCTTTGCCCGTGGGACGCACCTGTTTGCGTGGCGCAGGCGGTGCGCGCCACGGGGCTGGCCTCTGCGGGCACAGCACTGCTTTTGCCGGCGGCGGGCAATGCCGCGCAGATGCAGTGCTTTACCGGTGCGCTGCTGCGAAACGCTGCCCGTCGTGACGCAGCGCCTCTTTTGTCGGTGCCCGTTCAAACAGGCGCAAAATTTGCGGCGGAGTGCTTTGCGTGCGGGCTTGTGCTGCGCGGCATCCGCCCGCTGGTGTCGCTGCGGCCGCACTATTTATTTGTCCTGCGCACAAGCGTGCAAACAGACGAAAAAAATAGTATAATGGTAGCACTACAGGACACCTATGCGCTCTCGCGCCTTTTGGAACACGGCTTTTGCGGGGTTGCGCTGCAGGTCAACGAAGTGCGAATGGAGAAAGTGAACGGATGAAGGCAGTTATTTTAGACAGCTACGCGCTGCAGGAGGGCGATCTTGACTGGTCGCCTGTCGCGCAGATGGTGGACGAGCTTGTGCAGTATCCAAGGACAAAACCGCAGGAGATCATTCCGCGCCTGTGCGACGCGGATCTTGTCATTATGAACAATGCCTGCATCAACGAGGAGGTGCTGCGCGCCTGTCCCCGATTGAAATGGGTGGGCGTGACAGCCACGGGCGTGGACTTGCTTGACCTTGCGGCTTGTCGCCGCCATGGCGTGGGCGTGGCAAATGTGCCCGCATATTCTACCCAGAGCGTGGCGCAGATGACCTTTGCGCTGCTGCTGGAGCTGTGCCAGAGCGCGGGGCGCTATGACGCGGCGGTGCGGCAGGGGCATTGGCAGCTAAAAATTCCCGCGGCGTGCGGCATTCTGCCGCATAAAGAGCTGTGCGGCAAGACGCTTGGCCTTGTGGGGTACGGCGCGATAGCGCAGCAGGTGGCAGCGATTGCGCGGGCGTTCGGTATGCGGGTTTTGTGCCACACGCGCACACAGCGGCCGGAATATGCGCAGCAGGCCGTCACGTTTTTGCCGCTTTCAGAGCTGCTGGCGGACAGCGATGTCGTCAGCCTGCACTGTCCCTCTACCCCGGAGACGCGCGGGATGCTGAATGCGCAGAGCCTTGCGCTGTGCAAACGCGGCGTGCTGATCCTCAATACGGCGCGCGGTTTGCTGGTGGACGAAAAGGCCATGGCGGATGCGCTGCGCGCGGGGCAGGTGGGCGGCTATGCGGCCGACGTGGCAAGCGCGGAGCCGATTGCGCCGGACAATCTGCTGCTGAGCGCGCCGCGCGTCCTGCTTACGCCGCATATCGCATGGGCAACGCCGGAGGCGCTGGTGCGTTTGGCGAACACCGTGGCTGAAAACCTGCGCAGCTTTCTTGCGGGCGGCGTGCAGAATATTGTCAACTGATAGCGCGCGCCGGCG
>JAVXUG010000011.1:43206-48962 GCA_036642215.1 Ruthenibacterium sp.
TGCATATTTATCCTATTGCAAAACATAAAAAAAAGGCGTACTATGAGGTATGTCTTTTTTTACACAATCCACTGAATGGCTGGGACGGCGCATTTTCAGCATTGCGTTTATGGCGATTTCGGTGGATTTCTTTTCGCGCTGTTTTAAGACAGGCCGTCGTGGAAATGCTGATAGAAAACGGAGAGAGCTTTATGGAATCATTTGTTGACCGCATCATTGAAACCGACCGCAAGGCGCGCGAGATGATTGAGGCTGCACAGCAGCAAAAGGCACTGCTGAACCGGCAGGCCGCCGAGGATGCAAAGCGCGCGCTTGCTCTGCGCGCCGCACAGGACAAGCTTGCAATGGAAAAGCAGGATCAGGCGCTTGCCGTGCGCGAGGCCGCCGCCATGGAAAAGGCCGATGACGCGTATATTAAGGCAAAGCACGCGCTGGACGATGCGTTTGATGCAAGCCGCGATGCATGGCTTGCAGAGATTGTCACCGCGTGCAGCACCGTCAAATGAAGGGTGCGCTGCGGATAAAGCACAGAAAAAGGAGGGACGCGCCGTGATGCAGAAATGGTCGGCGCTTGCCATTGTTCCAAAGGCAAAGCACATCGGCGCAATGCGCCTAACGCGCGAGGAATATCGCGAGCTGATGCGCCGCCGCAGCGTGATCGAGGTGGTGGCGACGCTGCAAAACCACCCGTATTTTAAAGCGACGCTGGGCGGCATTGCCAAGACAAACCTGCACCGTGAGCAGCTGGAGCAGGCGCTGAGCAAGGACGTGTTTTTTAAATATGAATCGCTCATGCGCTACAGCTTTCGGCCCGGTCACTTCGGGGGATATTTTCTTGTAAGATGCGAGATCAACGAGCTGCTGCAAAAGCTGCGGCTCATCAGCATCGGCTACGCAAAGCAGTATATTGTCCAGCTGCCGGGCTTTTTGCTCAGCAAGACAAGCTTTAACTTGCTGGAGCTTGCCGCCGTGAATACGGCAGAGGAGTGCTGCAAAGTGCTGACGGGCACGCCGTATCAGCGCATTTTGCTGGCGCTTTTGCCAAAGCAGGGACAGCCGCTTGACTATCTCGCGTGCGAGCATGCGCTTGAGAGCTATTTTTACGCCTTTGTCCTGAAAAAGATCAGCGAGGATATGCGCGGCACCGCCGCGGCGGATATGCGTGAATTGTTCTGCGCTCAGGCCGAAATTTATAATCTTGATCTGCTGTTTCGCATCAAGGCGTTTTATGCGCAGCAGTTCACGCCCATGCAGCTGCGCGCGTTGCTGCTGCCCGTGTACGGTGTGCTCAAGCAAAAGCAGCTGTACGCCATGGCGGCCGCGCCGAATTTAAACGACTTTTTAACGCTGTACAACCAAAGCCGTGCCGCCGCCGCGTATGGTGCCCGCACGCCGAACCCCGCCGATGCAAGCGATGTTGCGGCGCAGCGCGTGCTGTACAAAAAGGCGCAGCGGATGCTGCACTTTTCCAGTACGCCGCAAACGGTGCTGGCGGCGGTGCTGTGCCTTGCCGATTTAGAGCGCAGCAATATCGTCACCATCATCGAGGGCGTGCGCTATGGCCTTGCGCCTGAGAGCATCGAGCAGTTTTTAAAATATGCATAGCAGGGCGCGCAGGGTAGCACGGCCGAAGCAATAAAAGGAAAGAGGTGCCACGCATGGGCATGGTGAAAATGAAGCACGTCAACATCTATGGTCCGCAGACAAGCCCGAAGCAAACGCTTGAAGTGCTGGCGAACGAGGAATGCTTTCATCCGGAGAGCACAAGCGATGCGGCTATGGCTGCGGCGGACACGCAGGAGAACATCTATGCGCCGCTGCTCACGCAGGCCATCGGTCTGCTGAAGGATCTTTCCGGCGATGCCGCTTTTGCGCCCTACACCGGCAGGAAGTGTGAGTTCAAGGATGTGAAAAACATCGTTGACCGGTACGCTGCACAGGTGGCGCAGCGCCGCGGGCGCAAAACGGAGATTGAGGCGCGTCTCGCCACCTACGAGCAGACAAAAATGCAGCTGTATCATCTGACGGGTCTGCACTCGGATGTCGATGAAATTTTTTCCTGCAAATACTTAAAGGTTCGCTTTGGTCGTCTGCCGAAGGACAGCTATTTCAAGCTGCCGTACTATGCCGACAAGGCGTTTACGTTCAACGAATATGACTTTGACGGCGAATATTACTGGGGCATGTATTTTGTGCCGCAGGATCGCGCCGACGAGGTGGACGATATTTTCACCTCGCTGTATTTCGAGCGCATGTGGGTGCCGGATTTTGTGCACGGCACGCCGCAGGATGCCCTGGCGGTGCTGCTGACGCAGCAGAACGAGCTTGAGGCCGAGCGAAAGCAGCTTGACAATATGTCCGATATTGCCAACCCGGCAGAGCTGGAAACGCTGCGCACCATGACCGCGTGGCTGAATTACGAATCGCAGATTTTTGAGATGTACCGCTATGTTGTGATTCTCGAGCACAGCTATTACATCAGCGGCTACACGCCGGAGACGGAGGTTGCGCGGCTGAACAAGGCGCTGTCGGCGGTGCACGGGGTCAAGGTGCTGGAGGATGAAGATGCCGATGTCCAAGGCACGGCGGAGGGCGCAAAGCCGCCCGTCAAGCTGAAAAACAACTGGTTTGCGCGCCCGTTTGAAATGTTTGTGGAGATGTACGGTCTGCCCGGCTATGGCGAAATCGACCCCACAAGCTTTGTGGCGGTCACCTACGCAATTTTGTTCGGGGCCATGTTCGGCGATGTGGGACAGGGCGTTGTACTGGGGCTGGTCGGCTATTTTGTCATGTATAAAATGATGCATCTGGACATTGGCCTTGTCCTGTCGCGGTGCAGTATTTTCAGCGTGCTGTTCGGCTTTATTTACGGCAGTGTGTTCGGGTTTGAGCATCTGCTTGACGGCGTTTACCATGGCGCGCTCGGCATTTCGTTTTTGCCGATTGCCGTCATGGAGCCAAACAATATCAGCGGCATTTTGATTACGTCCATCGGCGCGGGCGTGTTCATTATTACAGCCGCCATCTGCACGGGCATTTTGTGCAACTTTAGGCGGCACGTCTACGCAAAAACCATCTTTTCGGTCAACGGACTGGCGGGGCTTGTGTTCTACCTGTCGCTGATTGCGCTGCTGCTCAAAATGGCACTGGGCATTGATCTGCCGTTTGTCGGCAGCACGGCGTTTACCGTTGTGTGCCTTGTCGTGCCGTTCCTTTCCATTTATTTTGCCGAGCCAATCTGCGCAAAGCTTTCCGGCGAAAAGCTGGAGGAAAGCGTGGGCGAAATTTTGACAAATGGCTTTTTTGATCTGTTTGACGCGCTGCTCAGCTTTGCGTCCAACACGATGAGCTTTTTGCGCGTGGGCGGCTTTGTGCTGGCGCACGCGGGCATGATGAGCGTTGTCGCCACGCTGGCGGGCATGTCCGGCAGCCTTGCCGTGCAGGGCGTTGTCTATGTGCTGGGCAATATTTTCGTCATGGCCATGGAGGGTCTGTTTGTCGCCATTCAGGTGCTGCGCCTTGAATTTTACGAGATGTTCAGCCGCTTCTTTGAGGCGAGCGGCGCACCCTACGAACCGCTGAAAATCCGGCTGACCCACGAGGAGGGATGAGCGGTTTTCATACAGGAAAAACAATAAAAAACCACCCGATAGAGAAGAAATGGAGTTGTAGCTTTATGAAACAGAAAAATACAAAAAAACTTGTCCGCACCTTGCTTGTCGTCGCCCTGATGGCGGCAACCTCTCTTGTGCTGGCAGCGTTCAGCTTTGCCGAGGGCGCACCCGCATCCGCCGCCGTGAGTGTGGGCGGCAATAACGTGGGCATCGGCCTGCTGGCCGCCGCGCTCTCTGTGGGCGTTGCGGGCATCGGCGCGGGCATTGCGGTCGGTGCCGGCGCGCCCGCTGCTATCGGCGCACTGACCGAGGATGCAAAAACCTTTGGCAAATCGCTTATTTTCGTCGCGCTGGGCGAGGGAATTGCGCTGTACGGCATGCTGGTGTCTATTTTGATTCTGGCAAAAATCTGAGGGCGCGCCCATGAAGTATTTCTTAATCAGCGACAATATGGACACGCTGGCGGGCATGCAGCTTGTGGGCGTGCGCGGGGTAATCGCGCACGAGCCGGAGGAGGTGCGCGCCGCGCTGGAGCGTGCGTGTGCCGATGAGGAAATCGGCCTTGTGCTGATGACCGATAAGCTCATTGCCGCCTGCGCGGACATTGTGTTTGAGTATAAGCTCAAGCGCAAAAAGCCGCTCATTGTGGAAATGCCGGACAGACACAGCGACCAAAACCCCGGCGACAGCATCAAGCGCTATATCTCCGAGGTTGTGGGTGTAAAGATTTGAGGTGTAACCAGTGAACAAAACTGCCAAACTCTCGGCTGCCGAAATGGTGCAGCCGGAAAAGGCTTACGACGGGTTTGAAAATTCTGTGCTGGAGGCGGCCGGCGAGCAGGCGCAGCGCATTTTAGAGCAGGCGCAGTGCGACAGCCGCGCGGCCTATGACGCACAGATGGCACAGGCAAAGGGCGACCCCGTTGCCGCCCACACTACAGATACCGAGGCCGCGCTGCGCCGCAGAATTGCGGGGGCAAGGCAGAGCAATTTGCAAAAGCTGCTCATCTACCGCAAGCAGCTTGTCAACGGCCTGTTTGCAGAGTGCGAGGAGCAGCTGGACGAGTTTACAAAAACGCCCGCCTATGCAGCCTTTGTCGCGGACACGCTGGCACCTTATGCCGAGCGGGCAAAGGACGGCTGCACCGTGTATCTGCGCATCGGCGACGACGCGCCAAAGGCCGCGCTGCAAAAGCTGCTGCCCAAGGTGCAATTTGCAAACGACCCCAGCATCCGCATCGGCGGCGCAAAGCTGCAATGCGGGCGCATTTTATACGACGAGACACTGGGTCAGCGCATGCGCGACGAGCGCACGGCGTTTTTACAGCGCTGCAAGCTGCGCGTGGACACGGTGGGAATGGAGCAGGACAATGCAGCAGAATAACGTCATTTACTCCATCAACGGCCCCGTTGTCACCGTAAAGGATACCGTCGCATTTTCCATGATGGAGATGGTTTACGTCGGCAAGGCCGGCCTAATTGGCGAAGTCATCATGGTAAACGAGCAGCGCACCACCATTCAGGTGTACGAAAACACGACGGGCTTGCAGGTGGGCGAGCCGGTGCGGGGCAGCGGCGCGCCGCTTTCGGCTACGCTTGGCCCGGGCATCATGACCAATATCTACGACGGCATTGAGCGTCCGCTCGGCGAGATTGCCGCGCAGCACGGCGCGTACATTGCCACGGGCGTGAGCGCCGACAGTTTGAACGCGACAAAGCAGTGGGATGTGAGCGTCAAGGTCAAGGTGGGCGATGCGCTGCACGGCGGCGATATCATCGCCACTTGTCCGGAGACGAGCATCATCACGCACAAAAGCATGGTGCCGCCGGTGCTGTCGGGCATTGTCACATGGGTGGCTGCGGACGGGCCGCACACGGTGCTTGAGCCGATTGTCAAAATCAAGACCGATGCGGGCGAAGAAAAAGACATTTGCCTCGCGCAGAAATGGCCCATTCGCACACCGCGCCCCGTGACAAAGCGAAAGCCCATCGACACGCCGCTCATCACAGGGCAGCGCGTCATTGACGCGCTGTTTCCCATCGCAAAGGGCGGCGCGGCGGCGATTCCGGGCGGCTTTGGCACCGGGAAAACCATGACGCAGCATCAGCTTGCCAAATGGTGCGACGCGGACATTATCGTCT
>JAVXUG010000012.1:0-19874 GCA_036642215.1 Ruthenibacterium sp.
TGGTGCCGGTGGTCGGGGTCGAACCGACACGGTATCGCTACCACGGGATTTTGAGTCCCGCACGTCTGCCAATTCCATCACACCGGCGAATAGAAAGCTTTTATATTATAATACAGAACCGGCAAAAAAGTCAAGCCGAATTTCTTCATTCCAATAAATTTTACTTTCCGCGAAATTCACAGTGTGCCTTTTTCGTGCGATATGCGTCAAAACAAAGCCCTGTTGCGGCAAACTTTTACTACAAGCGCCACGCCCACACCGGCAGCCATGGCCCAGCGCAGATACCAGAAATCATACAGCAGGTAAAACGCTGCGGCTGCGGCGAAAACGCCTGTCAGATAGGGGAGGAAAATCCGCACCTTAAACGGATATCCGCCCCCCAACACATATTTTGCGACACAGTGATGAAACACAAACAGCAGCACATAGGAGGCCAGTGTAGCCACGGCAGCGCCCATCGCCCCGTAAAGCGGAATCAGCCAAAGGTTCATTCCGATATTGGCAAGCGCCGCCATGATGCTGGCAAACGCAATGTGCCGCGTTTTGCGGCGATAAAACTCGTAATTGACGGGAAACGTATATAAAAGCATCATAAAGCTGCCCGCCGCAAAAACGGGAATGTACCTTGTTCCCTCCCAAAAAGCACGCCCGGCGTACAGGTGAAACACCTCCGGCGTAAGCAGAATAAACCCCATGATAAGCCCCGTGAGCAAAAACAGATAGTTGCGCGCGTGGCACAGCATTTTTTCTATCTCTCCACGGCCTGTATAATCGTAATAAAACGGCACCCAGCTGTTGTTAAACGCATAGCGCACCGTCTCCAACACGTTGGCAAATGCGTAGGCAAGGCCGTAAATGCCGACCACGGAATTATCCATCATCTTTTGCAGCATAATGCGGTCGCTCTGCGACTGAATGATGCCCGCAATGCCGTGAAAAATAAGCGGAATACACAGCGGCAGGCAGAAAAGCCAGTATTCCTTCTGAAACAGCGTGCGCCCCGCACGCCAAAGTGCAAGAGGAATGCAAAGTCCCATCACACAATAGGGCAGCGCCATCCCAAGAATACGTCCGAGATACAGCTTGTCGCTCGGCATAAACCACATGCACAAAAAAGACAGCCCAATGGTGCTGACCGACATCGCCAATGCAAGGATAAAGTTTTTTCCGGCTGAAAAATCAAATGTGAGCTTCGCGTTTAAAAAATTGACGCAGAATGTGCCAAAGCCATGCACCGTCATCAGCAGCAAAATGCCGCTTCCTAACTCGCTTGCGGCCGACAGCGGCCCGCGCAGAACAAACACAAGCGCCAGCATGGCAAAAAAAGACAAGCCGGACAGCGCCATGACGGACGAGGCATAGGCGCTGTGTTTTTCCTTCGGAAGATTTGCCCATGCGGTGCCGATTGTGCCCGTGGTCTGCAAGCCAATCAGCAGCAAAAAAAACGATGCCCATGTGCTGTAAATTGTGATGATGCCATACTGCTGCGTTCCCAACATGCGCGAAAAAATCGGCGATGACAAAAATGACAGCGCATTGAGCACGACCGTGCTTAAAATATTATACGCCGCAATGCGGTTAACGCCCTGCTTGCCTGCCATGTTCTGTTCTCCCCTCTTATTTCTATTTTGCCCGCGCGCTTCCTATCGCAGTTTTCCTAGACATTCATGCTTTTTACAGCTTACGAAGCTGCGATCAATCCCCTCGCGGGGCGATTCTATGTGCCGGCCGCAGACGATGCACCGGTGCAATGTGAAATCACATTGCTATAGTTCCGCGCTTACAAGCGCACGCAGCGCATTGCCGACGTTTTGTGCAGCCCCCGTCGGCCAAAACGGCTCACCCGCCGCATTCCTTTCGCTCGCAGCGGCAGACGGTGCGCCGGACGCATCCGCAAGAATCGCCGCAAGCAGCGCCGCAGGATTCTCCACGCCCTGCGCAAACCCCAACTCCAGCATGGGCTGCGTGTTGCCGTGCGGGCATGAAAGCGGAATATACAGCCTTGCATCCGGCACGGCTGCGATTTCAAACGCGGTGGTGGAATCCGCCACCACTTGATACCGATGCGTTGCCACATAGGCATACACATTCGTGCTGCGGTCATCGTCCACAGCGTCTATCTGCGCTGTGATCAGCTCGGGATACATGGTGCGCCAGTCCGCGCACTCGGCCGGATGCAGCTTGCACACCACATGATATCCGTGCGGCGCAGCCAATGCGGCAAAATCAAGCATGAATTTCGTCAGCTTATGTCCAAGGCTCACCTGTGAATAAAACACGACTGTTTTGTCGTCCAGCGGCGCGCGGTCATAGTGCGCAAGGCTGCGCTCCAAAAACGGGTAGCCGGTCACAACGATGCGCGTCGCATCTGTCAAGCTGCAGGCATTCGCAAAAAAGCGATTGAACGCAAAAAACACATCGGGAACCAGCTTTCCCTGCGGTGTTTTGTCCGCAAAGCAGTACGAAATATGGTTGTAAATATGTCCGTGCTGCAATTCCACCGTCTGAATGCCAAGCTCGCGTGCCGCCTGAATCATCATCAAGCTCGGCACCATATAATAGCAGTTCATAACGATGACCTTTGGCTGCACGCGCCGCAGCAGCTTTTTAAAATACGGCACAAAGCCCTTGTGCGCAGAAATTAAATAGAGAATTTCGTTCTCGTAGCCGATGACCTCCGCCTGCGTAATCTGTGTGCCGAACGTCCTATTTACAAGCGCGACCGTGCTTTGCAGCTGCGCATAGGCCGCCTTGTCGCGCGTCCATTTGCGCGTGAAGCGATACCACAGCTTGTACAGATATCCACGCAGCACGGCGGGCGCGATTGTATAGCGCGCAGCGGCGGGCAGCTTCAAAAATTCCTGCGTATCCCAAACGCTTTGCGTTGTCAGCCCCGTGTAGTCGATGCAGTCAAACAGCGGATTGACCGTCTCATCGCCAATGCGCCGCTCGCCCTCCGTGCGAAAAAGCAGCACCTCCGCATGCCGCAAGCTATGCAGCCGCGCATTCTGACGCACCGTCTCGCGCACTGCGGCAAAAAACATTTTTGCAAAGCGCGTTTTTTCCGTATGCCGCGGCAGCACCGTCTCCACCTTGTCCGCGTGATGAAGGCAGCACTCCGAGATGGGATGGCGCAGCAGCTGCCAATAGGGCACGCCGTGATAGGTCAACGAAAAAAGCTTGTACTCGCGCTCAAGCTCTGCAAACTGCATCGTGTGATAGGCCATGTGCATTCTCCCGTACTTTATATTTTCCGAAACCGCTGCGCGCAGCATCCTGTCCCGTATCTCTGTCACGCCTGCTCACAATACGGGGTTTTCCGCATCCGGCGATAAGAGCACCCAGCTTTTCTCGTAAATTTCGCTGTTGACACTGTGGTTGCGCCAGCGGCTTGGCGCGATGACAAGCTTGTCATGCCTGCGCGACAGATACTGCGCCCACCAGCTGAACGTGCTGTTTGAGAGGATAAAATGCCGACAGCTGTACATGAGCCGCAGCTTTTCCCACACGGGGTCTGTGCCGCGCTCGCAATACACCTCGCAGCCGTCAGCCGCCAGATGCTCACGCGCCCATGCCGTGTCGTCCGAAAAAAGAAAAAACACGGGCTGCTCCAGATGCTCCTTGCAATATGCGATGGCGCGCTGAAAATAGTCTGCGGTGCACACATTGCAGTCCGCCGCGTCGGCGCTGTTTGCGCCCGTGACAAAATCGCCCCTGCGCACGCTGACGCACACGGCATTTGTGCTTTGTATTTTCTCATACAGCGATGCATTTTCAACCAGCGGTGCATGGCGCGGCGTAAAATCGCGCAAAAGGGTATCACGGATTGCGTCGGCGTATTGCGCCGTCTCAAAATAGCCCTCCAGTATGATATTGTCGCATTTTGCGGCCGCAAACGGATAATATCCATAGGAATAGTAATATACGCCGAGACGGTTCAGCCACGGCTGCAGCGGGCGCTGAAGCTTTTGAATTTTGCCCACATCCTGCCGCAAAACGGCATAGCGAATCCAGTGCAGCGCGCTGCGCAGGACTGCTTGCAGCGGTGTGCGCCGGCTTTTTTTGCACAGCGTGTGCGGTGCCGTAAAATCCGCCAGCCAGTCGGTGTGAAACGCGCCGCCAAGCTCTATTTGGATGGGCGCGCCGCCCTCTTGCAGCGACACCCGGCGCGCCGCCGCATACTGAAACATCTGATTGCCCAAATTGCCCGTGCTGCGCAGAGAAATCTGCTTTGCCACGCCGCCGCCCTCCTTTCTAGCCTAGGGTATATTTGAAAGCTGCTTTATGCCTGCTGTGTTTTTTCCATCTGCTGCGCCACGCAGTGCGCAAGCTGCGGGTGCGCAAATTGCGCGACAAACTGCGCGTTTGCGTCATACGCCACCGCACCCGTTTGCTGCCACTGTGCATACGCACGCGCAAGATAGGCAACCAGCGCGGGAAAGTCCTGCGCATCCGATGCCTGCTCATAGCAAAAGCCAAGCCTGCCGGTCTCGATTGTGTTCTTCGGGCCGGATTTTGCCAGTGTTCCCGATACCGTACATAAAATGGGCTTTGCCGCAAGCATATATTCATAGGTTTTCGCCGTGGTCATATCGCACATCTGCGGCGTGTTCCACGTACACATCAAAAGCAGCGCAGCTTTCTTCTGCCATTCCAGCGCCTGCTCGCGCGGGAGCACGCCAAGCGCCTGTGCAAAGCTTTGCGCGCCGCACTCCTGCGCCTGCTGTAAAAAGCGATCCTTTTCGCTGCCGGCATAGCATACCTGTACCGTTTGCGGTGTCAGCACGCCCGCGTTTTGCAGCTGCAATAATGCGCGAAAAACGGGGCGCATATCGCTTTTCATTTCGCCCGCATCGTACAGCGCGCCCGTATAGACAAGATAAAATTGATCCGTCGCCTGCGCGGGGCGCGCGTCATCGGGGTCAAATCCGTTTGTCACGCACACCCGTTTTTGACAGGGCGGCAGCCGCAGCTGATCTGCCATATCCGCGCCTGTCAACAGCACGCAATCGGCCTGTGCGGTGTGCCGCGGGGCAAAGTTGCTGTAATAGCGCTTGCCGATCAGGCATTTTCCCGGCACATAGCAAAAATCGCGGTAATCCGCAAGCCAGCAAAGCTCCGGATGACGACGCTTTGCCCACTGTGCAGCCAAATGCGGCCACGCGGGGCCATAGGTGGAAATGATCACGTCAAAATCAAGCGTCATTCCGCGCAAAAAGCGTTTTGCCGCGTGTGCCAGCAGTTGCTCCTTGCCAAAATGCACCACATCCAAAAGCGCCTGCTTCCATACGGGCAGCGTCTGCGGAGCAAGCGCCCCCTGCATCCCCGCCGCCGCGCCCAGCGCCGCGACAAGCCGCCGGTTTTTACGCCCATAATACCACCGCAAAAGCGCGCCGTTCGGCACCGAAAGATAATGCGCAAGATACGCCCTGTCCGGGGCGAGTGTTGCGTCAAGGCGCTGCCAGTTGCCGTCCGGCCGCGCTTTGTCAAAATCCTTTTCGTCGGTCAAAACCGTAATTTCGCAGTCCTCATTTTTGGCGAGATATTTTGCAAGCTTTGTCCAGCGGATAGAGCCGACCGCTTGCAGGGGCGTGATGTATTCACTGATGATCAGAACTTTTTTCATGCGCATACTCCCTGTTTATCTTGCGCCGCCGCCATGCGCCGTGCTGCACACGATTTGCGCGGTCGCGCTCCTGTTTGTCGGCACCGGCTTTTTCTTTTGCGGCGACAGCTCCCGATTTCTTTGCGCTTTCCCGCCGTCAGTGTCCCTTTGCAAGCCCGCCCAGCAGACTGAGCCCCGCGGTGCCGAAAAGCCGATACGCCACAGCCGCCGCACGGTTTTTTGCGCGGCAGCGCTTATCTCTTGCCACCTCCGGCGCTGTTTGTGACAGCCCGCCGCGCAGACGCGCCGTATAGGCCGCGCGCTTTTCGCGCGGCAGCCGCAGCCAAAGCTGACAGTAGCTGCTAAACCGCCGCGCGCTTGCCGCGCTTTGCAGCGCAGGACATTCCCGCGCCGCAAACGCCGCAATTTCATCCACAGCATCCAACTGGTCAAGATTCTTTTCGGTATAGGCTGCGCCCATAATGCTGTCCGGACGGCGGAAATATGCGTACAGCGGCAATTTCACATAGGCAACCTGCGCCACGCTGTACAGCATTTTATAGGTTGTGAACAAGTCCTCGCAGTTTTTCCCAACGGGGTACAAAAACTGCTGCGCCACACTGCGCGGGTACAGCTTGCCCCACGCGCAGGTGGTAAAATCCTGCTGATACAGCATACGCGCCACGGCATCGCAGCCGGACATGCCCTGCGGCGCAGCATACGGCAGCGCTGTCGGCGCGGTGTACGCATCGGCATAGTACCAGTCGCACACGGCAATCTGCGCACCGGTTTCCTGCCGCGCACGCAAAAGATAGGCCACCAGCTCCGGATGCACCCAGTCGTCGCTGTCGATAAACAGCACGCTGTCACCCTGCGCCTGCGCGGTGCCCGCGTTGCGCGCATCGGACAGGCCGCCGTTTGCCTTGTGAATCACGCGCACGCGCGCATCCCTGTCCGCATAAGTGTCACACATCTGCGGACACGCATCGCGTCCGCCGTCATCCACAAGAATAATTTCAAGCGCGCGGTAGGTCTGTGCCAAAATACTGTCCACACAGCGCGCAAGATAGCGCTCCACGCCGTACACCGGCACAACAACACTGACAAGCGCTTCTCTTTTTCCTAGTGTTTGCACCGGCATTTACATCCCCTTTTCGCTGTTTTTTGTCCGAACGCACGCGCTGCTAGGGCGCGTAGGTTTCATGGACGCTGTAGCCCGCCGCGCGGGACAGATACACGTTTTGCAGCCGCGCGCCCTGCTGTGCAAGGTCAAAGCCCGCCGCCGCAACCTCCGCATTCCAGCTGCGGCGCGCGCCATAGGCCGCAGCCGCGTCTATCACCGCCTGCGCCCACACATCGGGCGGCGCGCTCAGCGGCACAAAGCGCACCAGCGCCGTCATGCCCGCCTCGCGCGAGACGGTGTCGGCAGATACGCACGGCAGACCGCTTGTCTGCGTCTCAGCCGCCACAACGGGCATGCCCTCGTAAAAGCTGGGCAGGCAAAACACGTCCATCGCCGAATACAGCCGGTTCACGTCCGCGCGCGCACCTGTAAAAATAACGCTGTCCTGTGCGAAATCCGCGCGCGCGTGCACGGCGGCGCGCACTTCGTCCATCAGCTCTCCCTCACCGACAAGCAGCAGTCTTGCGCCTTGTTTTTTTTGCAGCACCGCCGCAAAAATATCCAGCAGCCCCTTGTGGTTTTTCTGGTGCATAAAGCGCCCGACATGCCCCACAACAAACGCGTCCTGCGCAATGCCCAGCTCCTTGCGCAGGCTGTCGCGCGCCGCCGCATCATAGACAAAGCGCGGCGTGTCCACCGCATTCGGCAGCACGAACACACGCCCGCTGTCAAAGCAATGATCCCCGTACAGCCAGCGCCCCGCCTTTTCGCCGCAGGCAAACGCATCGGTGGCGAACACGCGCGCAAACGGGCGCAGCAGATATTTTAACAGCGCGCGCTTCCCCTCGCTTTTGTGCGCGGTGGAGTGGCTGTGGCAAATGCGCACGGGCACGCCCGCAAGCCACGCCGCAAACAGCGGGAACACACACAGCGTGTTGATATGCGCATGCACAACGGTGTAATGGTTTTCTTTAAACAGCCGGATCAGCGCGCGCAGATACTGCGGCAGCCTTTGGTACGGCGGCACGACAAAAACGCGCCCGCCCGCCGCCTCTATCTCCGCATACGGCACATCGTGTGAATCTGCGTCCACAAAAAAATCGAACTGCACCGCGGCTTTGTCCATGCGGCGGTAATAGTCCAGCACGATGGTGCGCACGCCGCCGGTATTCATTTTCCCGATCATTTGCGCCACGCGCAGCGGCTGATTCATGGCGTTCTCCCCTTCTGCTTTCTGCTGTAAGCGGCGCGTCAATACGCGCCCTTGCCGCACAGCACCACCCACACGGTTTTAAAGATGATTTTCACATCCGTCCAAAAGCTTTGCTCCTCGACATATTTCAAATCAAGCTGCATCCACTGCGAAAAGCTGATGTCGCTGCGCCCGCTGATCTGCCAAAAGCACGTCAGCCCCGGCTTGACCGTGAGGCGGCCCCAGTCCCAGTCGCTGTACTGTGCAACCTCGCGCAGCAGCGGCGGGCGCGGCCCCACAATGCTCATATCGCCCCGCAAAATATTAAATAGCTGCGGCAGCTCGTCGATGCTTGTTTTGCGCAAAAAGCGCCCGACGGGCGTGATGCGCGGGTCGTTCGCAATTTTAAATGTCGGCCCGTCGGATTCGTTTTTGTCCTGCAGCTCTGCAAGGCGCTCCTCGGCATCGCTGTACATGCTGCGGAACTTGTACATGGCAAACGGCACGCCGTTTTTGCCCGCGCGCTGCTGCCGAAAAATGGCCGCGCCGGGCGACGATGCCTTGACGGCAATCGCCGCGCAGAGCATGATCGGCGACAGAACCACAAGACCCAGCGCGCTCATTCCAAGATCCATCGTGCGCTTTACCGCCCGCCACACAACGCCCTTGTCGGGCGCGCTGCGCACGGTCATCAGCTTGAGGCCGCCCTGCGGCTCCACCTGAGGGGTCGAGGGAATAAAGTCGTTATACGGCGGAATGACAGACACCTTAACGCCAAAGCGACCGCACGCCGACACCAGCATCCCAATGGCTTCTTCGTCCGCTTGCTGCATGGCGATGACAACCTCGTCCACGCCGCCCGCCGCAAGTGCGCCGCGCAGCTGCGCAAAGGTCCCCTTGTACTGCGGCAGCACCTCCGTTTGCTCCTGCGCGTAATAGCCGCTGAAGGTATAGCCGTACTGTGCATCGCACACCACATTTTTATAATAGCGCACCGCAAGCTCCCCCGCGCCAATCAGCGCTACGGTGCAGCGCCCGCGTCCGCGCGCCCGCGCACGCAGCAATATGTAGCGCAAAACAGCACGCTTTGCGTAAATGAACGCGCAGGAAAGCACAAAGAAATAAACCAGCACCATGCGCGAAAAGTCTTCCAGCCGGAACACATACAGCGCCGTGCCGATGATGAGTACGCCAAACCCGTTGACGCAGGCCAAATAATAAAATTCCCGCCTGCTTGCGCCGTGCCGCGCCGTGCCGTACAGCCCCAAAAAGCCGTACAGTACCACCATAATTCCGGCGGAAACTGCGGCTGCGAGCAAGCTTTTGGGTGCCAGCACAACTTCAAAGCTCTCCGGCTTATCGGTAAATACCATGATGCGCAGCCAAACGGATATAAAATACGCCGCCATGATAAGACACGCATCTGCCAGCGCGCTGATCAAGCTATACTCTGCCTGATTTTTGTGTCGCATCACAAAGCCCCTTTCGCACCACGGGTCACCGTCTGGCAGCCCCTTCCATAATAGCCTTTATTATATATGATTTTGATAAAAAAGTCCACCGGAAACGCCGCAAGCCCAAATAGAAAAAGCAGCGCGGCAAGGGCAAACATCAAAAAAGCAGTGCCCGCGCGGCATAGCTCCGCGCGGACACTGCCGCGGTGTCTTTTTTGATCGGTCGCCGCGCGTGAATTTTGTGCCGTCAGCGCAGATGCTGTGCCCATTCCAGCACGGCGAATTTTACGGTGTAGGGCGTTTTGACCGCGCGCTGCTCTGCGGCGGTGTACACCGCCATTGCACTGTTTTCTCCGGCGGCGGGCAGGCACAGCGCCGGATACATCACGCAGAACCAGTTATGCCCCGCTGCTGTGCCAATTTCCACGCGCACCGCGTCGTAATCGCCCGCCGGCAGTGTAAATTCCTCGTACTGCTTCGGTGCAAAATACATGCGCTCCAGCCGCACGCTGACAGGATAGTCAAAGCCGCGCGCAGCAACAATTTGCTTTGCGGTATACTGCATGGCAGGCAGCAGACCCTGCGCCGTGCTTTTTGCCTCGGCAAGGCTTCCCGCCTGGGCAAGCTGCCCGCCATACGATGCCAGCAATGCGTCACGCACCGCCAGCTTGCAGCCTTGATCCGCCTCGTCATCGGAATTTGCCAGAATATGCAGCCGCAGCGTATCGCCGCGCACGGCATCACAGCTCTGGGCAAACGTGGTGAATTGCGCACAAAAAACAGCCAGCACAAGACCCAGTAAAAGCGCAAGCTCCCATTTTTTCATAAAAAAGACACTCCCCGTATGTAAATTGTTTTTGCTTACAGAGAGTGTGGTCTGTTTTTTTTATTTTATGCAATCCTACGCGGCACAAGCATCGGCTTATTGGCACGCCATGCGGCTGTTGTCACCCAATCACCTGCGCGCCCCGCCCCACAGGCTGTACCACCCAGCACTCGGGATAGCGCGGGCGCAGCGCTTCTTTGGCAATTTTTGCTTTTTTCTCGCTGTCAAACACGCCGAACACCGCCGCACCGCTGCCCGTCATCAGGGCGCTCAGCGCACCGCATTTGCGCAGCATGGCACAGATGGGCGCGTTGTGCGCGCTCTCGCTCGAAAATTGCAGCGCATTGCCCATCGCGGCGCACAGGGCATACAAATCCCCCGACTGCACCGCGGCGGCGGCGGCGGCGGTATCGGGGTGCAGGTTTGTGCCGACGCTGTCGTACCGCGCAAAGGCCTGCGGTGTGGACACGCCATAGGCGGGCATACACACGGTGAACCAGCACGGCGGACACGCGGCAAGCGGCTGCATCACCTCGCCAATGCCCGTGGCGCGCGCCGTTCCGCCCAAAACAGCAAACGGCACGTCCGCGCCAATGCCCGCGCCAAGACGGCACAGCGTCTGCACGGAGAGGTGCGCGTTGTACAGCGCATTCAGCCCCACCAGCACGGCGGCGGCATCGGCGCTGCCGCCCGCCATGCCCGCACGCACAGGCACCGCCTTATGCACGATGATATCCACCCCGGCCAGCAGCCCCGTCTCGTGAAAAAACGCAAGCGCCGCCTTGGTTGCCGTATTGTGCGGCCCGGCGGGCACCTTGCTGCCCGGCAGCGTCAGCCGCAGACGGCGGCTTTTGCGCAGGATAACGCGCTCGTACAGGCTCACGGTCTGCATCAGCATATCCATTTGATGATAGCCGTTTTCGGCGATGCCCGTGATGTCGAGCGTCAAATTCAGTTTTGCGGGTGCAAGCACGGTTACGCTGTACATGGCAATCTTCCTTCTGTTCCAAAATATTACAGATTAAACGCGCCGAAGCGCTTTACGTCAATGGCCTTGACGGGGCAGACCTCGTGACAGCAAAAGCAGCGGATGCAGTGCTTTGGGTCAATCCGCGCTTTTTGCGCCGTGATTGCAATGGTGTGCGCGGGGCATATCTCTGCGCATTTTCCGCAGCCGATGCACTTGGCGCGCGCAATGCTCGGGCGCGGCGCAACCGATTGCATCACCCGTTCCGCCGCGCCGCTTAGTATGCCCGGCACGCGGCTTGTAAAGTTCAGCTTGGCGGTACCCGACGGCAGCTTGTAGCCCGCCACGGGCGCGGCGGCGACCGTATCACCCAGCAGCAGCGCAGCGTCAAAGTGCTGCGCGCACAGGCCGCGCCCCTGCGCCGCCTTTAAATAAGGAACCTGCGCCGGGCTGATGCCGATGATCTGCGCGGCAAGCAAGTCAACCGTAAATGCGTCCTCGCCGCCAAAAATAACGCCCACGTTGCGCGGCGCTCCGCCCGCAGGGCCGTCCCCCTCCATCGCCGTTATGCCGTCCACAAGGTGCAGATTGGGCGCGACACACGCGTATAAGTCCACCAGCATGTCGCCAAAGCGATCCTTTTCCGAAAAGCGCGTGTGCAGCTCTGCCTTTTGCAGCCCCGGAATGGTGCCGAATAAATTCTTCACGGCACAGGTCATGCCCGCCATCATATGCGTTTTCAGCTTGGGCAAATTGATGATGAAATCCGCCGTGTGAACCGGTGCGATCAAGTTAAATTCGCGCACCAATACGCCGTCCGCTTTGCGCGGCGCGCTCTCGCAGGCGGTGTAAAGCTGTGCGCCGCTCGCCTCGCACACGGCGGTATAGCCCGCCGCCCTGTAGATGCCGCGCAGCGTTGCGGCATTGTACAGCCCGCCGGGGGAATCCGCCACGGTGATGTCCTGCGGCAGCACCCCGCGCGCAACGCATGCGGCAATGGCTGCACGCAAAACGACAGGATGCGTTGTGACCGCGTGCCGCGGCGGGTGCTTTGCCAGCAAATTCGGCTTGAGCAGCACGCGGCTGCCCGCATGCAGCACCGCCGTGCCGGGGCACGCGGCAAAAACGGCTTCTACCGCGGCGTTTACGGCGCTTTGGTCGTAATCCCCCACCGCTTTGCAAATGACCTTGTGCGTCTGTGCAATTTCCATGTGTGCTGTTTTCTCCCTTTGCTTTTGCATTTTTGGCTGCGCCGCCTATTCTATCCCTGCTTCAGCTCTGTCAAAAACGCCTCGATGCGCATGAGCGCCTCGGTCAGATGCGCAATGGAATACGAATAGCTGATGCGCACATATCCCTCGCCCGAAGCGCCAAATGCCGTGCCCGGCACCACCGCCACGCGCTTTGCAAACAGCAGCTTTTCGCAAAATTCCTCGCTGGTGCAGCCCGTTGAGCCGATGTACGGGAACACGTAGAACGCGCCCTCCGGCTCGAAGCACGAAAGCCCCATATCGTTCAGGCTTTTGACCAGCAGACGGCGGCGCATATCGTACTCGGCGCGCATGGCTTCAATGTCTGCGTCGCACTGGCGCAGCGCCGTCACCGCGGCGTACTGGCTTGTCGTGGGCGCGCACATGATGCACGACTGGTGAATTTTCGTCATCAGCTTGATGATGGGCTTCGGCCCGCACGCATAGCCAAGCCGCCAGCCGGTCATGGCATACGCCTTGGAAAAGCCCTGCACCAAAACCGTGCGCTCCTGCATACCGGGCAGATTGGCAATGCTGACATGGCGCTCATCGCCATAGGTCAGCTCCGAGTAAATCTCGTCCGACAGCACCACGATGTCGGTGCCGCGCAGCACCTGCGCAATCGGCTCCAGATCCTCGCGGCGCATCACCGCGCCCGTGGGGTTGCACGGGAACGGCATAATCAGCAGCTTTGTTTTGGGCGTGATGGCAGCCTTTAGCTCCGCCGCGGTCAGCTTAAAATTATTTTCGGCTTTCAGCGGAACGGACACGGGCACCCCGCCCGTCAAGGTTGTAATGGGCAGATAGCTGACATAGCACGGCTCCGGAATAATCACCTCGTCGCCGGGGTTGACAAACGCGCGGATGCACAAATCAATCGCCTCGGAGCCGCCCACGGTGACGAGCGTTTCGTCCTCGGTATACTCTAAAGCGAACCGGCGGGCAAGATAGGCGCAAATCTCGCACCGCAGCTGTTTCAGTCCGGCATTGCTGGTGTACCAGGTGCGTCCCTTTTCAAGGCTGCGAATCCCCGCCTCGCGCACGCTCCACGGCGTTTTAAAGTCCGGCTCGCCCACGCCCAGCGAGATGCAGTCCTCCATCTCGGCCGCAATGTCAAAAAACTTGCGGATGCCGGAGGGTCGCATCTCCTTTGCTGCGACGGACAAAATGTTGTCGTAATTCATCACAGTGCGCTCTCCCGTTCGTCCATAGACTCCGCGCTGTACAGCACGCCGTCTTTTTTATAGGTGCGCAGCACAAAATGCGTGGCGGTGCTCAGCACGCCGTCGATGGGCGAGAGCCGCTTTGCCACGAACAGTGCAATATCCTGAAAGCTTTTTCCTTTCACGACAAGCGATAAATCGTAGCCGCCGCTCATCAAAAGCACGCTGTCCACCTCGTCAAAATGGGCGATGGTGGAGGCAATTTCGTCAAAGCCACAGTCGCGGCGGGGCGAGACGCGCAGTTCGATAATGGCCTGCACGTTGGCAATCTCTGCCTTTTCCCAGTCGATGAGAGCGCGGTAGCCGTTGATAATATGCTTTGCCTTTGCCTCGTCAATCAGCGCGGCGACCTCTTGCACTGTCATCTGCGTCATTGTGGCGATGTCCTCAAGGCTGATGCGCGCGTTTTCTTCCAAAATGCGTAAAATCCGTTCCATACTTTTCCCTCGCTTTTTTGTTTGCAGTCGATATGATAAGGAATCTATATTATATCCGTTTTGCGCGCGAAAGTAAATATTGATAACAAAGTACACAAAAACATAGGCCCGCAGCGCAACAAATAGCGAGAAAGCGCCACTATGCCGCGCGGTAATTTTCTGCTATACTATATCGTAAACGCGGCACAAACGCGGCCGAATTTTTTTAAAAAAGCGGAGGGACGAAAAGTGGAAGCTGTTATCACCGTTGTGGGCAGAGACACCGTTGGCATTCTTGCACAGGTATGCACCGTGTGCGCAAGCGCCGGGGTCAATGTAGAGGAAGTAACGCAGCGTATTTTGCGCGGCACCTTTGCCATGATTATGCTTGTCAATATGAGCAAGTGCACCGTGGACTTTACCGCCTTTGTGGCGCAGATGGACGCAAAGGGCAAGGAGCTGGGCGTGGACATTCGCTGCACACGGCAGGAGCTGTACGATGCCATGCACCGCATTTAACGCCGATTCGGGAGGAAAGCCATGTTAAACACAAATGAAATTCTAGAGACCATTGAGATGATTTCAAACGAGAGCCTGGATGTGCGCACGGTGACGATGGGCATTTCGCTGCTGGACTGCGCAGATCCCGACGGCAAAAAGGCGTGCGAAAAAATCTACCGTAAAATCACAACGCTTGCCAAAGACCTTGTGCGCACTGCGGAGGATATTTCGGCCACCTACGGTATGCCGATTGTCAACAAGCGCATCTCGGTCACGCCCATTGCCATGCTGCTGGCAAGCGCGCCGGACGCAGACCCCGTGGACTACGCCAAAGCACTGGACCGCGCGGGCAAGGCGGTGGGGGTCAACTTTGTGGGCGGCTATTCCGCGCTGGTGCACAAGGGCTTTTCCGCAGGGGACGAGCGGCTGCTTCGCAGCATTCCCGAGGCGCTTGCGCAGACTGATTTTGTGTGCAGCTCTGTCAACATCGGCAGCACAAAAAGCGGCATCAACATGGATGCCGTCCGGCTGATGGGCGAAATTGTCAAGGAGACCGCCGAGCGCACCAAGGACAATTGCTGCATGGGCGCGGCAAAGCTTGTGGTGTTCTGCAACGCGCCGGAGGACAACCCCTTTATGGCGGGCGCGTTTCACGGCCCGGGCGAGCCGGACTGCGTTGTCCATGTGGGTGTTTCCGGCCCGGGCGCGGTGCGCGCCGCACTGGCAAAGCTGCCCAAGGACGCATCGCTCGATGAAGTGGCAGAGCTGATTAAGCGCACGGCGTTTAAAATTACACGCATGGGGCAGCTTGTGGGTTCGCTTGTCAGCGAGCGGCTTGGCGTGCCGTTTGGCATTGTGGATTTATCGCTTGCCCCCACGCCCGCCGTCGGTGACAGCGTGGCGAATATCCTCGAGGAAATCGGCCTTGAAAGCTGCGGCTGCTGCGGCACCACCGCAACGCTTGCCCTGCTGAACGATGCCGTCAAAAAAGGCGGTGTCATGGCCTCGAACCACGTGGGCGGGTTATCGGGCGCGTTTATCCCCGTGAGCGAGGACGACGGCATGATTAAAGCCGTACAGCGCGGCAGCCTGACCATCGAAAAGCTGGAGGCCATGACCGCCGTTTGCAGCGTGGGCATTGACATGGTTGTCATTCCGGGCGAGACACCCGCCGCCGTCATCAGCGCGCTGATTGCGGACGAGGCCGCCATCGGCATGGTGAACAGCAAAACCACCGCCGTGCGCGTTATTCCCGCCATCGGCTGCAAGCAGGGCGATGTGCTCGATTTTGGCGGGCTGCTGGGCTATGCGCCCATTCTGCCCATCAGCACGTTCAGCCCCGCCGTGTTTGTCGCGCGCGGCGGGCGCATTCCCGCGCCGCTGCAGGCGCTGAAAAACTAACCCCTTGTAAAAAGTACAAAAGCAGAGCCTTGCCCTGACGCTTCGCGTCGGTTCAAGGCTCTGCTTTTCGTTTTTACAGACCGCTGTATGCATATTTTTGTCATTTCTGCCCACACTTTTAACATCCGCGCAAGGACAGAAAGGGTGTGAGCAAATGAATGTCTTTTATAAAATCTGCATCGTTCTCATCATTGTGGGCGGCATTAACTGGGGGCTTGTCGGCCTGTTTAATTTTAACGCTGTGGCGTGGCTGCTTGGCGGCGCGCAAAGCCTGTTTTCCCGCACAATTTTCACCGTGGTCGGCATTGCAGCGCTGTGCGCCATTCCCTCTCTCTTTACCTCTCATGCCGAGCCTCAATAAAAAAGCAATCTGACCGCGGCGATCCCTGTGCTTCGAGCAGAGGTTAAAAGCAGCCGGGTGCATCCTTTTTCCAGAACCAGCCGGTGTGCGGTGCCTCCCCGTGCGGGTCACAGGGGCGCGCTGCTTGCATCGGCTGTTTTCGTCCCCGGCGCTGCGCGCTGAATGCGCCGCAGCGTACCGTCACACAGCGTATAGCAGCGCATCGGCTTTTCCTGCGGCTTCGGCCAATAGCAAAACGTCACCCGCGTTCTGTCGCTTGTCCTGCTCTCCTCAATCTCGTAAACAAGCGATCCCCCGCCGTAGGCCTCGGTAATCCGGTCGGCAATGTACTGTGCATATGCATTTTTTACCTCGCCCTGCCGCTGCGGAATATGCACCATCTGTCCCGCGCGCAGCGGCACCTCCGCACCCTCTGTCAGCAAAAGGCCGCGCGCAATGCGGTGCACGCTTTGCAGATTTTGCAGCGTTGTCAGCGCCGCAATATCCTCCGCGGTGCGTATCTCCCGCATGACTGCGGGCAGCGCAAAAGAGGTGATCACCAGCAATATGGCTGTCACCAATAAAATTTCCACCACCGTAAAGCCTTTTTTCGCCCTTTGCATCGACTGATATCTCCCGTTTGTACTTGTATTCGATATTCCTCAGCATACCCCACCTGTGCCGATTTGTAAAGCGCATCCACAGACAATGGCTTTTAATGCGCGATAATATGCATCCTGCCCTTTACAGCGGCGGTGCATTTGGTATATAATACATAATAAACATGGGTGCGGATTGACCGCGGGAAGGATTTACGGGCTTGGCAGTATATATAACAAACAGCAAAAGTGAAACCGTGGCTCTTGGCAAGCGCCTTGCGCACACACTGCACAGCGGCAGCCTTGTGTTGTTTACGGGCGGCCTTGGCGCGGGAAAAACCGCTCTGTGCGAGGGGATTGCCGCCGGACTTGGCTGCACCGACCCCGTCTCCAGCCCCACCTTTGCCATCGTCAACGCCTATCGCGGGCCGCAGGTGTTTGCCCACTTCGATTTGTACCGCATCTCTACCCTTGAGGATTTGCAGGCCGCCGGTTTTTTCGATTATCTCGACGGCGGGGCCGTGGTTGCGGCGGAGTGGAGTGAAAATGTGGCTGCGCTGCTGGCGGACGAGCCGTGCGTGCGCGTGCATATGGAAACGCTCAGCGACGAAGCCCGCCGCATTACCATAGAGAACGGAGGCGCGCTGTGACCATTTTTGCGCTGGATTCCGCCGGAAAAACCGCGGGCGTTGCGCTGTGGCAGAACGGCGCGCTTGTGTACGAAAGCTATCTTGCCTCAGCGGGCACACACAGTGAAACGCTGCTCTCCTTATGCGATGCCGCGTTTTGCGCCGCGCAGCTTTGCCCCGCAGACATCGACGTATTTGCCGTCTGCGCCGGCCCCGGCAGCTTTACGGGGCTGCGCATCGGTCTTGGCATTGTCAAGGGGCTTGCGTTTCCCACGGACACGCCGTGCGCACCCGTCTCCACATTGGAAGCGCTTGCGTGCGCATGGCCCGCGGACGGCCTGATTGCCACGGCACTTGACGCGCGGAGGGGTGAAGTATACTGTGCGCTGTTCCGCCGTTCAAACGGCACTGTAACGCGCCTTTCATCGGATGGCACCATGAGCGCGGCAGTGTTTTCGCAGCAGGCCGCCGCACAGCGTGAAGTCTGCACGGAAAACGGGCAGACAGAGTGTGTCATTTGTCTGGGGGACGGCGCGCACCTGCTCGCCGGGGAAGGGCTTTCCCTCTGCCCTGCTCCCTATCGTCTCGGTCGTGCAAACGGCATCTGCCTTGCCGCCGAGCGGATGGTACAAAAAAAGCAATGCATTTCCGCAGCGGCTTTGTCGCCGGAATATCACCGCCTGTCACAGGCACAGCGCGAACGTGCGCAGAAAGAGAGTGTCCTCCTATGATTCATTCCGTTTCTCTGGGTGCCGACCACGGCGGCTATGCCCTAAAGGAAGCCGTAAAAGCGCATCTTGATTCCATCGGTATGCCCTATATCGACTGCGGCGCACACAGCGAAGCGTCGGTGGATTATTCCGACATGGCTGTGCCGCCCTGTTCGCTTGTGCTTGCGGGCAAGACCGATGCCGCTCTGCTGTTCTGCGGAACGGGTGTCGGCATCAGCATCGCCGCAAACAAAATAAACGGCATTCGCGCGTGCTGCTGCAGCGATGTGTTCAGCGCGCGCTACACGCGCTTGCACAACGATGCCAACGCGCTTTGCATGGGCGGTCGCGTTGTCGGCACCGGCCTTGCGTGCGAGCTGGTGGACGCTTTTTTGCAGGGTGAATTTGAGGGCGGCCGCCACGCACAGCGCGTTGCCAAGCTGACCGCGCTGGAAAACACCGCAGCGCACTGAAAAAGCCAAATTTTATGCGGCAGGATCGCATAGTAATTAAAGGAGACTTTTGATATGAGCAAAGTAATGATTATGGAACATCCCCTGGTACAGCATAAAGTGAGCCTGCTGCGCAACAAAAACACAGGCACAAAAGAGTTTAAGGAGCTTGTCAGCGAGATAGCAACGCTGCTGTGCTACGAGGCAACGCGCGATTTGCCCACCGAGGACGTGGAAATTGCAACGCCGGTTGCTGTTGCCAAAACGCGTATGCTGTCCGGCCGCAAGCTGGCGCTTGTTCCCATTTTGCGCGCCGGCCTCGGCATGGTGGACGGTATGCTGGCACTTTTGCCCGCAGCCAAGGTCGGTCACATCGGCATGTACCGCAACGAGGAGACGCTGGAGCCTGTGGAATACTACTGCAAGCTGCCTGACGACATTGCCGAGCGCGAGGTAATTGTGCTTGACCCGATGCTTGCCACCGGCGGCAGTGCTGTGGATGCCATTGCACAGATCAAAAAACACGGTGCCAAGAACATTAAGTTCATCGGTATCATTGCCGCGCCGGAGGGTCTTGCAAAGCTGCAGGACGCGCATCCCGACGTGGATATCTACGTAGCGGCACTGGATGAAAAGCTCAATGAAAACGGCTATATCATTCCCGGCCTGGGCGATGCAGGCGATCGCATTTTCGGCACCAAATGAGCCGCATAATTGGAGTTGATGAGTAATGGAAAAAAAAGAATTACAACGCAAGGTTATTGCCACGGTTCTGGCCACCCTCGTGCTGTGCGCGCTGCTGGGTGTCTCTATCTGGCTGTTGCTGACCACGGATGTGTTCACATCGCTCATCAAAGGGCTGATGATTGTTTGCTGTGTTCTGCTGGCGGCAGCCATCGGCGGTTTTTTGCGCAATAAAATTGTAGAAATCCGCACGCTGCGGCTCTGTCTGCGCGACCGTGTTGCCGATGTGGATTATGATGATTTTACGACCAGCGACAGCATTGATACCATGACGCACATGCGCGCTGATGAACCGGATGATTTTTTTGCAAACGATTTTTCCGATGATGATTATGACGAGGACAGCGCCTATGAGGAAGACGACGGCAACGAAGGCGCCGACTTTTTTGCTGAAACGGACGATTTTTCCGATGACGGGGAGGCTTTCTTTGATGAGCCGGCA
>JAVXUG010000012.1:19974-44523 GCA_036642215.1 Ruthenibacterium sp.
GTCTCTGCACACCCGTTGAGCGCCGCACAGCAGCAGGTCGCCGCCTACAGCGCTCAGTTGGCACAAGAGCAGTCCGCCCAGCGCGCTGTCGCAATTGCCCGTGCGCAGGAGCGCAGCCGCGCTTTACAGGCGGAACAGGAATTTCACACACAACAGCGCATGGCGGACTCGCAGGAGCTACAGGCAAGACAGGCTGCCGTGCAACGTGCCACCATGCAGCAGGCACAGGCACAGCAGCAGGCCTCCTACGCTTCTTCCGCTTATCCCGCTGCCGCACCGTATCAGCAGCCGTCGCCCTATGCACAGGCGCAGCAGATGTATGGTACACAGCAGATTTACGCTCAGGGTTCCATGCCGTCCGCCGCCGCACCGCAGCCGGATGCCGGTTATACAGCGCGCGCGGCACAGGCCGCTGCGGCAGCACGCGCAGCCGCCCAGATTGCCGAGCGTGAGATGCAATCGCGCAGTCAATCCGCCACCGCTGCTGCGCAGGCCGCCGGAGATGCTGCTGTCCGTTCGGCAGATGCCGCCGCGCGCGCCGAAGCGCGTCTGCGTGCCCTTGCCGGTCTGCCTCCGCTCGAGGAAAACGTTTCAGCCTCTGCGTATCCTCCGACAGCTTCTACGCCGATCCTTCGCCCCGCGTCTGCCCCTTCGCACGGAGCCGCTGTGCCGCAGCCCCATGCGCCGCAGCCCCATGCGCCGCAGGCTGATGCCGCCGCACCCACCTTAAAGCAGCCGGTTTCGTGGCTGTCTGACTCCGCGAAAAACCGCTGATTGCAGCCGAATCAGAGAAATGCACCGCAACGATGAATCAGCTCCGATTCTTTTGCAAAAATCAGTTTTACCCTCTTGGCATTCAAAAGTTGGATCGCTGTATGGATGCGGTTATCTTGTCTGCGATGTTTTGCAGCGAGCAGCGGGAATGCTTTTACAGCTTTTATTTCCGATGGGCTGATGCAGAAAACAGCAGTTCATCCGCAAGAGCGCTTTCAAACAAAAACAGGGCAAGGATCTGCAAACAGATTTCCTTGCCCTGTTTTTTTATGTGCAATGCCTTTTATCCCAAGAGCGGATCCACTTGCGGATCCCCGTATTGCGGGAGGCACTGCTCTTTTTTTTGCTGTGCGTTTTACTCGATGATGGATTTTCCCGTCATCTCAATAGGCTGCGGCAGCCCCAGAATTTTCAGCATCGTCGGTGCAAGATCGGCAAGCACGCCGCCCTTGCGCAGCTTTACATCGCCCAGTCCCGCCACCAGCAGCGGCACGGGATTCGTGGTGTGCGCAGTAAAGGGATGCTCCGGGTCGGGGTCGTACATTTTGTCCGCGTTGCCGTGGTCAGCCGTCAGCAGCACCGCGCCGCCCGCCTTGATCACCGCGTCAACCACCTTGCCCGCACATACGTCCACCGTCTCGACCGCCTTGACCGCCGCGTCGAACACGCCGGTATGACCCACCATGTCGCAGTTGGCAAAGTTCAAGATAATGACATCATACTTGCCGCTCTCAATACGTTTCACGCACTCGTCAGCCACAAGGTACGCGCTCATCTCCGGCTGCAAATCGTAAGTGGCAACCTTCGGGCTGCTCACCAGTGCGCGCTCCTCACCCTGGAACGGCGCTTCTACGCCGCCATTGAAAAAGAACGTGACATGTGCATATTTTTCGGTTTCCGCAATGCGAAGCTGCGTTTTTCCGTTGTCCGCCAGATACGCACCCAGCACATTGTCAAGGCTTGTCGGCTGAAAGGCAACGCTCACATTGGGCATGGTCACGTCATACTGTGTAAAGCAGACATAATTCACCGGCACGCGTCCGTTTTTGCGCACAAAGCCGTCGAATGCATCATCCACAAAGGTGCGCGTAATTTCACGCGCGCGGTCGGGGCGGAAGTTGAAGAACACAACGCTGTCGCCCGCAGAAATGCGGCCACCCTCGCAGGTAACTGCCGGCAGGACAAATTCATCCGTCACGCCGTCTGCATAGCTTTTTTCCATGACCTCCACGGGCGTGCCCGTGTTGCCCTCACCGTACACCATTGCGGCATAGGCTTTTTCCACGCGATCCCAGCGATTATCGCGATCCATCGCATAATAGCGCCCTGTCACGGTGGCAATTTTTCCCACGCCGATTTCTTTCATCTTGGCTTCCAACTCTTTGATAAAGCCAAGGCCGGAATCGGGCGGCACGTCGCGTCCATCCATGATGGCATGCACGAACACGTCCTTGACACCGGCCTTTTTTGCCAGTGTCAGCAGACCGTACAGATGCTCGTTATGGCTGTGCACACCGCCGTTTGACAAAAGACCCACAAGGTGCAGCGCCTTGCCGTTTTCAGCCGCCGCTTTTGCCGCAGCGCACAGCGCCTCATTCTCAAAAAAATCGCCATCCTTGATGGATTTTGTGATGCGTGTCAGCTCTTGATACACAATGCGCCCCGCGCCGATGTTGGTGTGACCCACCTCGCTGTTGCCCATCTGCCCCTCCGGCAAACCGACATCCATGCCGGACGCGCCGATGGTTGTGTACGGACAGGTGGCAAACAGCTTGTCAAGGTTCGGCTTTTTTGCCGCGACTATGGCATTGCCGTAAACATCGTCCGGCACCCAGCCGAACCCGTCAAGAATGCAAAGCATTAAAGGTTTTTTCATAAACGTTCCTTTCGAACAAGCTAAAATTCTTTGGTGCTTTCTGTAAAGAAGGCATCGTGTTTTGCGATCCGCGCGCTGCTTATTTGGAGGCAGCCGCAACAATTGTCGCAAAGTCAGCCGGCTTTAAGGACGCGCCGCCAATCAGGCCGCCGTCCACGTCGGGCTTGCCCAGCAGCTCATCGGCGTTGGCTGCGTTCATGCTGCCGCCGTACTGCACTGTGGTCGCCGCTGCAATTGCCTCGCCGTACAGCTCGCCCACAACCTTGCGGATCGCCGCGCAAACCTCCTGCGCCTGCTCTGCTGTTGCGGTGCGGCCTGTGCCAATGGCCCAAATCGGCTCATAGGCAAGGATGATGCGCTTCATCTCGTCGGCAGACACGCCGCCCAGCGCAATTTTGGTCTGAAGACGCACAAGCTCCTCCGTCACGCCCTGCTCGCGCTGCGCAAGGCTTTCGCCCACGCACACAATGACGGTAAGACCCGCGGCAAGCGCCGCTTTTGTGCGCAGATTGACCGTCTCGTCCGTCTCTGCAAAATACTGGCGGCGCTCGGAATGGCCGGTGATGACGTACTTTACGCCGAGATCAACGAGCATGTCCGCAGAAATTTCGCCCGTAAAAGCGCCGCTTTTTTCAAAGTGCACGTTCTCTGCGCCAATGGCGATATTGCTGCCCTTGCAGGCCTCCAATGCCGAAGAAAGGCTTGTAAACGGCGCGCAGATGACGACCTCGCAGTCGGCCTTTGCGACAAGCGGCTTCATCTCTGCCAGCAGTGCGGCTGTCTCGGTCGCGGTTTTGTTCATCTTCCAGTTGCCGGCAATGACTGCCTTGCGTGTTGCTTTATTCATGGGGTAATCCTCCCTGTTATTTGTTTTTATTCGGACGCGGCAGAAAAACCCGCCGCACATAAAACGGCAGGGGCCGCCGATTGCGGCCTGCCCCTGTTCCGTTTTGTTTTATGCTCTATGCGTTGGCAATGCAGTCGATGCCCGGCAAAACCTTGCCCTCCAGGTACTCGAGGCTTGCGCCGCCGCCTGTGGAGATATGCGTCATCTTGTCGGCAAAGCCAAGCTGCATCACGGCCGCCGCGCTGTCGCCGCCGCCGATGACGGTGGTGGCATCCGTCTCTGCCAGCGCCTTGGCAACGGCCTTGGTGCCCTCTGCCAAAACGGGATTCTCGAACACGCCCATCGGGCCGTTCCACACAACGGTTTTCGCCTCGTGCACGGCCTGAGCGAACAGCTCGCGCGCCTTGGGTCCGATGTCAAGACCCATTTTATCGGCGGGGATTTTGTCGGAATCGACAAATTCTACGCTGATGGGCGCGTCAATGGGGTCGGGGAAAGCAGCCGTCACAACAGTGTCGGTGGGCAGCAGCAGCTTCACGCCTTTTTCCTCTGCCTTTTTCAGCATTTCCTTGCAGTAGTCAAGCTTTTCGTTGTCCACAAGAGAGCTGCCAACCTCTTTGCCCTGTGCTTTTAAGAACGTATACGCCATGCCGCCGCCGATAATCAGCGTGTCAACCTTATTCAGCAGGTTCTCGATGACGTTCAGCTTGTCCGCAACCTTAGCGCCGCCCAAAATGGCGACAAACGGGCGCACGGGGCTGTTGACCGCGTTGCCCAGATACTCAATTTCTTTGCCCATCAAGTAGCCCACAGCGGTGTCCTTGATATAATCCGTGACACCTGCGGTAGAGCAGTGCGCGCGATGTGCGGAGCCAAACGCGTCGTTCACATAGACGGTAGCAAGGCTTGCCAGCTCTTTGCTGAACGCCGGCTCGTTTTTCGTCTCCTCCTTGCGGAAGCGCGTGTTCTGCAACAGCACCACATCGCCGTCCTTCATGGCGGCGACAGCGGCCTTTGCGTTCTCGCCGACCACGTTGTCATCGTTTGCAAAGGTAACGGGCTGGTTCAGCAGCGCCGACAGACGCTCTGCAACGGGTGCCAGACTGAATTTTTCCTCCGGGCCGTTCTTCGGTTTGCCGAGGTGGCTGCACAAAATTACGCGGCCTCCGCTTGCAATCAATTTTTTAATCGTGGGCAGCGCCGCAACGATGCGGTTGTCGTTTGTGATGACACCGTCCTTCATCGGAACGTTGAAATCGCAGCGAACCAAAACGTTTTTGCCCTTTACGTTAATATCGTCAACTGTCTTTTTGCCAAGTGTGCTCATAGTGTTAACTCCCTTTCTCTCAAGACGAATCATGCTCCTCGCATCTCTATCCTACATTATAATATTTTTAAGCGCCGAAAGCAATACCAAGTGACAAGCTTTTAACAATGCTGTCTCTGTCAAGCAAAAAATGCGCCCTGCCGACCGGCAGGGCGCACAAAGTGCGAAATGTTTAGAAGCAGAGCGTGATAATGCGCAGGATAAACAGCGCAAAGATAACCCACATGACCGGATGGATATCCTTCAGCTTGCCGCGTGCAATTTTCAGCACCATCCATGTCAAAATGCCGAACATAATGCCGTTGGCAATGGAGTAGGTAAACGGCATCATGATGATGGCAACAAATGCGCCAAGTACGTCGGCCATGTCGCCGTCAAACTTGACTTTCAGCACGCTGGACATCATGAACAGACCCACGATGATAAGCGCCGGAGCGGTTGCAAACGCGGGAATAACACCGAAAATCGGCCAGAGGAACAGCGCCAGAATGAACATGCCGGCGGTGGTGATTGCGGTCAGACCCGTGCGGCCGCCCTCGGCAACGCCGGCGGAGCTTTCCACGTAGCTGGTGACGGTGCTGGTGCCAAGGCATGCGCCCGCAACGGTACCGATTGCGTCAGCCATCAGCGCGCGGCCAACCTTGGGCAGCTTGCCGTCTTTGTCAAGCAGATTGCCCTTCGCCGCCACGCCAATCAGTGTGCCGACTGTGTCGAACAGGTCAACAAACAGGAATGCAAACACGATGGTGGCAAACTGAACGGCATGCTCGAACATAAATTTAAAGTTGAATTTAAACGCAGTCTCGCCCAGTGCGCCAAAATTCGGAACAAAGTCAGAAACGCCCTTAATCTGCGGAATCAGCGAGTACATACCGGCATCCGGCGCAACGACGTACCAGCCGGTCAGCTGTGCAAGAATGCCAAGACCCCATGTGATCAAAATTCCCCAAAGGATCGCGCCCTTGACGTTGTAGTACAGCATAATGCCGATGATGATCACGCCGATGATGGCAAGCGCAACCGGCGCTGTACCAATGCTGCCCAGCGTTACCTTTGTGGCATCGTTCGCGGTGGAGATACCGGCATTCTGCAAGCCGATAAACGCGATAAACAGACCAATGCCCGTGGTGATACCATATTTCAGGTTCTCCGGAATGCAGTTGACAAGTGTCTCGCGGAATTTAAAAGCCGACAGGATGATGAAGATGATGCCCTCGACTAAAATTGCGGTCAGGGCAATCTTCCACGGGTCAGCTTGATCTTTCAGCTCAAACAGGCAGATGGTGTATGCAAAATAGGCGTTCAAACCCATGCCGGAGGCCAGTGCGACCGGATAGTTTGCCAAAAGACCCATGATGACGGTGGCAATCGCTGCCGAAAGCGCCGTCGCCATAAAAACGCCCTGTGTGTTCATGCCCGCTGCGCCGAGCATGTTGGGGTTGACGGCCAGAATGTAGGCCATTGCAAGGAATGTGGTAATGCCCGCCATAATCTCTGTCTTGATTGTGGTGTTGTGTTCTTTCAGATGAAAGATTTTTTCCATGATTTTTCCTCCTGCATGTTTTGTTTGCTTTTAAAAATACTATGTAAAAGGGATTGACCCTTTTTCACCAAAAGAAAAACGGACAGATGCCCATCTGCCCGCAAAAAAGCGCGCCGCCTCCCAAACAATACGGGCAGGCAGAACACGCTGACAATAGTCGGGCAGGGATTGGTTGTCCGGTAGAAACTGCCGGCACGTCCCGCCGGCAATATATTGCAGTCATTTTGATTCAGTTTTTGCAGTTTTGTTTGTTTTTCACAAATTACTTCTTTATTGTAGCGCATTATCACTGAAATGGCAAGTACCTTTTCGGCAGATTTCGCAAATTTTCGCGAATGCCTCCAAGACAAGCGCGCATTCCCCGCTTTGGCACTGTAGCCGCAGAGAGAAATGCGCGCTTGTTCGCATCTTACAAAGCTTACTGATCCCGGTTTTCAGCAAAGCCGATGGAAACGCAACGCACTTCTGCGCCCCGTCCCATCGCTTTGAATCGCGCAAAACGTGCTCTATGCTTCCGCCGTGTACGCTGTGACGGCATCGCACAAAAACTGCGCGCAGCCCGGCACGGCAGCGTCATAATACGCGGTAAAGCGCTCGTCCGTCACATACATCTGCGCAAGACCCGCGTGCGCCTTTTTTGCATAGCTCGGCCATGTGTAATGCAGCCAGTCCCGGTGCATTGCAGCAATGCGCTGCCCTTCCGCTCCGTCCGGCCTTTCGCCCGCGCGCACCGCAGCGCCCAGTGCCGCAAGAATTTCTTCGTCCAGCCCTTGCATGGCGGCATACTGCTCCGGTGTCAAGTGCATCAGCTTCGCGTTTGCCGCGTCTGCCGCTGCGTCACCGTAGGCTTTGCGCACCTCTGCGCCGTAGGCTGCTTCATTTTCGTCCACGCGCTGTTTTTTAAAGCCCTCGAATTTTTCTTTGTCTGTCATAGCAATCTCTCCTTGTTCTGCCCGTATGGTTTTGTCAAGGGTGGCAAGCAGCGCGTCAAGTCCTCTGCGCTGCTCAAGCAATGCGCTGCGGTGCGCCTGCAATGTCTCGGCGCGTGTGACCGCAGACGCTTTGCACAGCGCCGCAATGCTTTTGAGCGGAACGCCCAGCGCACGGTAAAACAGGATGCTCTGCAGCGCATCCACCTGCGCTATGCCATACAGCCGATAGCCGCTTTGCGTTATGCTCTGCGGTGACAGCAGCCCCAGCTTGTCATACCAGTGCAGCGTGCGCACCGACACGCCCGCCAGCCTTGCAAGCTCGCCCACGGTATATTGTTTCGCTTCGTTTTGCGGTTTCATCCGGCTCGCCTCCCTTGCGGCTTTTAGTATAATCCATGACGCAGCGTAAGAGTCAAGCAAAAAATTTGCGGACACGCAAAAAGCAGCGTGCCCGCAAAACAGCCTTCGTTGACAGCCATGGAACAAAACAGGAGAATCTTCTGATCCGTCTTGCCGTATGCGGTTTCACGCAAGGGTGTCAGCAGGATTCGTATGCGATTTTGAACACGGCCTTTTTCACCTTGTCGCAGCCCTCGGCTTTGATGGTGGGCTTGTGCGGCTCCTCGATCATAAACACCGCAAAGCGCCCCGCGCCAAGCACCATTGCCGCGCTTGTCTGTGCATGATATTCGGCAAAATCCTTTGCTTCGTCATAGGGTGTTGCCACGGTTGTCTCGCCCAGCGCCACCTCGCACAGCTCAACGCCCTCTAGATCCATTTGCAAATCCATATAGCGGGAATGCGTCTCAAACGCACGCCCCTCGGTGGGGGTTGGCTGCACCTCCATCACGTTGACATACACCTTGTCCCCGTCAATGTCCGTGCGCCCAAGCGGCAGCGCCGCCACATCGTTTTCGGTAAGATAGGCAATTGCCGTATCAAGGTTTTCAAACAGGCCGGTATACTGGTTTAAATTTTCGAGTGTGTCATAAAGCATCGTGTTGTCCTCTTTCGTTTTGACGGGTGCGAACGGCGCACGGCAAACCCGTGCGACAGCGTTTGCGCGCCCTTTTGTACAGTATACCAAAATGCGCGGAGGAAATAAATCCTCCGCGCAAAATTTTGCAGCTTATCGCAGCTCCGGCAGCGAGGCCGCCGCCACGCTCTGCCCGACGCGACGCGTTTTTTCGTCCGGTGTCTCCGGCACAAATGCCACCTCGGGATATTCCTCTTTCAGCACGCGCGCCGCGGTATTCATCAAAATATCGCCGCCCTTGCCGCTGGTCACACGACCAAGCATCAGCACATGCTTAATTTCGTAGAACATATTGTACAGCGCCAACGTATGCGCAAGATACACGCCGATGCTCTCGTAAATTTTTGCGGCGCGCGCATCATCCTGCTCCATCAGCGCCTGTACCTCTTTCAGCTTTTCGGCGGGTGTCTCACCCTTCAGCACAATGCCCGCGCGCGGCGCAAGCTTAATCACGCCGTCCTGACTGAAATATTTCACGCCGCAGCCAATATCACCGCTCCACTCGTCCGCCATTGCGTCCGGCTGACCGTCCACGGGGGCAAAGGCAAGCTCGTTCAGCCAGCCCGTGATATTGCCGTCCATGTCCACATAACCCACGGCCTCGCTGGTGCCCATGGCAATGCCAAGCACGCCGTTGTCGCCAAGCCCCATCGCGCCCGCAAGCGCCGTCACGTCGCCGTCGTTTGCAACCACGACAGGCACATCGCCCAGCTCCTTTGCCGCGCGCGTATAAATATTTTTCACCTTTGCGGCAAAGTCCTCCTTGCTCACTTTAAGGAACAAAGACGCAACCATGCACTTGTTATCGACGTAAACGCCCGCGCTGGAAACGCCGATGGCATCAACGCGCGGCATTTTGGAGGCGGCGGTTTTAAACGCCTCGACAATGCCCTGATAGTGATACGCGGGGTCTGCATTTGTCTTGGGGAACCACACGACCTCCTCGCTGTACACGGGCGTGCCGTCGATGACAGCGCTGACCTTGCGGTCGGAGCCGCCCGCATCAAAGCCGATGCGGCAGCCGTCCATATGGCGACCAATGGCCTCCGGCTTGCTGTGTGCCTGCGGCTTTTTGTCATAGGGCACGCACGCGACGATAAACTCCGTCTCGTACACCTGCTCCATAAAGCCCTTGTCAAACGCGCGGCTGCCCGTGGCGGTGTATGCCTTGCCAATCGCTTCGCCCACGGCATCATCGCCGCAGATGGTCACTTTGAAGCCGCCCCAGCTCCAAAGCAAAAACTTGACAAGACGATCCACATAATAAGCATCCGCCGCAGCCATATCGGGCGTGCCATAAATTTTTGTCTCATACGTACCAATCTGCCCTGCGCTGCGCTCCACGGCAATGCACAGGGGCTTTGTCGCGCCCTTTTGATAGTTTTTAAAAAACAGGCTGAGCGGCACAAAGCCCTCGTCCAGTACAGGGATGTTTTTGGGAGAGACTTCAACATTCAAAAATTTCATATTGCTTCGTCCTTTCTGTGTTTCACATGGGTCCGGCGTGCGGCGCGGACATTACTATTACAGATTATAGCACAGCCGTTTGTACAATTCTTTCGCTGTCCGTGCGCCTTTTTTGCACTATTTGCAGACACGCGTTTCGTTTTGTGCAAGGGGTGCCAACGCTCAGCTTAAAAAAGCCACGGCACAGCCGCTGAAAATACGCGCGGCTGCGCTGTGGCTGTTGCTGCACGATGCTTTTTATCCGAAAAAATAAAATTTAGCCCGTGTCGAATTTACTGCTTTGCCTATTTGTTTTGATACATGGCGGCGTAATATTTCTGGTAATCGCCGCTTGTGACATGGCACATCCATTCCTCGTTTGCAAGATACCACCGGATGGTCTTTTCGATGCCTACTTCAAACGTTGTCTCCGGATACCAGCCAAGCTCGTCCTTAATTTTCTGCGGGTCAATGCCATAGCGGCGGTCATGCCCCATGCGGTCTGCCACATACTGAATTAAGCTTTCGTCGATGCTCGCGTCAAAATCCCTGTGCAAAAGCTCGATGATTTTTTTCACGATGAAAATATTGGGGCGCTCGTTGTGACCGCCCACATTATATACTTCGCCAAGGCGGCCTTTTTGCGCTACCATGTCGATGGCCTTGCAGTGATCCTCCACATACAGCCAGTCGCGCACGTTCATGCCGTCGCCGTACACAGGCAGACCTTTTTTGGTCTTGGCGTTATTGATCATAAGCGGAATCAGCTTTTCCGGGAACTGATACGGCCCGTAGTTGTTCGAGCAGCGCGTGATATTCACCGGCATACCGTAAGTATCGCCAAAGGCCTGCACAAACAAATCCGCGCTTGTTTTGCTGGCGGAATACGGGCTGTGCGGGTCAAGCGGAGTCGTCTCCATAAAATAGCCCGTGTCGCCAAGCGTGCCGTAAACTTCATCCGTGGACACCTGCAAATATTTTTTGCCCTCGGCCCATTTGCCGTCCCGATACCATGCGGTTTTGGCACATTGCAGCATATTGACCGTGCCCTCGACGTTTGTTTTTACAAAAATTTCGGGGTTTGTAATGCTGCGGTCAACGTGGCTTTCCGCCGCAAAATTGATGACGCAGTCGATGTCATATTGTTCAAACAGCGCCGCAATGGCCTCGCGGTCACAAATATCGGCCTGTACAAAGATATGGCGGTGGTCGCCCTCAATCCCCTTCAAGTTTTCAAGGTTGCCGGCGTAGGTCAGCGCATCCACGTTAATCAGCTTAATGTCATCATATTTTTCCAGCATGTACAGCACGAAGTTAGAGCCGATAAAGCCGGCTCCGCCGGTGACAAGATAGGTTTTCATGGGTTTTCTCCTTTAAAAATAAAGTTTATTCCGGCTTCCAGTGTTCAAAAAAGCAGGCGAGTGCATCCTGCCACGGGCGCATCTCATCGCCCACGGTGCAGCGCAGCGAACGGTTGTCAAGCGCGGAAAACGCGGGTCTGTCCGCCGCCTCGGGATGCTTTACTTTATATTCGGCGCTTGTGCACGGCGTGACCGTTGCCGCAACGCCCGCACGGCGGATGATTTCGTCCGCAAAATCGTACCACGAGCACACGCCCTCGCCCGTGCAGTGGTACACGCCGTACTCCTTTGTCACCGCCAGCTTTAAAATGTGGTGCGCAAGGTCGGCGGCATTGGTCGGGTTGCCAAGCTGGTCGTTCACGACCTCAATTTTGCCGTATTTTTTGCCGACATTAACCATGGTTTTGACAAAGTTTTTGCCCGCATAGCCATAAAGCCACGCAGTGCGCACAATAAAATATCGCTTGCACATCTGCTGCACATAGGTTTCGCCGAGCAGCTTTGTCTTGCCGTAGACAGAGCGCGGCGCGGGCTGCTCGTACTCGCACACGGGGGTGTGTGCGTTGCCGTCAAAGACGTAATCGGTCGAGACATGAATGATTTTCGCACCCATTTCCTCTGCCGCCATGGCAAGGTTGCGCGGGCCGATGGCGTTCACACGGAACGCATCATCCTCGTTTGCCTCGCAGCCGTCCACGTTCGTGTACGCGGCGCAGCTAATGATGACATCCGGCGCGTGATGGCGCACAAAGGCAGCCACCTCGTGGCGGTTTGTGATGTCCAGCGTGTCCACATCCGTTGCCAAAACCGTGGCGCGCTGCAAGCGCTCCGGCAGGATGCCAAGCTCTGATTTGCCGCCGGTAAAGCAGCGGCAAAGCTCTGTGCCAAGCTGACCGTTTGCGCCGGTGATGAGTATTTTCATAATGCGTACTCCCTTTCTTGCCGTTAACCCAAAGGCACGCCCGCAGACAAAAAACGCTCGACTACGCTCCGCGTGCCTGCCGCCCCGTTTAGCGCGAGGCTATAATTTTTCCGTCCGCCACCTGCTTTAAGTGCTGACCATAAGGGCTTTTGCCGTAGCGCTCGGCGCTTTCCAATAATTTTTCTCGCGTAATCCACCCGTTCTGGTAGCTGATTTCCTCGGGCGCGCTGATTTTAATGCCCTGCCGCTTTTCGACCATGCGCACAAAATCCGCCGCGTCCACTAGGCTGTCCATCGTGCCGGTGTCAAGCCACGCATAGCCGCGCCCAAGCAGCTTTACATCAAGGCTGTCATCGTGCAAGTACAGCTCGTTCAGCGTGGTAATTTCAAGCTCGCCGCGCGCGCTGGGCTTTACCTGCTTTGCAAGCTGCACCACGCGTTTGTCGTAAAAATAAAGGCCGGTGATGGCATAGTTGCTCTTGGGATTCTGCGGTTTTTCCTCCACGGAGACAACGTGACCCTGCGCGTCAAATTCCACAATGCCAAAGCGCTCGGGGTCGTTGACGTAGTAGCCAAACACCGTGGCGCGGCCCGCTTCGCCATTTTCGACGGCCTCTTTTAACAGCGCGGAAAAGCCGTTGCCGTAAAAGATATTGTCGCCGAGAACCATGGCGCAGCAGTCGTCGCCGATGAACTCCTCCCCCAGCAAAAACGCCTGTGCAAGGCCGTCGGGGCTGGGCTGCACTTTGTACGACAGGTGAATGCCGTACTGCTCGCCATCGCCCAGCAGCGCTTCAAAGCGCGGGGTGTCCTCCGGCGTTGAGATAATAAGAATGTCGCGGATGCCCGCAAGCATCAGCGTGGAAAGCGGGTAGTAAATCATGGGCTTGTCGTACACGGGCAAAAGCTGCTTGCTGGTGACCATGGTCAGCGGATACAGCCGCGTGCCCGCGCCGCCTGCCAAAACAATACCTTTCATAGGAAACTCTCCTCTGCGCTTTATTTTTGCAAAAATTCCGTCTTAGTTTTTATAGAGATGAAAGCCCCATTTTCGCCAGTAGCGAAGCATGGAGCCAATCTGCATCCAAAAATTTTTCCACTTTTTATTCGCGTCGCGGTGCCACGCATGAAGGACGTGGGTTTCCGGCACGTACATCACGCGGCCGTACCGCTTTGCCCTGCGCGTGATATCCGCGTCCTCCACATACATAAAATAGCTCTCGTCAAAGCCGCCCATGCTCCGAAACACATCCGTGCGCAGAATGAAAAAGCAGCCGGTGCAAAAATCAATTTCCTGCGGCTGCGTCAAATCCGCGTCGCGCATCAAGTAATGCGCCTCCACGCCTTTTAAAAACGGCAGCGGTACCTGACGCGACAAAAGCGCCAAAAAGGTTGGCGCACGCTTTGCGGTATATTGCTCTTGTCCCGACGGAAACAGCAGCCGCGGCGTTGCCATCACCACATCAGGGTGCGCGTCCATCCACGCGCACAGCGCGCTGAGCGCATCGGTGTCCAGTGTAATGTCGGGATTGATGACGGCGTGATATTTGCTGTCGAGCAGCGGCAGCACGGTATTGTGCCCGCTCCCGAAGCCGACGTTTTCCGCAAGGCACCGCACGGTAACCTCTTGCCCAAGCGGTGCTGCGACAAGGCGCGCACCGGTGCCGTCGGGCGAGGCGTTGTCCACCACATACAGGTGCAAATCCACGCCCTGCGTGTGCGATATAATGGAAGTGACCGCATTTGTCACCTCGTCAAAGCCGTTATATGCGACAATGCAGCCGCTGACCTTTGTTTTTGGCATACGTTCACCATTCTCAATTGATTGTGCCGTGCAATAAACTTTTTACTATTTTACCATTTTGCGCCGCATATGGCAAGGGCGCGCGCGTTTTTTGAGCGCATATCGGATAAATTGCGCAAAACAGGCACAAGCTAAGCGCAGGATTCATCTGAGAGGAGAAGATCGGGGATGCGCGAAAAGGTGACGGTTTTTGCGGTGGGTGCCGCCGGCTACAGCAGTCTTGAAATACTGGCGCGCGGATACACACACTGGAGCATGGCGCTGACGGGCGGTCTTTGTCTGATGGCACTGTGGCGCATCGCGGCAAATTTGACCGAAAGGCCGCTTTGGGCGCAGGCGCTGCTGGGCGGTGCGTGCATCACGGCGGCGGAGTTTGCGGTGGGGCTTGTGGTCAACGTGTGGCTTGGGTGGCAGGTGTGGGATTACAGCAAGGAGTTTGGAAATATTCTAGGGCAAATCTGCCCGCTGTATACGCTGCTTTGGGTTTTTCTGTCGGGCGCGGCCTGCGGGGTCATGCGTGTCATTCTGCGCCGGCGCGCCGTGCGGCGGACAAAATAAATCCGCGGCCGCAAAGCTGTACCCTTTACAAATTCATAACATTGTGATAATACTATGATAGTATTGTGCGCGCAGATTGCTGCTGTGCCTTGTCTTTGTCCGGCGCAACGAATACGGAAGGCGTGGACAGCAAAATAGCAATTGTTTTTACAGCTTGATAACACCGCAATGACAAGTCCATGATGCGCGCATTCTATCCTACTTGAGACAAGATAATAGGAGGGTTCATCATGCATAGCAGAAAAAAGACGTTCAAAACTCTGGCACTGGCGTTTGTGGGAATCAACGTGATTACAGCGTGCTTCGGGCTTGTGACAAACGCGGCAGCAGCGCAGCTCGGATACGAAGACACGGTGGATACCGTCTACCTTGTCAAGGCAGATGCAAAGTCAGCGCCTCTCGCCGCATTAGGGAGCAAGGCGAATACGGGGTGTCATGCGATGTTGGAGAAAGGCTCTCCTGCGCCGCAGGACAGCGCAATTTCGATGGAAAGCGCGGCAGAGCTTGTGGCGCAGGAAATCGGCCGAATCTACGGCACCGATTTGGCAGGGAAAACAATACAGATGCACTATGAGCCGGTCAGCGAATGGTGGCCGCGCGCATTATGGTTTGGGAGCTATGACGCGCAGGACGGCAGCAGAAGCCACGCATCCGTAGACGCTATTACCGGCGCGGCGCAGACCGTCGGCAAGGATAAAGTGCCGGACACGCCAATGCCGGAAAAGGAACCGATCCGGTCCAGCCACACCGAATATGAGGCGCTTGCAAAAGAAGCGGCGCGCACCTACTGCGGCCTTTCGGGAGCGCTTCAGGCACAGTTCAGCCACTATGCCTATGATAAAACCCGCAGGCATTGGGGTGAAGCAATCCGGGTAAAGGACGAAAACGGGAAAAAGGCGAATCTTACCTTTTCTCTCGAGGACAAGAGCCTACAGTATATCCAGTACAATGACTCGGTAGCGCGCACTGTTTATTTGGAAAAGAAGCAGGCAAAAGAAAATCCGGATAGGAACTATCATAAGGTTCTGGAATAACACTGTTTTTCAAAATGTTTTGAACTGCCTGTCGGGGAACTGGGCGGACGATTGCAGCGCACTTTAACCTATAGCGCTTTTGAGCGCGGTTTCATGAAACCGCAATCAGCTGTTGCAACAGGGAAAAAGTCGCACTGTCTCCCCCGCAAGGCGATTCCATGCGCCCGGCCGGAGGCGATGCACAGGTGCGATGTGCGCGCCCACTACTTTTGCTGCATGAATGCCATAGCCAAGCAAAGCGCAGACGCGCCGCCCACAGCAGCCGATTAAAAAGCTGCTGCGGGCGGCGCGTCTGTTTTCGTTTTCAGAGCACACAGCGTTTGCGCTATGCAGGAAGGCTGATTGCCCCTGCTTTACTTTGCGGTGTCGATGAACGAGCGGTTGTCCCACAGATATTTCACGCCGGAAAGCAGCGTGACCGCCGCGACAACCCAGCACAGCACATAGCCCACAAGCTGGCTTGGATACATGCTCATGGTCATGCTGCTGCCCAAAAAGACATCGAGCGCAAGTTCAAAATAAAACACGATAATCGTCAGCATTTGCAGCACGGTTTTCACCTTGCCCCAAATATTGGCGGCAATGACCTTGCCGCCCTGCGCGCCCGCCGCAACCATGCGCAGACCCGAGACGGCAAATTCGCGCGCGAGAATAATGACAAGCACAACAGGGTCGCACGCGCCCATCATCATCATGTACACAAACGCCGTCGTCGTGAGCAGCTTATCTGCCAGCGGGTCGGCGAATTTTCCAAAATCCGTCACCATATGATTTTTGCGCGCCAGATATCCGTCCAAAAAATCGGTAAAGCTCGCCACGGCAAAAACGATGCCGGCGGCCAGCAGCCAGCCCGCGTGAAAGCCCTGCGACGCGCACACCATAAACACCGGCACCAGTAAAATGCGAAGCAGCGTCAGCTTGTTTGGAAGATTCATAAATCCATTCCCCTTTTGTCTTATATGTCGCGTCACTGCGCGGTTTTTTAACTTACAGCGCAGGCAGCGCGGGCGTGCCGAACAAATCGTACACGTCGCTGTCCTCAATGGTCACGTTTAAAAACGTGCCCGGCTCGATAGGCGTTTCGCTTTTTACGCAGACCTCCGCGTCGATATCGGGCGCGTCGGCGGTGGTGCGGCAGAGGTAAAGCTCGTTGTCCTCGTCGTATTCGTCGCACAGCACCAAAAGCGTTTTGCCCACGCGCTGCGCCTGCTTTTCCGCCATGATGTTTGTTTGCAGGTTCATGATGATTTCGGCGCGCTTTTCGCGCAGCTCCTGCGGAAGCTGCGGCAGTGCTGCCGCCACGGTGCCCTCCTCCTCGCTGTAGGCAAAGCAGCCGAGACGGTCAAAGCGGTATGCCTTTACAAATTCGCACAGCTCGTCAAACTGGCTCTGCGTCTCGCCCGGATAGCCCGTAATCAGCGTTGTGCGCAGCGTGATATCCGGCATTGCCGCGCGCAGTCGGTCAAGCGCATCGCACACGGTAGCGTGGTCGCCGCGGCGGTTCATGGCTTTCAGCATTTCGCTGTTGCTGTGCTGAATGGGCACGTCCAGATAGTGCAGCACCTTGCTATTTCGCTGCATGGCGGCGATAAACGCGTCGGTAATGCGCTCAGGATAAGCATACAGCAGGCGAATCCACGCAATGCCGTCAACGGCGTTCAGCGCGTCCAAAAGCGGAGCAATCTCCGCGCCGCCACGGTCAGCGCCAAAGTCCGTGATATCCTGCGCCACAACAATCAATTCCTTCACGCCCTCGCCCGCGAGAAACTTTGCTTCGGCGACAATTTCCGGAATTGTGCGGCTGCGCAGACCCCCGCGAATCAGCGGAATGGCACAGTAATGGCAGCGGTTGTTGCAGCCCTCCGCAATTTTTAAATAGGCGTAATGCGCGGGCGTTGAAATTACGCGCTTGCCGCCCAGCGGCAGGCTTTCCTTTGCGCCATAGCACTCAAGCGGCGCGTGCTCTTTCCCGGTCAGCCGCTCTAAAATAGAGCAGATGGCGGCGTTTGAGCCTATGCCGACAACGGCATCGACCTCGGGGATTTCCGCGACAATTTCGTGGCGGTAGCGCTCGGCAAGGCAGCCCGTGACGACCACCTTCAGGTCGGGGTTTTGCTGCTTATAGCTGCACGCCTCCAGAATATTGTCGATGGCCTCCTGCTTTGCGCTCTCAATAAAGCCGCAGGTGTTGACAAGAATAACATCGGCCTCGGCAAGCTCGGCGGTGGTGGTATGACCCGCGCTGATGAGCGCATGGCACATCACGTCGGCATCCACTTGGTTTTTGGGGCAGCCGAGCGAAATTAGGGCAATCTTCATGGGGTTCTCCTGTGTTTTTTCAAATTTACGCTGCACATAGCACAGCGCTTTAGAATATACGCCTGTCTGCGCGTTGTTTGATCCGCGCCGCTCTGCCGCGTGTCAGCACTCGTCATACGGCGCATCGCCGCACGCGCCGTCCTCTGCAAGCGCAAGCTCGCTGCGCACGCGCTCGATGGCGGCCTTTGCATCGCCATACGAAAAGCCGCGCCGCGCAAGGGCGGCAAGTACCTTTTGCGTCTCATCGTTTTGCAATTTGCGCAGATAGCTTTTTTGCAGCAGCGCATAGCACGCATCCTCGCCGGAAATTGAAAGCTCCTGCACGGCGGCACAGGCCGTCTCGCGGTCAACGCCCTTTTGCATGAGGTGACTTTGAATTTCGCGCGCGGATTTATTCTGTCCGGCAAGATATTTTGCACGGTGCAGCGCAAATTTTTCATCGTCCAGCAAATCGAGCCGCCGCATCTCCGCCACGGCCTGCGCTGCGGTGCGCGCATCAAATTTAAGGCACAGCTTGTCGTACAATTCGCCCGACGCATAGTCGCGCAGGGCAAGAAAGCAAAGCGCCTTGTCCTTTGCCTTGCGCGTGTCGCTCTGCGCTTTCAGCTGTGCAAGCTCCTGCTGCGAAACCTCTGTCCCCTCGCTGATTTTCTCTCGCAGCAGCGTCTCTCCATCCACGGAAAACAAAAAGGTATCGTCATCGTCAAACAGAGAAAAGCGTCCCTGCTTTGTCTTTTGGATGCGCGCAATTTTCATCTTGTGCCCCCGCAATGCAAGGGACGGCGGAAATTATTCATCCTCCACCATAATGTCGATGCTGGCGGGCTTTTTGCGCGCGGCTTTTGCAGGGGCCGGTGCCTTTGTCTCGGTGCTGTCAAGCTCCGCAGGCTCCGCCGGAATGGGGTCGGCATCGTCAATGGACGCAGCGCGCGTTTTTACATCACCCTTTTTCATCGTGTACAAATCGGCGGCGTTATCGCGCACCTTTTTCTCGATATCGGCGGCAAAATCGGGGTGCTCCTGCAAATAGGTTTTGGTGTTGTCGCGGCCTTGACCAAGGCGCGTCTCGCCGCAGCTAAACCATGCGCCGCTTTTTTGAATAAAGCCAAGCGTCACGGCAAGGTCGAGCAGCTCGCCCATTTTAGAGATGCCCTCGCCGAACATGATGTCGAACTCGGCCTCTTTAAACGGCGGCGCAACCTTGTTTTTTGCCACCTTGGCGCGCGTGCGGTTGCCGATAAACGTGCCTGTCGAATCCTTTAGGCTCTCGATACGGCGCACGTCGATGCGCACGGAGGAGTAATATTTCAGCGCGCGTCCGCCGGTTGTCACCTCGGGGTTGCCGTAGCTGATGCCGACCTTTTCGCGCAATTGGTTGATAAAAATAGCGACGGTGCCCGTCTTGCCGATCACGCCCGTCAGCTTGCGCAGAGCCTGACTCATTAGGCGCGCCTGCAAGCCCACGTGGGAATCGCCCATCTCGCCCTCAATCTCCGCGCGCGGCACCATGGCCGCAACCGAGTCGATGACGATAGCATCCAGCGCGCCGCTGCGCACAAGCGCCTCGCAAATTTCCATCGCCTGCTCGCCCGTGTCCGGCTGGCTGACCAGCAGGCTGTCAATGTCAACGCCCAGCGCCTTTGCATACACGGGGTCAAGCGCGTGCTCTACGTCAATAAACGCAACCTCGCCGCCGCCCTTTTGTGCCTCTGCAATGCAGTGCAGCGCAAGCGTTGTTTTGCCCGATGCCTCCGGCCCGTAAATTTCGACGACGCGTCCGCGCGGCAAGCCGCCGATGCCAAGCGCCAAGTCCAGCGACAGACTGCCCGTGGAGATGGACTCCACATTCATCGTCACATTTTGACCCAGCTTCATCACCGCGCCCTTGCCGAACTGCTTTTCAATCTGCGCCAATGCAGTGTCAAGCGCGTTCTTTTTGCCCTCGCCGGTTTTTCGCTCCGGCGACGGCATATCTTTTTTCTTTTCCGCCATGTTTACACTCCTTACAAGCTGTGTGTCATTTTTGTTTTGTCCGTTTTGATTTGTTTCTCTCTCCACAGTATAGACTGTGAGGTGTACGATAAAACGTACACTGTTTTCTGCGTTGCCGCCGAATTGCGATTGCATTTAGTATACCCTAAAAAAGGCTAGATTGCAATTGCGCTCACACAGCGGTCGCGCCCGGCGGCATCGGGCAGCACACGCACCTGCGCATAGCCGCTCGCCCGCAGAATTTCCCGCACGGCAGCCCCCTGCGCGCAGCCGATTTCAAGCACCAGCGCGCCGCCCCTGCGCAGTGCGCTGCGATAGGCCGCCGCGATGTGACGATAAAACAAAAGTCCGTCACAGCCCGCCTCCAGCGCCATGCGCGGCTCGCAGGAAAGCTCCGGCGCAAGCGTTTTCATCTCGTCGCTTGTAATGTACGGCGGGTTTGACACAAGCACATCCGCACACCCGCCTTGCAGCGTATTCTGATACACAAAAACATCGGCGGCAGCAACGCGCACGTGCGGTGCCAGCGCGGCAACATTGCGGCGCAGCCACGGCAGCGCGTCCGCCGACAGCTCCACCGCCGTGACCGCCGCCTGCGGCACGGCGCGCGCTATGCCGATGGCAAGGGCACCACTGCCCGCGCATAAATCCAGCACGCAGGGACAGTGGTTTCCGGCGCTTTCGGCCTTGCCTTCCGCTGTTATGCGCCGGGCGGCCGACCCTGCACCCGCCGCGCCGTAAGTGCCGCTTTGCGCGGCCCTGCGCGCGGCTTCTATGGCGGTTTGCGCCACAAGCTCCGTGTCCGCGCGCGGGATCAGCACGCCCGGCCCGACCGCGAGCGTAAAATCGAGAAAATCCCACGTGCCAAGCAAATATTGCAGCGGCTCCCGCGCGGCACGGCGGCACACAAGCGCCGAAAAGCTCTGCGCCTGTGAATCGCTCAAGGCAGCATCGGGGTGCACGCGGCGGTCAAGCCCCGTTGCGTGCCGCAAAAGCTGCGTCGCGTCAAACGCTGCATCCTGCACCCCGGCAGCGGTCAGCATCTCACGCGCCGCGCGCCATGCCGCACACAAGGCCGTGCCGCCGGAAATCCTCGTAAAAGCATCGCAGGGCTGTGCGCTTGTCACCACGCGCTCTCCTCTTTTTTCTCCGGCAGCACAGGCTGCACCGCCGCGATGGCACACTCGATCATGCTGTCATCCGGCTCGTTTGTCGTGATGTGCTGCAGCCACATGCCCGGCGCGGAAATGATCCGTGTCAGCCAGTTGTCATAGCGACCGCACAGCTTTAAAATCTCGTAGCTGATGCCCATGACAAGCGGCAGCAGCAGCACCTTCAGCACCACGCGAATGCCTGTGTTTGTCCACGGCAGCATACTGAACAGCAAAATGCTCACGACAAGAATAATCAAAATAAAGCTTGTGCCGCAGCGCGGGTGAAACCGGCGATGACGGCGCACGTTTTCCACGGTCAATGCGTCACCCGCCTCATAGCAGGCAATTGTTTTGTGCTCTGCGCCGTGATAGGAAAACATGCGCGCAATGTCCGGCAGCTTGCTGACCGCCGCCATATAGCCAATGAGAATCGCAATTTTCAGCGCGCCCTCCACCAGCGTTTTAAAGCCGCCCAGCGGCGCAAAATGATTGATAAGCCCCACAATGGCCGTGGGCAGCACCATAAACAGCACAAGCGCAAGCCCGCCGCCCAGAACAGCCGCTACCGCCATGATAGCGTTTGTTCCCTTGTCCCCAAATTTTGCATCAATCCATTTGTCAAATTTGCTCTCCGGCTCAAGCTCCTCGCCCATAGAAATTTCGGCGCTTTTCATCAGACAGCGATAGCCGTTTACCATGCTGTCCACAAAGCTGAACACCCCGCGGATAAAGGGCCATTTCTGCCAGCGATGCGTGACCACGTCGCTGACCTCTGTGTAAATTTCTCCGTCCGGCTGACGGATGGCAAGCGCAAGCTTTTTGGGGCCGCGCATCATAATGCCCTCCATCAGAGCCTGCCCGCCCACGCTTGTTTTAAAGGCACAGGGGGTACAATTTTTTTGTTCTGCCATAAAATTCCATAGTCCTTTCCGCGGGCAAGTGCCCGCGCGCCGCAGGCTTTACTGTACGGGCGGCGCCAGTGTTTTCTTTATTATAATGCTCTCCGGCTCTGTTCAAGCGCAAGGCTTTTGGGCGATTTTGCCTAAAACCCTTGCGGCTTCTTCAGGAGCCATTCTGATAGACAGGCAGGCACAGCGTGACCGTTGTTCCCTTGCCAAGCTCGCTCTCAATCTCTGCGCGACCGCCGTGCGCGCGCGCAATTTCGTCCACCACCGCAAGGCCGATGCCGCTTCCGCGCACTGCGCCCTTGCCTTTGAAAAATTTAATCTTCACATTTTCAAGATCCTCCGGAGAAATACCGCGGCCCTCGTCCGTGATCTGCACGCGTGCCTCTTTGCCGTCACTCTGCACAGACACCGTTATTGTGCCGTTTTTTGGCGAATATTTAGCGGCGTTGTCGAGAATGTTGAGAAACACCTGCCGCAGGCGCGCTGTATCCGCCAGCACCGGCACGGGCAGCGGCGGCTCCTCGTAGCACAGGCGCGTCCCCTCCAGTTGAACGCGCTGCATTACGGTCAGCACGCTGTCGCTTACCTCTGCCACCAAATCCAGCACATGCGCGTCCAGCTTGATGCCGTTTTGCATCCGCGAAAAATCCAGCAGCTCCTCCACCATATCGTACAGGCGATCCGTCTCGCCGGCAATGACCTGAAGGCCGCGCCGATAGGCGGCATCCTCCGGATTTCGGATTCCCGTCATCGTCTCCGCCCAGCCCTTGATGGACGTAAGCGGGGTGCGCAGCTCGTGCGAGACGGACGAAATAAACTCGTTTTTCATGCGCTCTGATTTGTCAAGCTCGCCCGCCATATGGTTGATGGTATTCGCCAATTTTCCGATTTCGTCGTTATAGGTGTTTTCAATGCGGATATCAAGGTTTCCCTCCGCCATTTTGGCAGCCGTATGCTCAATTTCCCCGATGGGGCGCACAATGCTGCGGATAAAGAACATGCCGCTCCACACACTGAACAGCACAATGACAACCACCGCCGCCATGCTGACAAGCACATAGGTCATCAGCGTTTGATTCACAAGCGTGAGGCTTGTGACCATGCGCACCGCGACAAAATCGCCCGCGGCACCCGGCAGCAGCGTGGTGACGGCCATCACCCTTTCGTTTGTAGCTGTGCGGTAGATGTGATACCCCGTGCCGCCCATGCCGCGCGCCGCAAGATAATCCGGCAGCGCCTGCTGTGTGTGCACCACATAGCCCGTGCTCGACACCGCCACGCGACCGCTTGCATCCAGCAGCGTCAGCTCAAATTTATCCTTGTCGGCAAACTGCTCCACCATGCGCCGCAGCACAATGCCACGGCTGGCAGCGCTTTGCGCATCGCTGGCGGACAGCTGTGTAATCAGTGTCTGCGCACGCGTCTGCATGGCGCGGCGCACCGCGTCGTAGCGGTTGTTGATGGTAAAGTACAAGAATACCGCCTCCGCCAGCAGCAGCACAACGATGGTGATCAGCAGGCTTCCGCGCACCCAGCGCTTTGTAATACTGTTCAAATGGGCGGAGCCTCCTTTTCAGCGGACTGTTGCGGCGCGCAGTGCTTTTGCACTGTGCTGTCATTCAGGCATTCCAGCGGTAGCCGTAGCCCCACACGGTTAAAATATGCTTCGGGCTGCTCGGCTCGTTCTCAATTTTCATGCGCAGACGGCGGATATTCACATCCACAATTTTTACATCGCCAAAGTAATTGTCGCCCCATACGCCCTCTAGAATTTTTTCGCGCACCAGCGCGACACCGGGGTTTGCAAACAGCAGCTCCATAATTTGAAATTCCACCTGTGTCAAATCAATCGCCGTGTCGTTTTTATACAAAATGCGGCTGCGCTGATCCAGCACAAAGCAGCCTGACACAAGGCGGCCGTCATCGGGCGGGGCTGTGTCGTCCCGACCGGCCTGCATGCGCTCCACGCGGCGCGCAAGCGCCTCCACACGCGCAAGCAGCTCGCTCACGCTGAAGGGCTTTGTCATGTAATCGTCCGCGCCGATGGCAAGTCCGCGTATTTTGTCCGTCTCAAGCGCCTTTGCGCTAAGCATGATAATGCCGACCATATCGGAATCACGCCGGATTGTCTCGCACAGCGAAAAACCGTTCATGCCGGGCAGCATAATATCCAGCAGCGCCACATCAAACGTATTGTCAAACACGCCCAGCGCCTGCTCCGCGCTGGCTGCCTCTGTCACGTCATAGCCCGACATGCGCAGATTTAGCACAATGACCTCGCGGATTGCATCCTCATCCTCGACCACTAAGATTTTTTTCATAGAAGGGTCTCCTCCTTTATTCTTGCGACCTGCTTTTATTTTACAAGGCATGTGCTTCCGGCGTTGGCTACAGCACCGTAACACCCGTGCGCACAAGCCTTATCTGCACGTCGGTGCACTGATTCCCGAAATAAAGCAGGATGCTGTTTGTGCCGATGCCCGCCGCGCGCACATAGGTGCCGGCGGGTTTGTCCTCTGCGGTCACGCGCACGCTCAGCAGCGGGAGATTCCCCTCGCGCAGGCGCACCTGCCAATCGCCCTTTGTCGTGCCGTCCACAATGGTGATCTTTCCGTTCCACTCCTCCGGCAGCCGCACAAAGTAACCGTAAAGAGAATCGTACACGCCAAAAAACGGCTGTGCGGCGGCATTGCTGTCGGGCGGCGGCACGCTGCTT
>JAVXUG010000012.1:44623-46741 GCA_036642215.1 Ruthenibacterium sp.
TGAAGCGGCTGCACCGGTGCCTCTCTCTCGCCCAGATAATCGCGCCATGTGACAAAATAAAACCGGCGCGAGTACGAAAGCGTTGTCACCGCCGTAACATTTGTGGGCACACGCAGCACGCCGCCTGTGTTCAGCACGCTTGCCGTCAGCCCCGTCAGCGAGCGCAGACTTGTCTGCGGCACATCAACATCACTTTGCGGCCAGCGCGCAAACTTCCCCTCCGGCTGCAAGCGAAAGACCTCATCCGCCGCCCATCCGCTTGCAAACGTGCCCTCGGCAATCAGCCCGTATACGCCGTCTGAATCCACAGCGTACAACTGCTGACAGCTGACAAAGCGCTCGTCCAGTGCCAGGGTCTGCACTGTGGTCAGCATACCGGTCTGCTCAGCCAGCCATTGCAGCGTCATCGCACCGGCCTCCACTCCGCTTGCCGCCACAACAAGGTCGCTCTGTGCGTTATGGTCAATGTCGGCTGTCAGATAATAGACGTAGGCCTGCTCAAACAGACGCGTCACCGTGTCGCTGTGATAATCGTATACCGTCAGATACTTGTCCGTTAAGGTCGCGTTGGCATAGCCCACAATCAGCTGTGTGCCGCCCGTCACCAAATTTGCAAGCTGCACGCTTGCCACCTCTGTGGACAATCCCTCCAGCTCGTAGACGACCTCCCAGCCCGCGTCGATGTTCTCCATCACAGCCAGATGCACATTTTGCCCCTTGCTCTCGGCCATATACAGCGCGACAGCCTCATCTGCACCGTCGCCGTCCAAATCCGCAAACAGGATCGGTGACATCTCCCCGCCGCCGCGCGGATATTTTAGCTGCATACTCTCTCCAAGATAGCTGTTCATCGCCTTTTGCACGGCGCTCAGCTGCTGTGTGGGCTGCGGAGCGCGCAGCAGCTCCTCTATTGTGCCGCCGGTAAAGGGGTTGCCGGCGGTGCAGCCGCAAAGCAGCAGCACAGCCGCCAACATAAAGCACAGCATCGCTTTGCGCACGCCCCCGCCCCCCTCTCTTTTTTAAAAGCCTGTACGCCGGTCGGCTTTGCCGATCGACTGTTTTATAAGTATACCGCAAAAATGTGAACTTACAATTAATTCGTATTTTACTCTATTTTCCCGCATTATACAAGGTAAATTCCCACATGCATCACCAGCATTCCAATACAGGCTCCCGCGATTGCGTGCATTCGTTTTCCGTAGGAAAAGCTCTCCGGCAGCAGCTCGCTGACGGAGACAAACAGCATAATCCCCGCAATGCCGGCAATCAGCCCGTTGAGGAACAGCGGAGACAGCAGCCTTGCAAACAGACAAAAGGCCAGTAACGCGCCAAGCGGCTCTGCCAAACCGGAGGCCAGTGCGTAAAAAAAGCCGCGCGCGCGGCTGCCCGTTGCATAGTACACCGGCACGGCAACGGCGATGCCCTCCGGGATATTATGCAGTGCGATTGCCAGTGCCAGCGGCGTTCCGATTCCGGGGTCCGCAACGCCCGTAAACAGTGTGAGCACGCCCTCCGGCAAATTGTGCATCACAAGCGCCAAGGTTGTAATCATGGCGCTGCGCAGCGCGTTTGCATTGCGCTGTGTCACCGCCGCTTGCGGCCTAGGCTCCGGCACAAGCCTGCCCAGCAGCAGCGCCGCCGCCATGCCCAGTGCGCACAGGCTGCCGGCCGCCAGCGCAGCGCGCACGGGCGGCAGAGCGACGGCGTAAATTTTCACCGTGTGCGGCAGCATATCGGACAGCGACACCGTCAGCATGACACCGGCGGCAAACCCCAATGAAAACGCCATCATACGCGCACCGGGACGACGGCTTAACAGCACAACCAGACCGCCAAGCCCCGTGGAAAGCCCCGCCAGCACTGTGACGGAAAATGCATTCAGCATACCCGCAAAGCCCCTTTGCGGCGTGTAGAGTTACGCGCCCGCGCTTTGTCCCGCGCGCGGGCGCGCAGAGCGCCGCTGCTTATAGATATGCCGCGTGCCATTTTTATAGCAATGTGATTTTACATTGCACCTGTGCATCGTCTATCGCCGGCGCATAGAATTGCCCTGCGAAGGGGGAGCTGCTATAAGAATGAGCTTGAAAAGCTTCTCAGCCTTTGCGGGGATCTTTTTAT
>JAVXUG010000013.1:0-46485 GCA_036642215.1 Ruthenibacterium sp.
TCAAAGGGAATAGGCGGAATAAAGTTTGCGCCGTTTTTGGTAAGAAAAACATGGACATCGGCACCGGCCTTCCCCAGCATACTCACAAGATTGGGGATTTTGTATGCGGCAATTCCGCCGCTCACACCCACCAAAATTGTTTTGCCATTTAAATTCAGCAAGAACAAGCCCCCCTTTATTTTACAACTGATTCATTTTAACATGCTGCAAAAAAAATCGCAACGTCTTTCTCTCTCGAAATTCCTTGCATTTGCCGCAAAATTATTTTACAATGTAAGCTGTAAAATATGCGCTGTATTCTCAAGTCTGCCTTGTCGTTTTCGGCGGTACATCGGCCGCCATACGGCAAAGCAGGCAACAGAAACAGCAGCAGGAGGTAGCTTGAAATGAGAAAATCATCTCCCCGCGCACTGGATTTAGCGCAGCTTGCGCTGTTCGGTGCCATCGTAATTGTGCTTGCGTTTACGCCCTTTGTCGGATATATTCCGCTGGGCATCACAAAAGCGACGATCATTCACATCCCCGTGATGATCGGTTCCATTCTGCTCGGCCCAAAGAAGGGCGCCGTTTTAGGAGCACTGTTCGGTATGACCAGCTTGATTTCCAACACGATTGCACCCACACTCGCATCGTTCACGTTCAGCCCTTTTTATTCCGGCGGAAATTTTTGGAGTCTTGTGGTCTGTTTTGTCCCGCGTATTTTAGTGGGCGTTGTGCCATATTTTGTGTATCGGGGCATCAAAAAGCTGCAAAAAAACAAAAAAGCAAGCGAGACGGTGGCTCTTGCGCTTGCCGGACTGGCAGGCTCGATGACAAACACCCTGCTTGTGATGAATTTGATTTTTGTGTTTTTTCGTGATTCTTATGCGCAGGTAAAAGGCTTGGCGGCGGATGCATTATATGGATTTATTCTCACCGTGATCGGTATCAACGGCGTGCCCGAAGCAATTGTCGCCATGCTGCTTACGACGGTTATCGTCAAGGCTCTTTTCCGCGCCGGCTACCGCACAAAAGACGGAAGATTTATTCCGGCTGAAAGGACTGATGATCCATGATTCTTGCAATAGACGTTGGAAATACCAATATCGTACTGGGCTGCATTGACGAAAATACAACTTATTTTGTCGCGCGTATCGTCACCGACAGAGAAAAAACGACGGATGAATTTGCCATTATTTTTAAAAATATTATTGAGATGAATGGCATTTCCCTCGATGAAATTCAAGGCAGTATTGTTTCGTCCGTCGTGCCTCCGCTGAACGCTGTCTTGCGCGGTGCGGTGGAAACCGTACTGGGACGCATCCCTCTGTTTATAGGTCCCGGCATCAAAACAGGATTGAACATTTTAATTGACAATCCGGCGCAGCTTGGCAGCGATCTTGTCGTAGACGCAGTTGCCGCCATTCATGCATACGAAAAGCCGCTGATTATCATAGATATGGGCACGGCCACCACCTTTTCGGTCGTGGATCAAAAAGGCAATTATCTTGGCGGTGTGATTTGTTCGGGACTGAAAATTTCACTTGATGCCCTGACCGCAAGAACCTCGCAGCTGCAAAGCATCGGTCTTGAACCCCCGAAATCCGTGATTGGCTGTAATACGGTTGACTGCATGAAAAGCGGCGCGATTTACGGCGGTGCGTCCATGCTGGATGGCATGATTGATCGGATACAGGAGGAAATGGGTCAAAAAGCGATCGTGGTTGCGACAGGCGGCCTTGGAAAGTTTGTGGTGCCATACTGCAAGCATCCAATCATTTATGACGATGCGTTATTGCTGAAAGGGCTTTGGCTTATTTACAAAAAAAACAGTTAAGGCCTTGCGTGCTGACAAAATTTCAGTGCGACCGCTCTAGGCGAAAGCACGATGTCAAACAGCACGGATGAGGATAAGAATTTGCAAAAACGAGCAAAATTTTGAGAGCTGTTTTGGATCTGATCCAATCAAACAATGTAAAATTAAGAGGAACAACAAGCGCTGTCCGTTTGATCAACCGAATTGCAGCATTGGTACACGTAGGCTTTTTTACCGCTTTGGCACAAAAATCTTTTGCGCTGCTTTATACCAAACAGACCAAACTGAAAAAGGCTCTCTGCCGGCGAAATTTCGCAGGCAGAGAGCCTTTTTTGATACGGGAAATATAAAATCGATCAAGAATGGACTATTTTTCAGGCAAAAAGGTGCGCAGATAATCCACAGACCGCTGAATGGAGGCATGCGGGTCATCCCAATAGATGGAATCGTTGATTTCCAAATCAAGACAGTTCGCGTAGCCATGCTGCTCCAGCGTCTTGATATAGCCGGTAAGCTTTTCACGTCCATAGTCGCCATCCCCCAAAATGAGGTGATGACTGTCAGAATAGTGCACCCATTCCAGACGCTCGCCCAGCTCGTTGCAGAATGCTTCCAGGGTGTCGCCTGCCACTTCCATAGCAACCAAGTCCACGCAGCACACAAGCGCCGGAGAATTTACCTCAGCCATCATGCGCTTAATGTCGGCCAGAGTTAAAATCAGATTGCTCTCATAGGGCTGCAGCTGCTCCAGAACCATGCGGACACCCAGCTTTTCCGCCCTGTCACACAAGGTGCGATAGCTGTCCACGGTGCGCTTCCAGCCTTCTTCGCGGTCAAGGTCGCGGGGGTGACAGCCGCTGTTCAAAAACACCCTGTCCGTGCCCAGCTCTAAAGCGTCCTCCATTGCCTCTTTCATGTAATCCAGCGTGCGCTCGCGCAGAATGCAATCGGGTGCGGAGTAGCTGAACGGATAGCCCAGTGTTTCGGGCGTGTAGATAACCGTTTTCATGCCGCGGCTGTTCATCTGAGCGCGCAGCTCTGCAATTTTGCGTGCTGCGGCGAAGGAAGTGCGGTAGTCCATGCGGCAATAGTGAGGCGCACCGCCCCAGATATCCAAATTTTTAACGCCGGCTTTTTCCATGGAATCCAGATAAAAATCAAAGGTGTGCTGAACATATTGCACGCTCATGACAGCAACATCCTGCATGGTGATACGAGACATAATGAATTACCTCCTATTTGTGTTGAATGTAAATTCAGTTTTCTGTCGGGCTTGAGACGAGTTTTTCTTCTTTTTTCAGCGTATAGCGGTGCAAAACATTGACCGCCACAATCAAGCTGCCAAAGCTGGAGAGCAGGGTGAGCAGCAGGTTTCCGTCCGTAAAGCCGGCAACAAGATAACCGATAATGCAGCACACCGCCACCAGAATGGCATAGGGCATTTGCGTGGCTACGTGCTGCAAATGGTCACAGCCCGCACCGGTGCTGGAGAGAATTGTAGTATCGGAGATAGGGGAGCAGTGGTCGCCGAAAACGCTGCCGCCCAGTGTGGCGGAGAGCGATACAATCAGCAGATTGGGGCTGAGAACCGCGGCCACCGGCACAATGATGGGGATAAGAATGCCAAAGGTACCCCAGGCGGTTCCGGTGGAAAAGCTGAGGAACGCGGCAACGATAAAGATAATTGCGGGCAGCAGACCCATTGGAATACTGCTCGCAGCCATCACATCGCGCACAAAGACGGCGGTTTGCAGCAAATCACGGCATACGCCGCTGATGGTCCATGCGAGAATCAAGATGCACGCGGCGGGAACCATAGCCTTCATGCCCTCGTAAAAGCCGTTCATAAATTCCTTAAAGGACATCAAACGGCGGGGAACAAACAGTAAAAACGCGACCACAAGAGCACCAAATCCGCCCCAGCACAGTGCTTGAGAGGCCGAGCAGTTGCCCAAGGCGGCTACAAAGGAATGAAAGGTTTCACTGCCGACACTCCAGAAGCCGCCATTGTACAGCATGCCGAGAATGGCAAATAGAATCAGCGCGCAGATGGGTGCCAGCATATCAGACACGCGCCCGTTTTTGCTGTTGCCCGGCATGCCGGCTTCGTCGGTTTCCACCGCGCCCAGCTCACCGGTCTTGGCGGCGTGCGCCTCAAGATGTGCCATGGGGCCGAAATCCAAGCTTTTTACGCTTACAATCAGCACCATGGTGATGGTGAGCAGCGCATAAAGGTTATACGGAATTGTGGAACAGAACGCCGCAAAATCGCTGGTAAAAGCACCGGTTGTGCGCAGGTTGCTGCTGACCGCAGCGGCCCAAGAGGAAACAGGCGCAATGATGCAAATAGGCGCGGCGGTGCTGTCAATGATATAGGCCAGCTTTGCGCGCGAAACCTTGTAGCGGTCTGTGACAGGCTTCATGACGGTGCCTACGGTCAAACAGTTGAAGTAGTCGTCAATGAAAATGACACAGCCAAGGATGCTGGTGGCTAGCAGCGAAGAACGCTTGGAACGCAGGCGCTGCGAGGCCCACTGCCCATATGCCTTAGAGCCACCGGCAATCGCCACCACCTGTACCAAAGCGCCCAAAAGGCAGCAGAAAAAGATGATGTATACATCAATGTTGGCAACCGCAACATTGAACAGATTTTCCACCGGCGCGACAAAAGAATTGAGCCCGGCCATGACCGAATAGATTACCGTGCCTGACAAGGCACCAAGTACCAAAGAAAAAATGACATCCTTTGTGATAAACGCCAATACAATGGCGAGAAAAGGCGGCAAAATAGAGAGCCACCCCGCATAAACTGCGTCCATAAAAGCATTCCTTTCTAAAAGGGAGAAATCGCAAAAACCAATGGCACGGACAGCCTTGACGGCTGCCCGTAATTGCGATGCGCCGCAAGGGATTTTGTCCGTTACAGCGTGTCGTACACGATTTTCCCGTTGACAATTGTCAAGCAGACGCGCACATTTCGCATCTGCTCCATCGGGGTGCGGAAAACATTCGCGTCCAAAACGGCAATGTCAGCCGTTTTGCCCACTTCCAGCGTTCCAAGATCTTTTTCGCGATACAGATTGTAAGCACCGCCCCGCGTCCAGGCGGTCAAAAGCTCATCACAGGTGAGCATGTTTTGCGGATTGAAAGGCTCCCCGCCCTCCGGGAACTGCCCACCGACCGCATGGTAGATTGACTCGGGAATGTCGTCAGTCAGCAGGGGCAAATCGGTGCCGCAGCTTAGCAAAACACCGCTGTCGGCCATTTTGCGGCGGTTCCAGTAGTAGGTGCCGCGCTGCGCGCCGATCATTTTGTCAATCATCGCAAGCTTGTCCGCACGGTTGGCAATGGACTGAATTTGGGGGTAAATTTCTGCGATTACACCCATTTTTCCCATGCGCTCAAGGTCGGACGGATCGCTGAACTCTAAATCCGTGATGCTGTGGCGGTTGACCATGCGGCCGTTTTCGTCCCGCTTGCAGGTCTCATAAATATCGAGCACCTTGCCGATGGCGGCATCGCCCTGTGCATGCAGAGAAAAACGAAAGCCTGCCTCGTCCACGGCATGCGCTTCGTCGCTGATCAGCTTCCAGTCAATCTCCTGCGCGCAGGTGGTGTTTGGTGCGCAGAGATACGGCTGCTTTAAATCGCCGCACATCTGGCTGATGGAGCCGTCTGTCATGCGGTTGTAGCCGGAGAAACGGATAAAATCGCCGGTAAAGCGCTCGCGCATTGCCTTGCCGTGCGCAAGATTTGCGCCGTGTCCCACGGGCTGGCTCATAAAGTTGACGCGCAGCGTAAGCTTGCCGGCCTTTTCAAGCTCCTCCAAAATGTCGGGAAAGCCGTAAAAATCGTCAAAGCCCATCTCCTTTACAGAGGTGACACCGCGGCTGTTCATAAGCTGCATGTAGCGCTCAAATTCCGGAACAATAAAATCTTTGTCCTGTAGGATGTCGGGCAAAAGCCGCCAGTAGGCCTCGGGATAGCAGCAGGAGGGGTCAAAGCCGTAGCCCTCGATAGCAGCGCGGTTCATCCAGCAGGTTTCGCCGCCGGCCGCAAACAGGATGACAGGTCGGGCACCAAAAGCCTGATCCAGCGCGGCTGTACCATCGGGATGCAGCAGCTCCGCATTCCAGCCGTGCCCAAGCACAGGCTTTTCGGCGGGCAGCGTTTCGGCATAGCGCGCTGCGCAGGAAATTAAATCATCACAGCTTTTGGCACCGGAGAGATCTGCACCGACAAGGCCGATGGAATAGCCGGTAAAAAAGCAGTGCACATCAGAAAAGCCGGGGCATACCATACGCTCGCCCAAATTGTATCCCTTAGTAGTGCTGCACAGCAGGGATGAGGGCAGGGCACCCTCGCCAATCTTGGTCAGCTTGCCGTCTTCAATGACTACATAACCGGAAAACGGCTTTTCGCCCGTGGCGGTATAAATGCAGTTCGACTGCAAAATAATTTGTGTATCATGAGACATTGTTTTATTCACTCCCATAAAGAACATTGACAAAAAACGGTACGGCTTAGGGATATCAATGTGTGTGACGCGGTTGGTAAATGGGTGGATTCCCGCAAGATGCCGCGCACCGCCGTAAACGGCATGCGCGGCATCTGTCGAGAGTCCGCTTAGGGTAGTGTGAAAAAACCGGGATGCAATTCATTTCCAAGGGTATGCTGCACAGGCAAACCCCTGAAAATTTGCTTAACTATAACACACATTTTTAACCGCTTCAACGCAAATGAAGCAACTTTAGAGGAACCGCTATTTTTATTGGGCTAGTATGCATGTAATGCCAAAAAGTGGGCCTTTTATCAAAGCGAAAACGAACCGATTTGCTGCAAAATTAGTAAAGAAAGTAAATAAATGGTAAAAGTGGTCTTAAACATTTTTGCCCGTTACACCGGTCGGAGGCAGTCGTAGGGTGCCTTTTGTCTTGATTGCACAACAAAGTTCGAGATTTTGCACGCGGTATAAAGCCGCGCCTTGAAATAGACCGGTTTTCTCGATTAAGCCGAAAAGGCAGGGATTTTTTCGGACAGTATTGCCATTGACGGCACAGATTTCTATCGGTATACTAAGGACGAAGTGGTTTGAAAAACAGAATGACCTGTTTATAAACAGCACAAAAAATAACAATCAAGGGGGCAACGATTATGAAAGCGGCAGTCATAGGGGATAACTGCATTGACTTGTATGTATCCATCAACGGCGAAAAGGTGAACCGCAAATATCCTACGGGCAATGCGGTGGATACGGGGGTCAATCTGCAAAAGCTAGGGATTCCGACCGCCATCATCAGCACGACGGGCAGCGATGCAGACGGAAAATGGATGCAGGAAACGCTGCAAGCCGAGGGGATGGACGTAAGCCATTTGAAAGTAGGGGATGGCCCCACGGCAATTACTTATATGGATATGAACGGAAACGACCGCGTGCATGGCGACTACATTGAGGGCGTGCTTGAAAACATCGTGTTTGACGCGGACGACATTGCGTTTGCGGCCTCGCACGATTTGGTTCATACGGCGCTTTGGGGCAAGGCGGAGAATGTGCTGCCGGCCATCAAGGAAAAGGGCAATGCACTCATCAGCTTTGACTATGCTGACAGACTGGAGCATCCTCTCGTGGAAAGCACGCTTGCCTTTGTGGACTACGGCTTTTATTCCTATCATAAAGAGCGGGACGCTTTTATCGAGGGCTTTCTAAAGGATAAGGTGGAGCGCGGCATGAAAACAGCCGTGGCAACCTTTGGCGAAAAGGGAAGCCTTGCCTACGACGGAACGCGCTTTGTGGAATACGGCATTTTTAAGGTCGATGCCGTGGTCAACACGGTCGGGGCGGGCGACAGCTTTATCGCGGGATTTTTGTACGGCGTATTGAAAAAGCTGCCCGTGGAGGAATGTCTGCGCGAGGGCGCGCGTGTCGCCGCACAGGTGGTTCAGGTGTTTGAACCGTGGGTCAAAGCGTGAAGCGCTTTTTGAAGATACCGTTAAAAGCGCGGCAGTCTGCCGTGCTGTTAACCAAAAACAACGACGAAACAACAGGAGGAAAACAAAAATGAAACTAGGAATGTTTACATCGGGCTATCAGCGCAATCCACTCGAGCACTGCTTTCAGGATGCCAAAGAATATGGCTACGACTTTATAGAGCTGTGGGGCGCGCGCCCGCATGCCTTTGCCCCCGATTTAAAGGCGGGCGACATCAAAGAAGTGCGCGGTCTGATTGAAAAATACGAAATGCCGGTGCTTGGCTTCACGCCGGAGCACAACGGCTATCCGTACAATTACATGATTGGCAGCGAGGCACAGCGCGAGGACGCGGTCAACTATCTAAAGCTTTCTCTCGATATGGCGAAAGAGATGGGCGCGGAATACATGCTCACAAGCCCCGCCAACGGCGGTTATCTGGCAACCTATGAGGAGCTGTGGCCGCGGCTTGAAAAAACCATCCGCGAGCTGGGCGAGCATGCCGCAAAGGTGGGCGTAAAGCTGACGGTCGAGGCGCTCACCCCGTATGAGTCCAACTTCTTTACCCGCGCAAACGATTTGGTAGAGCTGTTCCGCCGCATTGACAACCCCTACATTGTGGGAATGTGCGACATCGTTCCTCCCTTTGTTCAGCACGAGAGCATCATGGCCTATTTTGACAAGCTGGGCGCAAAGATGGATCATCTGCACATCATTGACGGTGAGCAGGGCACAGACAGCCACATCATGCCGGGCGAGGGCGCAATACCGATCAAGGAAATGCTGTATGAACTGAAACGCATTGATTACAACCGCACCGCGACCCTGGAGCTTGTGACGGGCTATATCAACGAGCCGCGCATGTACGCCAAACGCGCGATTGACAATGTGCGCAGCATGATGGCGGAAGTAGGCTTTTGAGCGGACGTATAATTTTGAGTAAAAGGTGTGATTTCATTGTTTATTGACATGCATGTGCATCCGGCTTTTTTTGAGCCGATCAACGAGGATGCCGCCCGGGAGGACATGCGCCACACGGCGCTTGATATTCATCGCAACGGCACAGCACCCCTTGAGCATATTTTTAATCAGATGCGCTGCGCGGGGCTTGACAAGCTGTGCCTGCTGCCCGAGGATTACACCTCCACAGTTGGGTGTGCCGTTGTGGAAAACGAGGAAATCCGCCGTCTTGTGGACATGGCACCCGACAAATTTATCGGGTTTGCAAGCGTGGATCCAATGGCTGCCGGCGCGGCAGAAAAGCTGGAATACGCGTTTGACACGCTGCGGCTCAAGGGGCTAAAGCTGCATCCCGGTCGTCAGCATTTTTACCCGGCGGACGAGCGGCTGGAGCCTATCTACGCCGTCTGCGAAAAGCATAACAAGCCCATTATTTTCCACGCGGGGCTGTCGTGGGAGCCGGATACGCTGACGGAATACTGCCGCCCCACGGCATTTGAAGCTGTGGCGCAAAAGCACCCGAAGCTGCGCATCTGCCTTGCCCACTTCGGCTGGCCGTGGGTGCGCGAGACTGCCATGCTGATGGTGAAATATAAAAATGTCTACGCGGATACCGGCGCGCTGTACTTTGATTGTGCCCGCGAATTTTTTACTCAGACCTTTACAAAGGATATTCCTGTTACATGGATTGACCGCAGTCTGCGCCATCAAGTGATGTTCGGCTCCAACAATCCGCGCTTTGAGCAAATCCGCATGGCAGAGGCAATCGAGCATCTGGGCCTGCGTGACAGCACGCTGGAGCTTGTGCGAAGCGAAAACGCCATAGAGTTTTTGGGCGGTCTTGTATAAGGAAAGGGAAAAGTTATGTTTGTAAAACCAATTACGATTCTTACGAAAGCCTACAACGAGATGATTGTGATCACGGACAAGGTGGAGGCGGCGGTCGCCGAAAGCGGCGTTCAAAACGGCATGGTGACCGTCATCACAAAGCACACCACCACGGGTATTACGGTAAACGAAGCGCTGGAATGTCTGGAGAGCGACATCGCCTGTGCACTGGAGCGCTTTGCCCCGGAGGACTTTCCTTACAGCCATGCGCGTATGCTGGCAGATTACGGTTCAACGGCGGGCAATCCCACCGGTCATCTCAAGGCGCATATTACAGGAAACCATTGCCATTTTATTCTGCTTGACGGCAAAATAGTGCGTGGCGGTGCGCAGGATGTGTATTTCTGCGAATTTGACGGCCCGGCACAGCGCACGATTCTGGTGGCGGTAGACGGCGAATAAAATTACAACATTTTACAAAAGTGGTATAAACAAATGCTTTAATTATATATACTTTCCAAAATAAGTCCTAAAAATAAGGGGAGCGCTTTAGCGTAAATGCTGATTTCGTAAGAAACCACGCAAAAATCCCCTAAAAAGGTTGATTTTCGAGGGGATATATGATACTTTAAGGGTGGAAGTGGTATGAAAAAGTCGGGATGCTATTTACCCCGTACGCAAGCAACCTGTGTTTTTAACACAATCAGTCCGAACGGCAGATGCACAGCTGCTGTTACAACGTCTATTTAAGGAGGAATCATTTATTATGTCAAAGCCAACAAATGCTCTGGCACCGCAGAACACCGAATTGAAACGTACGCTTGGTCTTGGCGCAGTCATTGCGCTGGGCGTAGGTACCACCGTAGGCTCCGGTATTTTCTCCTCGCTGTCTGAGGTGGCCGCTGCCGCCGGCAGCAGCTTGTTCCTGGTACTGGCCTTCCTGCTGGGTGGTCTTGTCCAGATTCCCGCAAACTTCTGCTATGCAGAGCTTGCCTCCGCTTTCCCCGAGGACGGCGGTCAGTACGTTTACTTCCGCGAGGCGGGCTCCCGTCCGCTGGCCTTCCTTTGCGGCTGGGTCAGCTTCTGGGCAACAGACCCTCCCTCTATTTCCATCATGGCAATTGCCGTTGTGAACTACATGGCATACTTCCTGCCGGTACACGGCATCGTGCTCAAATTGATCGCCACGGGTCTGGTTCTCATCTTCATGTTTGTGCATCTGCGCAGCGTTGAGGGCGGCGGCAAATTCCAGACCGTGATCACCGCGCTGAAGATTCTGCCCTTCGTGCTGATTATCGGCGTTGGCATCTTCTTCATCAAAGGCAACCTGTTCATGTCCGGCGCAACACTGCCCGGCGCTACCGCAACAGGCATTATGGCACTGGTTGCCGGTATCTCGGCGACGACCTGGTCCTTTGACGGCATGGCTGCGGCCTGCTATATGTCGGGTGAAATTAAAAAGCCCGAAAAAAATATTCCCAAGGGCTTAATTCTGACCGCTGTTGTTGTGCTTGTGCTTTATGTCGGCCTGACAGTTGTCGCATCCGGCCTGCTTGGCATTGACGAGCTGGCTGCTTCGGAAGCACCTATCGCGCTGCTGGCCTCTAAGATTCCCGGCATCGGCGGCTTTGCCGGCACATTGGTCGCTATCATGGCAATCATCGTGGTCGTCGGCTCGCTGTCCAGCTGCGTAATGTTCCAGCCCCGTATCGAATATGCAATGGCAAAAGACGGCCTGTTCTTTAAATCCTTTGCCAAAGTACATCCCAAATACGAGACACCGTACTTCTCTATCATCGTACAGTGCATGGTGGCTATCGTTTTGATTTTCGCCTCCAACCTGTCTGATTTGCTGGGCTACTTTACTCTGGTGGCTCTGCTGAAAAACTTCCTCACCTTCGGCACAATCTTTGTGCTGCGCCGCAAAGCGCACTACAAACCCGCGTATCATATTCCCGGCGGCTTAATCATGCCGATTATCGCCATGTTTATGACCGCGACGCTGATTTATTCTACGTTCCTGTGGGCGCCGATTCAGGGCCTTATCTGCGCGGGCGTTGCGGTCGGTACCGGCCTGCCTGTGTACTATTTCTGGGATCGAAAGAATAAGAAGAATGCCGGTTCCTCTGAGCCTCCTGCTCCCAAGGCAGAGTAATTACGAATCAGGCAAAATGAAACAGGATGTTTGCCGGGATAGCCACGGCGCTGCCCCGGCACGGCAGCAAACAGCGCCTGCGGCAGATGTGCCGCAGGCGCTGTCCTTGTAAAAGGCACTGCGAAAGGAGCATAGATACGATGGAGCAGCGGCAGCACACACGTCCAAGGGACGATGCGACGGAGCGCATTGAGTGCTATATTCAACAAAAAAATATTGCGGTACACGGCAAGCTTCCAAGTGAGCGCGATATGTGCGAGATGTGGGGCTTTAACCGCACTACGCTGCGCAGCGCCATCAAGCGGCTGATTGAGGAGGGCAAGCTCTACCATCTGAAAGGCTCCGGCACTTACGTGGCACCGCCCCGCTTTGAGCGCAATCTTCAAGATGCAAAGTCCACCACCGAGGCAGTGCGCGACACAGACCACTATCTGGAAACGCATATTCTGGAGAGGGAGATTATAGAATGCAACAAGCATCTTTCTCAAAAATTGCAACTGCCCATCGGACGCAAGCTATTCTATCTGCGCCGCCTGCGCATGCTGGACGGCGAGCCGTATATGATTGAAACCAGCTATGTTGACTATGAGCGCAGCCGCGGGATAGAGGAATATGATTTTACAAGAGAATCGCTTTACAGCGTGATGGCATATTACGGTGTAATTGTTGCGCAGGGGCGCGAAACGGTGGGCATTACCTATGCCACACCGGAGGAGGCCGAGCGGTTGCATCTGCAAGAGGGACAGGAGATGTTCTTTTTGTCCGGCGTGTCATACGACGCGCAGGAAAGGCCTATTGAGTATTATAAATCGGTGAATCGCGCCGATAAAGTGCGCTTTTCCAGCGTGCTGACGCGGCAGCATTCGGATACGGAAGGAGCAAATGACGATGAAACTTGCAGCAGTGGGCAGTAATTGCATTGACTTTTACAACAATGTGGATGGCGGCAAGGCTTATCCGGGCGGCGGGCCGGTCAATATGGCGGTCTACACGGTGCGTCTGGGCGGAAAGGCCGCGTATATCGGCCCTGTGGGCGATGATCAATACGGCGACATTATGCGAAAGGCCATAGCGGGCAAAGGGGTGGATGCGTCGCATCTGCACACCGAAAAGGGCACAACGGCGGTCACGCAGGTGCAGCTCATTGACGGGGAACGCGAGTTTGGCGATTACGACGAGGGCGTTCTGGCGCAGTACAAATTGTCCGAGGATGATATCGACTTTATCGCCACGCATGATGTGGTGGTGTGCGATTTATGGGGAAAGGTAGAGGGGTATTTTGAGGCGCTGCAAGCGCGCGGCATTAAAACCGCATTCGACTGCGCAACCCGCCCCGAGGATGATGCCTGTCAAGTGGCGATTCCCCATACCGACTATTTGTTCTTTTCGAGTGATGACGGCGACACACCCACACTGCGCGCACAGATGAAGAACATGCACGCGCGCGGCCCCAAATTGGTGATTGCCATGCTCGGCGAAGAAGGCAGCATGTGCTATGACGGCGCGGAATATCACAGGTTTGGCATTGTCCCCTGCGAAAAAGTGGTGGATACCATGGGTGCCGGAGACAGCTATGTTGCAGGCTTTCTGTTCGGTCTGGTTGAGGGAAAGCCGCTTGAAAAATGCATGGAGCAAGGGGCAGCCACCGCGACCGAAACACTGAAATATTTTGGCGCATGGTGATGATTTTACAGCAATAGATTGAGACGCGGAGGCAATGCGCATGAATGAAATCAGCTATCAGTCCCCGATTTATTTGCAGGTGCGCGAGATTGTGCGCACCAAGATAGAGGAGGGCGAATATGCGCCGGGCATGGCGATTCCCTCGGAAAACGATTTGGCGGATTTGTACGGCATCAATCGCCTGACGGTGCGCAACGCCATCGACGCGCTTGTGAACGAGGGTCTGCTGAAACGCGTGGCAGGAAAAGGCGTTTACGTGGTGGGCAATAAAATGGAGCGCGACCTTGAGAACCTCGGCGGCTTTTCGCAGACCATGCGTCAGAAAAACATGCATCCCTCCACCAAAATTGTGGCAAAGGTGCTGCGCAAGGCGGGGGACAAGTACGGCTTACTGTTCGGCATCAACCCCGACGACGACATCTATTATATCAAACGGCTGTGCTACGCCAACGAAAGTCCGGTGTCGGTAGAGGAGATTTTTGTGCCGCGCTATGTGGTGCCAAAGCTGGAGGGCATTGACCTTTCCGTGTTTTCACTGTACGAGGTGTACGAGTTTTACGGGGTGCATTTGGAGCATGCGCAGCAGGTTTTAAGCCTTGTGCATCTGGAGCAAAAGGATGCGCGCATGCTGGACGTGGACGGCGAGCTTGCTGTGATGCTGTTTGAATGCACCACCTACAGCGACAAGGGCAGACTGATTGAGTTTTCGCGCAGTTATACGCGCGGCGACAAATGCAATTTCAGCGTGAAGTTTAAAAAGTAATTGAATTTTCAGCGAAAAGAGGAGATGAGATGGGTCTGTTCAGCGGAGATTTTTATTCTGAAAGCTTGCAGATGACGACGCAGCTTAAGGTGATATTTCCGGATGCGTCCAACGATGTAACCCCGATTTTGACCGGGGAGCCTCGCGTGCTGTACCTGCTGCACGGCCTTGCGGCTAACAGCGGAGAGTGGACGCGCTTTTCCAAAATTGAATACTACGCAAAAAAGTATCATTTCATCATTATTATGCCGGAGGTGCAGCGCAGCTTTTATTGCGATGCCGCCTATGGCCCGCAATTTTTTACCTACGTTGCAGACGAGCTGCCCCGGATTTGCGCCAAATGGTTTCGGCTGCCTGTCGGCAGAGAGCATACCTTTATTGCCGGCGAAAGCATGGGCGGTTACGGCGCGGTCAAGATAGCGCTGCATAGACCGCAGCAATATGCGGCGGCGGCGGCTTTGTCCGGCGTGATGGACTATCCCCATATTGCGCAGGAGATTCTGGACGGCACATGGACGGAGGTAAAGCCCCAAGAGCTGTATGCGCTGCACGGCGAGAGCGGTCTGCCGGGCGCACAGGACGATGTGCTTGCGCTGGTGCGCGAGCAGGCAAAAAATCCGGCGCGTCCCGCGCTCCTACAGCTTTGCGGCACAGAGGATTTTCTTTACGAGGACAATCAGACCTTTCGCCGCGCGGCAGAAGCTGCCGGCTATGCGCACACCTATCTTGAGTGGCCCGGCGACCACGAGTGGCCGTTCTGGGACGTGGCCATTCAGCGCGCATTTCAGTTTTTCTGCGGCATGGACATGAAAAAAACGCCAATCTATTGATACGCGCCGGCGGCGAGAATGTCGCTGCGCGCGACAAAATACAAAAGCACAGGAGAGAGATTAATGTATACTGCAAAAAAATGGAAAGAGACTGAGGGCGCATGTCTGCGCAATTTTCATGAGAAAGAGGACATTGACAGCGTAAACGGCGCGCTGGCACTGCGCGGTGAAATTGAAGGAATCCTTGACAAAATCTGGGCGGACGGGTTTGACGGCATCTACTTTATCGGTATCGGCGGCACCTATGCCTCCAGCTTGCAGGTGGAAGTATATATGCGCGGCAAGTCCAGCTTGCCCGTGTATGTGGAAAATGCCGCAGAATTTTTGACCACCGGAAACAAGCGCTTTACCGACAAGTCGGTTGTCATTTTATCGTCCGTCTCCGGCAACACAAAGGAAATGGTGGAGCTTGTGGACTGCGTGCACGCAAAAGGCGCGCGTGTGTTCAGCTTTATCGACATGCCGGGCACAGTGCTCACCCAACCGGACAAGCAGGATTATCTTGTGATGTACCCGAAAAACGAGCAGCTTAAATTCTACATGGTGGCAAATTATCTGATGTACAAAAACGGCGAATTTGCCGATTACGAGCGCTATAACCGTGAGATGGAGGCGCATCTGGCCACCGCGCTGACCGCGGTCGAAAAAGAGGCGGATGCGTGGGCTTATGACTACGCCAAAAGTCAGGTCGCTTTCCGCGACGCGCATCCCGATCTGCCGCATTATTTTGTCGGCTCCGGCAACCAGTGGGGTGCGACCTATTCCTATGCCATGTGCTACTGGGAGGAGCAGATGTGGATTCGCACAAAATCCATCACCTGTCAGGAGTTCTTCCACGGCATGCAGGAGATTATCGTAGCGGACACGCCCGTCACGCTGTTTATGGGCGAGGACGAGCAGCGCCCGCTGTCTGAGCGCGTGGCACGCTTTTTGCCGCAGGTGTGTGCAAACTACACCATCATCGACACCAAGGAATTTGCCCTCAAGGGCATCAGCGACGCGTTCCGCGGCAGCATCTCTCACTTGGTCATGCACGCCGTCAACAACCGCGTGGACACCTATATGGAGCTGTGCCTGCGTCATCCGCTGTCCATTCGCCGTTATTATCGCCAGTTTGAGTATTAATCGCTCACGGCGGCAACACGGAGGGCGCGGCTGAAATTGGCGGCGACCCCCGTTTTGCACTGTTTCTCCATGTAATATTGAAAAACGACGCACTGCGCCGTCCAAAGTCGGGGGGCGCAAAAATAATGTGTAGATCCATTGCTATCATTAGCAGAAAAGAATTTTTAGAGAAAAGAAGGAGTTTACGATTATGTTGTGGACAGAAAAAATGTTCGGAGTCAAAAAGCCCATTATCACGATGCTTCATTTGGACCCGTTGCCCGGCGATCCCCGCTTTCACTATGGGGACAGGATGGAGCGCGTGGTAGAGCACGCCCGTGCCGATTTAAAAGCATTGCAGGACGGCGGCGTTGACGGCGTTATGTTCAGCAACGAGTTCAGTCTGCCGTATGAGCGGCACATGAGCTTTATCACACCCGCCTGCATGGCGCGTATCATCGGCGAGCTGAAAAGCGAGCTGCGCGTGCCGTTTGGCGTAGACTGCATTTCGGACGGTCAGGCTACAATCGAGCTGGCCGCTGCGGTGGGCGCACAGTTTGTCCGCGGCACCTTTTCCGGTGTCTATGTGGGCGACGGCGGCTTCTACAACAACGATTTTTCACAGCTGCAACGCCGCAAAGCGGCACTGCAATTGGACGATTTGAAAATGCTGTACTTCATCAACCCCGAATCCGACCGCAGCATGGATACCCGTCCGCTGGTTGACATTGCCAAATCCACCATTTTCAAGGCGCATCCGGACGGCCTTTGCATCTCCGCCAATGCCGCAGGGCAGGACGTGGACGACGAGCTGATTGCCAGCGTAAAAGCGGGCACGCCGGACGTTGTGGTGCTGTGCAATACAGGCTGCCGCCCCGACACCATTGTGCGCAAGCTGACAACCGCCGATGCCGCCGTTGTGGGCACATACTTCAAGGAAAACGGTCAGCTTGAAAACGACAAGCTAGAAAATGTGCGCGTGGACATCAATCGCGTCAAAGAGTTTATGGAAGCAGTGCGCGCGTTCCGCAAAACATTGTAACCATAGGGCAAAGCGCGGCGGATTGCGTCGCAGAAAAAGTAGGCTTTGGAGGTGCAGACATGCAGCAGTATCTTGTGGCGCTGGATTTGGACGGCACCGCCTGCAACGACGAGAGTCGTTTGGGCGCGCGCACCAAGGAGGCGTTCCGCGCGGCGCGTGCGGCGGGGCATATTCTCTGCTTTGCAAGCGGGCGCAGAGACATTGACATGGTGTCGCTGGGCGAAGATTATCGCTGTGCGGATTATCTGCTGCTGAACAACGGCGGCAAGCTGGTGCGCACAAGGGACAATGCGGTGCTGTTTAACGACTGCATTGAGGAGCGCGCCGCGCGGCGGCTGATTGCCCATTGCCTTGAAAAAGACTATATCCTGCATGTGATCAGCGGCATGTTCTGGGCGGTAAACCGGTGGACACCCGGCTTGCAAAGCTATATTGACACACTGGGCATGGAGCCGCTGATGTATCGAAGCATCGAGGAGATTCCGTGCGAAGCAATCGAGGGCTTTATGGCTACCGATGAAATGGACGAGGTGTGCCGCTTTATCGACGCAGAAAAGCTGCCGCTGCTGCATGTGCGCTCTGAGCTTACCTGCACGGATATCATGGGCGAGGGAATCACAAAATGGAACGGTCTTACACGGCTGGCGGCGCTGCTGCACATCCCGCGCGAGCGGCTGATTGCTGCGGGCGATTACAACAACGATATTGAGATGATTTGCGGCGCGGGCATTGGCGTTGCAGTGCACAATGCGCTGCCGTGTGTAAAGCAGGCGGCGGATTACGTGACGAAAAGCGACAACAACCATGATGCCGCAGCGGAAATTATCGAACATTTTTTATGGAACGGCGAAGCCGCCGTTTTTACAGGAAACGAGGGTACACAATGAGTCAAGTATTTTTTATGGGTATTGATACCGGTACCAACTCCAGCAAGGGCGTGCTGATTGACAGCGAGTGCAATATAATTGCGCAGCATTCCACCGTGCACGCTATGGAAAATCCCAAGCCGAACTTTTTCGAGCACGATGCCGACAAGGACTGGTGGGGCGATTTTTGCACCATCAGCAAGGCGCTGATTGAAAAGTCCGGTGTTGACCCCAAAAACATCCGCGCGGTTGGCGCAAGCGCGCTGGGCGCGGACTGTCTGCCCGTGGACGAGGAGTGCCGGCCGCTGCGCAAGGCGATTTTGTACGGCATAGATGCCAGAGCCACCGATGAAATGGAGCAGCTGACAGAGCTGTACGGCGAGGAGCAAATCAAAAAATGGTACGGCAGACCCCTTTGCTCCAGCGACGTGATGCCCAAAATTTTGTGGATTAAAAACAAAGAGCCGGAAATCTATGCGAAAACCCATAAATTCCTCACCGGTTCCAGCTTTATTACGGCTAAGCTGACGGGCGAATATGTGGTGGATCGTTTTCTTGGGCTTGCCAGCTTTAACCCGCTGTACGATGCACAGACATGGAAGCCCGTGCCGGAGCTGTGCGCCCCCGTGTGCCGCCCCGACCAGCTTGCCGAGGTGCATGAGGCAAACGACGTAATTGGACATGTGACGGCCTGCGCCGCTGCCGAAACCGGCCTTGCCGAGGGCACACCGGTCATTGCGGGCACAGACGATTCCGGCGCGGAGGCCATCAGCATCGGCGTGGTGGCACCCGGCAAAATGATGCTGCAAATGGGCTCGTCCATCTATATGATTCTCGGCACCGAAACGCTGGTGGATGACGAACAGCTGTGGCGCGAGGCGTTTATTGTGCCCGGCCTGTGCGATATTTCCGCCGGTACAAACGCTGCGGGCAGCTTGACGCAGTGGTATCGCGACACCGTGTTCCCCGATGCCGTGGCAAAAGAAAAAGCGGGCGGACCGGACGCGTATCAGACCATGCTGGAGGGTGTTGCAGAGGTAAAGCCCGGCAGCAACGGGCTTGTCACCCTGCCGTATTTTGCGGGCGAGCGCACACCCATCAACGACCCCATGGCGTGCGGCGTGCTGTTTGGCCTGACACTGGCACATACCCGTGCGCACATGTACCGCAGCGCGCTTGAAGCGGTGGGCTATTCCATCAACCAGCAAATCCGCATCATGGAGAGTCACCCCGAGGTGACCATCGACCAGATTTTTGCCGTGGGCGGCGGTGTGCAGAATCCGCTTTGGATGCAGATTGTGTCGGATATTACGGGCAAGACCATCTGCACCCCGGAGATCACCGTGGGCGCGTGCTTTGGCGATGCGATGATGGCGGCGCAGGGCATCAAATATGAGGGCTTTGAGGAGTTCTCCGACCTGCTGAAATACATCAAGGCCGGACGACAGTATGAGCCGGACATGGCAAACCACACGCTTTACGAAAAATATCAGGCCGTTTATGACAGCCTGTACGAGTCAACCAAGGAGCTGGCGCACAAGCTGGCAGAGTAAAATAAACGCAAAGCTGCCTCGCAGAGCATCGAAAAATGCATCTGCGGGGCAGCTTTGCGTTGCGGTCCTACAGGGGAGATGCCGCCTCGCGGCAGCGAGCGCCGATTGGCGCTGTTTGAAAACGCGCTTTTCGTCCCTGAACAGCATCGCCTGCCATGTGCATTTAGTGCTCGACGAAAAAACCGTCCTGCCTGACGCGGCTGATGATAAAAGCATAAATACATTATAATAAGGCGTGCGGCATAGCGGAAAAGCGTAAAATTAAAAAAGTGCCAAGAACCGCGGCGACGGGCTGCCGCGGCTCTTGGCACTTTATACAATGTTGTCCCGAAAGATTTTACATGTGAAAATCACGTTTTTTACAACAAAACATTTAAAAGTCGGCGCATTTGTGGTACTATCTTTGTATAAGTTGCCATCATGCCTCCTTTGAGGGGCGCGATGGGGAAGAAGGTATTTGTTATGAACTATGCAAACGACCACATCCGCAACGTGCTTCTTGCCGGCCACGCCGGTTCCGGCAAAACAACTCTTGCCGAGGCCCTGCTGTATCTGACCGGCGGCACGGACCGTTTGGGCCGTATAGAGGACGGCAATACCGTGTGCGATTTTGACGCGGACGAGGCAAAACGTCAAGCGTCGCTGTCGCTGGCAATTGCACCTGTGGAATACGATGGCGTTAAAATCAATCTGCTCGACTCGCCGGGTCTGTTCGACTTCGCACTGGGTCAGGCAGAGGGCATCCGTGCGGCCGAGAGCGTGCTGATTTGTGTGTCCGCGCGCAGCGGTCTGAGCGTTGGTGCGCAAAAAGCATATCAAAGCGCAATCAAGCAGGGGAAAAGCCGCATGTTCTACATCAGCAAAATCAATACGGAGCACGCGGATTTCTACAAAGTGTTTGAGGAGCTGAAAGCGTCATTTGGCCCGTCGGTGTGCCCGGTTGTGGTTCCCATCGAGCAGGCGGGCGGTCGTGTGTTCGTTAACCTCATCACGCAGAAGGCCTACAGCTATGTAAACGGCACCCCGCGTGAGGTTCCCGTGCCGAGCTACGGACACCGCGAGGACGGCTTAATTGAGGCAATGCGCGAGGCTGTGGCAGAGACGGATGACGCGCTGATGGAGAAATTTTTTGGCGGCGAGCCATTTACGCAGGAGGAAATGACCGAGGGTGTGCGCGCGGGCGTTAAAACCGGCGCCATCACGCCGGTATTCTGCGGCGCGTCCACAGAGCTTGCGGCGGTGGATCAGGTGCTGTGGGGCATCAAAAAGCTGCTGCCCAGCGCGGCGCGCGGCGCGGGCTGCATCGGCACGGACGCGTCCGGCAACGAGGTGGAAATTACCTGCACGCCCGACGCACCCCTGTGCGCCTATGTGTTTAAAACGGTGGCTGACCCGTTTGTCGGAAAATTGAGCTATGTCAAGGTGATCTCCGGCAAGTTCAGCACGGACAGCCCCACGGTCAATGCCCGCACGGGCGACGCGGAGCGCCTTGGCAAGCTGCTTGTTATCAAGGGCAAAAAGCAGGCTGACACCCCGGCGATTACGGCGGGCGATATTGGCGCTGTCACAAAGCTGCCCACCGCGCAGACGGGCGATACGCTGTGCGCGCCCTCGCGTGTTGTCAATTTGCCGCGCCCTGTGTTCCCGATCCCGACGCTGACCATGGCAATTAAGGTGAAGCAAAAGGGCGATGAGAGTAAAATCTCCGGCGCGCTGCAGCGCTTGATGGAGGAGGATCCTACGCTTGACTACAAGGTGAACACCGAGACGGTGCAGCAGATTATCTCCGGTTTGGGCGAGCAGCATCTTGAGGCCGTGTGTGCAAAGCTAAAGGCTAAATTCGGCGTGGATGTGGGCATGACACAGCCGCGCGTTGCCTACCGCGAATCCATCCGCAAAAAGTGCAAGGCGCAGGGTCGCCATAAAAAGCAGACCGGCGGACACGGACAGTTTGGCGATGTTTGGATAGAATTTGAGCCGACAACAGACGGCGAGTGTGTGTTTGAAGAAAAGGTGTTTGGCGGCTCTGTGCCGAAAAACTTTTTCCCCGCTGTGGAAAAGGGCTTGCAGGAGGCCGTGCAGCACGGCGTGCTGGCGGGGTATCCCGTTGTGGGGCTGAAAGCAACGCTGCTGGACGGCAGCTATCACCCGGTAGATTCCTCTGAAATGGCATTCAAGCTGGCAGCGAAGATTGCCTATAAAGCGGCGCTGCCTGAAGCCAGCCCTGCGCTGCTGGAGCCGGTGGGCACGCTGATGGCCTCCATCCCGAACGACGTGACGGGTGATATGATGGGCGAGGTGACAAAGCGCCGCGGCCGCGTGCTTGGGATGCATCCGGACGAGGAGGGCATGCAGACCATCGAGGCAGAGGTGCCGGAGTCTGAAATGCACGATTTCACCACCTATCTGCGTCAGCTGACGCAGGGGCGCGGCAGCTATACCTTTGTCTTTGCACGCTACGAGCTGCTGCCGCAGACGCTGGAAAGCAAGGTAATTGAAGAAGCCAGGAAATTTATTGAAATAAAGGCCGAAGAAGAATAATAAAAGCAAAAAGAAAAACACTATGCCACAGACCGCTGCTGAAGCGGTCTGTGGTTCTGTATTGTGTTGCTGACGCATAAATATTTGCAAGCTAGCTTATGCAATGTGTACAAAAAACAGTAAATGCCTTGACAGAACAGTGTAAACAAATTATAATTCAGACTATTGTATTGCGATTCCGCTTTTGTGCGGTGTCGCATAAAATGCAAAGGAGACCGGATACAATGAACAACGCGAACAAAGAATTGGTGATGACCTATGCAGGTCTGCGCGCCCTGGAAGATGAACTGGAAGAGCTTAAAACCGTCAAGCGCAAGGACGTTGCTGAAAAGATAAAGGTCGCTCGCGGCTATGGCGATTTGTCCGAGAACAGCGAGTATGATGAAGCGAAAAACGAGCAGGGCTTTGTGGAGAGCCGCATTGCACTGCTGGAAAAAATGCTCAAGCATGCCCGTGTGATTGACGAGGACGATTTGTCAACGGACGCTGTGTGTATTGGCACACATGTAAAAATAAAGGACGATGACGGCGATGTGGACGAGTATGATATCACCGGTTCTACCGAGGCGGACCCGATGAACGGTAAAATTTCGGACGAGTCTCCCGTGGGGGCCGCCTTAATGGGACATAAAATTGGCGACAAGGTGGATATTGCGCTGCCAAACGGTACGGTATCTTCTTATCAGGTGCTCGAAATTACACGTGCGGTACTGTAAGCGCCGTTTTTTCTGATAATTTTACAAAAACAGGTGCCAAGGCGCCTGTTTTTGTGTTATAATAATAGCCGTTGAATGAAATGCTTTTCGCTTTGCCGCGCGTGTAACACAGGCGACGGGGACTCTGGGCGGATGGCAACCAATATTTGGAGGAATGCATGGATACGAGCGAGAGGAAGCAGGCAGTGCGCAGCGCCGCCGAAAAAGGCATGGAAAAGGCCGCAGAGGTCATCGAGGAGATTGAAACAGAGCTGAGCGCAGAAGCGTACAGCGAGCTGCTTGCGATCCGCCGCGACAAGCTGCAAGCACTGAAAGACGCGAATGACGACCCCTTTGTGCGCACCGGCTACCCGCAGGATGCCTATGCCGCCGACATTAAAGCAAACTTTACGGAGGTGCCGGAGGGTGAGCACGGTCCCACCGTGTGCATGGCGGGCAGGATGATGAGCAAGCGCGTGATGGGCAAGGCGAGCTTTGCGGATTTGCGCGACCACACCGGCGATATTCAGATGTATATTCGTCGGGACATCCTTGGGGAGGATGTTTACGCAGGCTTCAAAAAATTTGACATCGGCGATGTTGTGGGCATCAAGGGCGAGGTGTTCCGCACACATATGGGCGAGATATCCGTCAAGGTACACGAAATTGTCCTGCTGGCAAAAAGTCTGCTGCCGCTGCCGGAGAAATTCCACGGCCTGAAGGATCAGGAAATGCGCTATCGTCAGCGCTATGTGGACTTGATTGTGAACCCGGATGTGAAGGACACCTTTATCAAGCGCAGCCGCATTTTAAAAGAAATCCGCACCTATCTCGACAGCAAGGGCTTTTTGGAAGTCGATACGCCCATTTTGCTGCCGCTTGAAATCGGTGCGTCGGCGCGTCCGTTTGTCACGCATCATAACACGCTTGACATTGATATGTATTTGCGTGTGGAGACAGAGCTTGCGCTGAAGCGTTTGATTGTCGGCGGATTTGACCGCGTGTACGAGGTGGGGCGCATCTTCCGAAACGAGGGCATGGACACGCGCCACAACCCCGAATTTACAACGGTCGAGTTGTATCAGGCCTACACCGATTACAAGGGCATGATGAATCTGGTGGAGGAGCTGTACACGATGCTTGCGGAAAAGGTGTGCGGCAGTACAAAAATCACCTATCAGGGCAAGGAAATCGACATGGGACACTGGGCGCGCATGACGATGGCGGAATCGGTGAAAAAGTATTCCGGCTGCGATTATGACAACTGGGCAACCGATGCGGATGCCCGTGCCGCCGCTGCCGAAAAGCATGTGGCGGTGCCGGAAAACGCAACAAAGGGAATTGTTCTTGCAGAGTTGTTTGACGCGTTTGTCGAAGAAAACCTCGTTCAGCCCACGTTTATTTATGATTATCCGGTGGAGAACAGCCCGCTCGCAAAGCGAATCCCCGGCAATCCGCTGTTTACCGAGCGCTTTGAATATTTTATCAACGGCGGGGAATACGGCAACGCATTCAGCGAGCTGAATGACCCCATCGACCAGCGCGAGCGCTTTGAAAAGCAGGTTGCCGCAAAGCGCGCGGAGGAGCCAAGCACAAACGCGCAGGTGGATTATGACTATGTTACGGCGCTGGAATACGGCCTTGCCCCCACGGGCGGGCTTGGCTTTGGCATTGACCGGCTTGTCATGCTGCTGACGGATTCTGCATCCATCCGCGACGTACTGCTGTTCCCGACCATGAAGCCAGTGGAGTAAGCACAAGTATAAAATACAACAGATAAAAACGACCGACGGCACAAGAAAAAAGAAATTGTGCGGTCGGCCGTTTTGCGCGCAAAAGGCACACCATGCTGCTTTCTGACGAAAAACTGAAGAAAAGCGCTGTGATAGGGCGTGAAATTGCTCTTGTCATGTTCAGAGCCTTGCTTTTCAGACAAAAATCGTGGATGATAATGCCTGTACTTGTAACTTTTTTGCTGCGGGAAAATGGAGCGAAGCGGTAAAAAAGAATAAAATCAAAAAAGAAAGAAAGAGGCATCTGTATGAAGTTTTTTATTGACACCGCGAATGTTGCGGATATCCGCAAGGCGAACGATATGGGCGTTATTTGCGGCGTGACGACCAACCCGTCGCTCATCGCAAAAGAGGGACGCGATTTTGGCGAGGTCATCAAAGAAATTACCGCCATCGTAGACGGACCGATCAGCGGCGAAGTAAAAGCGACGACCGAGGATGCGGCGGATATGATTGCCGAGGGTCGCGAAATTGCACAGATTCATCCCAACATGGTCGTAAAGCTTCCTATGACGGTGGAGGGCCTCAAAGCGACAAAGGTGCTTTCGTCTGAGGGCATCCCCTGCAATGTCACGCTGATTTTCAGCGCGAACCAGGCGCTGCTGGCGGCGCGTGCGGGCGCTGCCTATGTATCGCCGTTCCTTGGCCGGCTTGATGACATCAGTGTGTCGGGTGTGGATTTAGTGCGTACCATTGCAGAGATGTTTGCAATGTATGACGATATTAAGACCGAGATTATCGCGGCCAGCGTGCGCAATCCCATCCATGTGACGGACTGCGCGCTTGCGGGTGCGGATATCGCAACGGTTCCTTACAGCGTTATTGAGCAGATGACGCATCACCCGCTGACGGATGCAGGAATTGAAAAATTTAAGGCTGACTATAAAAAAGTATTTGGCGCATAGAGGGAGAATAGTAATGACAAAGGAAGCGTTAAAGCAATTGAAAATTGCCGCGTGCAGGGTGCGCATGGGCATCATTGAAAGCACGCATGGCGCAAAGGCGGGTCATCCGGGCGGCAGCTTGTCCTCGGCGGAGGTTTTTGCGGTTCTGTACAATCACGAGCTGCGCATTGACCCCAAAAACCCAAAATGGGAACAGCGCGACCGCTTTGTGCTCAGCAAAGGGCATACTGCGCCCGGGCTGTACTCCGCGCTGGCGTATCGCGGGTTTTTCCCGGTGCAGGACTTGCCGACTTTGCGTCATATCGACAGCTATTTGCAGGGTCATCCGAATATGAATACCGTGCCGGGTGTGGATATGTCCACCGGCAGTCTTGGACAAGGGGTGTCCGTTGCGGCGGGCATGGCAAAGGCGGCAAAATATAAAGGGACGGAAACCCGCGTCTATACGCTGCTGGGCGATGGAGAAATTGCCGAGGGCGAGTGCTGGGAAGCGTTTCTGTTTGCCGCGCATTATAAGCTTGACAATCTATGCGTTATCATTGACCTGAACGGCCTGCAAATTGACGGCTCGACCAAACAGGTTATGAATACCGCGCCCGTGGACGAAAAAATGAAAGCGTTCGGCTTTGCGGTGGAGTGTGTGGACGGTCAAGATATTGAGGCGCTGGAGACGGCGTTTGCTCATGCCCGCGCCACCAAAGACCGTCCGTATGCCATTTTGATGAGCACGGTAAAGGGCAAGGGCATCAGCTTTATGGAGAACAGCGTCGGCTGGCACGGCAAGGCTCCCAATGATGCGGAGTACGCCGTGGCGATGGATGAGCTGCGTGCGCAGATGGCAGAACTGGAGGCGGCGGAATGAGTGAAGTAAAAAAAATTGCAACGCGTGACAGCTATGGCAATATACTGGTAGAGCTGGGCGCGCAGCACACCGATCTTGTGGTGCTGGATGCGGATTTGGCGGTTGCCACAAAAACCGGCGTATTCCAAAAAGCATATCCCGACCGCCATTTTGACTGCGGCATTGCCGAGTGCAATATGATGGCGGCAGCAGCCGGTATGGCGGCGATGGGGCTTGTGCCGTTTGTCAGCACATTCGCCATGTTCGCGGCGGGTCGCGCATTCGAGCAAATTCGCAACAGCATCGGCTATCCGCACTTGAATGTAAAAATAGGCGCAACGCATGGGGGCATTTCTGTGGGCGAGGACGGCGCAAGCCATCAGTGCTGCGAGGATTTTGCACTGATGCGCAGCATTCCCGGCATGGTGGTGCTCTCCCCGTCGGACGACGTGGAGGCGCGCGCTGCCGTGAGGGCTGCATACGAGCATGACGGCCCCGTTTACCTGCGCTTTGGGCGTTTGGCTGTTCCGGTGCTGCACGATGCGGACACGTTTCACTTTTCCATCGGCAAGGGCGAGCAGCTGACCGAGGGCAGCGACGTGGCTCTTGTCGCAACCGGCCTGATGGTTGCCGAGGCGCTGGAAGCGGCGCAGATGCTTGCACAGCAGGGTGTTCACGCACGTGTCATCAATCTGTGTACCATAAAACCGCTCGACGAGGAAATTGTGCTGAAAGCCGCAAAAGAGTGCGGAAAAATTGTGACGTGCGAGGAGCACAGCATCATCGGCGGTCTGGGCGAAGCGGTGTGCAGTCTGTTGGCAGAGCACTGTCCTGTGCCCGTAAAGCGTGTGGGCGTGAACGATGTGTTCGGTCACAGCGGCCCCGCGGTTGAGCTGCTGCGGCAGTTCGGTCTGTCGGCAGAAAATATTGCAGCCACAGCGCGCACAATGCTTTGAACCGCAACAGATAGCAAACAAAAGAGATCCTCTTTTCACATGTGCAATGTGGGGAGGGGATTTTTTTGCCACACATACGGCAAGGAAGATGGTACCAATCGCACTCTTATTTGATGACAGCAATGGAACAAAATAAGAGGATGCTGTATGCCATCTTCTTTGCAGCTGCGGTTTCATGCAAGGCGTATTACCGTTCTCATCATGAATAAACCGCGATCCATTGCGGTAGGAGGTGTTTTATGACGACGATATTGCTTGTGGTGATCTATATCGCCTTTATCAGTCTGGGTGTGCCGGATTCGCTTCTTGGCGCAACGTGGCCGTCCATGTACCCCGCACTGGGGGTTCCCGTTTCGTTTGCGGGCGTGATCGCTGTGATTACCACCGGCGGCACCATTCTGGCCAGTCTGCGCAGTGCATGGCTCATCCGGCGTTTTGGCACCGGTGCGGTTACGGCTGTCAGCGTGGGGCTGACGGCGGCGGCGCTGCTTGGCTTTTCGGTCGCACCAAGCGCCGCGTGGCTTTGTCTGTGCGCGGTGCCGCTGGGGCTTGGCGCAGGCTCTGTGGATGCGGCGCTAAATAATTTTGTGGCGCTGCACTACAATGCCATGCATATGAGCTGGCTGCACTGTTTTTGGGGTGTGGGCGCAACACTGGGGCCGCTTGTTATGGCAAGGTGCATGGGCTTGAATCACAACTGGATTGCAGGCTATCGTGTCATCGGTCTGATGCAGATAGCGCTGGTCATAGTGCTGATTTGCGCGCTGCCGATGTGGCGAAAAATGGAGCCGGTCACGCCGCGGCAAGAGCCGCAGAAAAAAAGCGAGACGGGGCTTGCGCTGCTGCGTCTGCCCGGCGCAAAGGAAGCACTGCTGAGCTTTACCTGCTACTGTGCGGTTGAGACAACCACGGGGCTATGGGCGGGAAGCTATCTTTTACTGCAGTGCGGGCTTTCCGCTGAAAGCGCTGCACAATGGACATCGGCGTTTTATTTTGGCATTACAGCCGCGCGGTTTGTGTGCGGCTTTCTCACCCTGCGTCTGTCCGACCAAACGCTTGTGCGGGCGGGACAGATTTTGATTGCGGCGGGCACGGTCACTCTGCTGCTGCCGCTGACGGCTGTTGCGGGTGGAAGTGGCTTTTTTCTGATCGGGCTCGGCTGCGCACCCATTTTTCCGTGTCTGCTTCACGGAACGCCGCACCATTTCGGCAGCGAAAATTCCGGCGCAATGATGGGGCTGCAAATGGCAAGCGCCTATGTCGGCTCCGCCGTTGTTCCGCCGTTGTTTGGTCTGGTTGCACAATATGTGAGCATTGCGCTGATGCCCTATTGCCTTGGCTTTTTTTTGGTGGTGATGGTGTTGATGTCAGAGCGCTTAAACCATAAAACCGCGCATCGCGCGTGACGGAGGCTTGCGCGCAGGATGCCGCGAAAGGCGGTGCGGGTCGCTCTGCGCAAGGCAAAGATGCACGAGCGCCTTGGCAACGGTTCAAATTGCTGTTTTTTTTGCTTGCAGTTTGTCGCGTTTTGCAGTATGATAAAAATACAAGGTGGTGTATGCAGATGAGTATGACGGTGAAATACATAATCATTCAGCTTGTCGCGTTTGTCGCGGTGCTGAGTGCCGCGGCCTTGATTCTGGGCTTCGGGCTTGTGCCGCTGCTGATTGCACTGGTTGTCAGCGTGGCGGTAGTCTCTGCCGTCGCAGTGTACGATGCAAAAACAGGTCGCTATGCCATACAGGGTGAGAATTTGTTTTCGGCGTTGACCGATGAACAGCTGCGCGAGTGCTATGACGCATATTCGGCATTGGAACACGGCGGAATGAGCCGCAGTATGTTGTTTTATAAGCTGCTGACGCGTTATGAGGATGCTGCTGACAACGGTTACGATTTGGCTGCAAATGATTTATTAGAGGAAATTTCTTCCCGCTGGATTCAGTTTGAAGGCTTTGAGAAGCGGGTAAGCTGATGCGTCCGGCGAAATTTTTGCATTTACGGCGTTCCGATGCTGCGCGCTAAACGCGGAGTCTGCGGAACGCTTTTCCTTTTAACGCGTCATAGGGCTGCATCAAAACAGACAGAGAAAGGTTTTTATCCATGCAAAATGAATTGTTTACGCAAAGCTTTACCGTGGTGGGCTCAGAATGTGATCCTGAGCGCCGCTTGACGCTGGGCGGTCTTTTGCGCCGCGCCCAGCAAATTGCCACAGACCAGTGTACGCTGCTTGGCTTGGATGCGCCCTTATACGAGCGCACACACACCGCCTTCTTGCTTGCGAAAATGGCTGTTCGCAGCATTGCACCGGTTCGGGAGGGGGATGTGGTTTCGCTTGTCACACAGCCCGGCGCGCCGCTGCGTGCGGTCTTTCATCGCTATACGGCGCTGCGCGCGGCAGACGGCACCCTGCGGGCAGAGATTGATGCCCGATGGGTGCTTGTGGACACTCAAACGCGCCGCATTCTGCGTCGGCTGCCGGAGGGCTTTCCGTCGGTGTTTGCAGCGGTGCAGGTGCCGGAGCTGGAGGTGGAGGTGCATAAAGCAACAGAGCTGCAAGTGTGCGGCGAAGAAAAGGCCACGTTTATGCGCTGCGACGAAAACCACCACATTAACAATACGGTTTATGCCGATATTATTTACGACGCTCTGCCGGTTGCAGCGGCGCTGAACCAAGAGTGGAAGCGCTTTGCAATTGCGTATCACAACGAGGTGGTTCTGGGGGCATCGTTTGCGCTGCTGCAAGGGAAAACAAGCGAAGATACGCTTTATTTCCTTGGAAAAGACGGCGAGAAAAAGCTTTTTGAGGCCGAGCTGACGTTAGAGACGCAGCACCGGCAAAATAATTACAAATAAATTACAAAAAGCTCTTGACAAATAGTTTCAAAAGAGTTACAATTTAGTTGCAAGAAAGTTACAAGTAACTTATCAATGCACTTTTTCATCAGATGCAGGTCCTCTCCTCCTATCACGGCTGAAATTTGGGCTGTGGTTTTGGGCGCTGCATCACTCCTCAAGCTCCATTTTGAAGACAAAGCCCCTTTACTTTCCGTAAAGGGGCTTTGTCTTTTCCAAAAAAGGAGAATGCACCGCAAAATTCAACAGGGAAACAGTGCGCTTTTTGGCATTCTGACCACAAAGCGGGCGGGTTGCCGCCGCATTTTGTAGTTGCGGCGCGAATGGCTTTTGTGGTATGATAAGCAATAACAAAATTATAGTGTAGCTTCCCTTGAAAATCAGTGTTTCCCCGGAATTTTCGAAAACGTTTTTGCCTTACCGGGCAGAATATGCCGTCTTGTCTCACGCAGGGTCGGGGACAAGGATGCGGCCGCACGAAAACCAGACCGCAGAAGCAGACCGATTTTTAAGTGAATCGACTATGAAACAGAAGAAGGAGACAGACGTTTATGGCACATTATTTCAGCGAGCCCTCCCGCACGTTTGGAGAATATTTGCTCGTGCCGGGGTACTCCTCGGCAGAGTGTATCCCCGACGCGGTGTCCCTGCGCACCCCGCTTGTCAAGTATAAAAAAGGGCAGGAGGACTGCCCCATTAGCATGAATATTCCGATGGTGTCTGCCATTATGCAGTCTGTCTCTAACGATACGATGGCGATTGCGCTGGCAAAAGAGGGCGGCGTGTCTTTTGTTTTCGGCTCGCAGTCCATCGAGAGCGAGGCCGCCATGGTTGCGCGCGTAAAAAGCTATAAAAAGGGCTTTATTGTCAGCGATTCCAATGTGCGGCCGGATGCGCTTTTGTCCGATATTCTTGCCATGAAAGAAAAGACGGGGCATTCCACGGTGGCGGTCACCGATGACGGCACGGCGGGCGGCAAGCTGCTGGGCATGGTGGGCAGCCGTGACTATCGTGTGTCCCGTATGCAGGGAGACGAGCTTGTCAGCGATTTTATGACACCGTTTGACCGCCTTGTCGTCGCGCCGGACACCACCACGCTGAAAGAGGCAAACGATATCATTTGGGAGCATAAAATCAACGCGCTTCCCCTCATTGACAAGGACGGGCATTTGGTGTGCATTGTGTTCCGCAAGGATTACGACAGCCACAAGGAAAACGTGGAGGAGCTGCTTGACGCAAACAAAAGCTATGTCGTCGGCGCGGGCATCAACACACGCGACTACGCGCAGCGCATTCCGGCTCTTGTAGAGGCCGGCGCAGATGTGCTGTGCATTGATTCGTCCGAGGGCTATTCCGAATGGCAGGCGCGCACCCTGAAATGGACGCGCGAAAAATATGGTGACACCGTCAAGGTTGGCGCGGGCAATGTTGTAGACCGCGAGGGCTTTCGCTTTCTTGCACAGGCAGGGGCTGATTTTGTAAAAATCGGCATCGGCGGCGGTTCCATCTGCATCACACGCGAGACAAAGGGGATCGGTCGCGGACAGGCGACCGCCACAATTGAAGTGGCAAAGGCGCGCGATGAGTATTTTAGTGAGACTGGCGTGTATGTACCCATCTGCTCCGACGGCGGGATTGTGCATGATTATCACATTACGCTGGCGCTTGCCATGGGCGCGGATTTTGTTATGCTGGGTCGCTATTTCAGCCGCTTTGACGAGAGCCCGACCAACAAGCTGCGCATCAACGGCACCTATGTAAAAGAGTATTGGGGCGAGGGCAGCAACCGTGCCCGCAACTGGCAGCGCTATGACGTGGGCGGCTCCGGCAAGCTCAGCTTTGAGGAGGGCGTGGACAGCTATGTGCCTTACGCGGGTGCGCTGAAGGATGGCATTTCTGTCACGCTTGCAAAGGTGCGCCACACGATGTGCAACTGCGGTGCGCTGTCGATTGCGGAGCTGCAGGAAAAGGCAAGGCTGACCGTTGTATCCTCCACAAGCATTGTCGAGGGCGGCAGCCATGATGTAATTTTGAAAAACAAGGCCGGCGTTGCAACAGAATAAGCGGCTTTGATACAAGGCGTTCCCCGCGCAAGTCCGCCGCTGATAAAAAACAGAATAGTACGCGGCAGAGCCTGCAAAACGGTGCGCCGAAATACGTTTGCAATCACTTGGCATTTGACCGAAAACAGACAAAGAGAGCGAGGGAATTGCTATGAAAAAGGCAGGGATCATTTTGCTTGTGGGACTGCTGCTTTGCAGCTGTGCAGCTGCGCCGAGTTCTACTGCCGGGGATTCTGTTTTGCACGCACAAAGCGAGAGTAGGGCACAGCTGCCAAATCCGCTTGTGCCCGCCGCAAATGCAAAGGAAATCAATGCGGCTGCAAGGGTGAATTTGGCTTGTCCCGTGGATGTCGCAGACGTGCAATACTTCATTCTGGACGGCGATGTGGCGCAGATCAATTTCACGCTTGCCGATGCTGACTATGTACTGCGCGGCAGCCTGCGCGGCGATGATATTGCAGGCGTGTACGACACCGCCGGCGAAACCGTCACAGTGAAGGAAACAGCCGTCGACGGATCGGTTGAGGTTGAGCTAAAAGGCTTTCAAAACGGCAGTCTTGCCCACTGGATTTGGGGCGATGCGCAATATACGCTGTATTCCCGCAACGCCGGAATTGACGCTGCAACCATTGTGCGCATGGCCTGTGTTGCCATCACCCAAAGCGTTAGCGCGCCGCCCGCAGACGCAAAGGCGTACCTGCAGCGCATTTATCAGGCGGACGCAAGGCCGGAGCGCAGCATAAAGTCCATAGAAGTGATAGCGCCGGACGCATATGAAACCGCGATGCCAAACGGAAATGACATCGACAAAACAATACAAAACCCACACACCGGTATTACGTGGAGCGATTTTTTGACGCGGTATGATTCCGCGCAGCTGCTGCACACCGCGTATTCTCTCACCGGCATGGAAAAGACGGCGCAAACGGCCGATGGCGAGTATGAGCGCTATTCTATTGTCGCACAGGCCGAAAACGGCAGCTATTATGTGGCGGTCAGGAGCATGTGAGGCTGTTTTTCAATCAGAGCAACAAGCAGCAGCGCACTGCACCGATGCACTGCTGCTTTGTCTTATAGCGACGCAGCGCGCTGACGCGCTGTAAAATTTTGTTGTGCAAATCAGACTGCCCCCAAAAAACGGTTGTAACATCCGTTTTTTGGGGGCAGTCTTTTTGTGCAGGGAAGGTCACGCCATACTGTCGATGTCGTTCAGTACAAAATCCTGCGTCGTCAGCAGGGATAAATCCGCGCTCGGCTCTTGGATCAGCCGCTTTGACTGGTTTAAAATAGCTTCCTCTACCTTGTTGCGCGCAAGGCGGCCATTGCCGGCGGTTTGCGCATGGTTCAGCTGCACCGCATTGTAATAGGGCAGCAGCACGCCGTCGCATGCCTCGTCCAGCTTGTAGCCCTTGCCCTTTGCCTGTAGCTTTGTGATGGAAAGCAGCTCTGCGCCGGTGTAATCGGGAAACTCTATTCTGTTCGGAAAACGGCTTGTCAAGCCGCTGTTTGCCGTGAGAAATTCCGCCATTTCCTTAGAATAGCCCGCCAGAATGACAATGAGATTGTCCCGGTTGTCCTCCATGCACTTTACCAAGGTGTCGATGGCCTCTAACCCAAAGCTGTCGTCCCTGCCGCGGTACAGGCTGTAGGCCTCGTCAATGAACAGCACGCCGCCGATGGCGCTGCGGATGACCTGCGTTGTCAGCGGCGCGGTGTGACCCACATATTTGCCCACCAGATCTGCGCGCGTCACCTCGACAAGCTGTCCGCCGCTCAGCACGCCGATGGCTTTCAGATATTTGCTGACAAGGCGCGCAATGGTGGTCTTTCCCGTGCCGGGACTGCCGGTGAAAATCATATGCATAGAGACGCTGGCGGTTTTCAGCCCCTGCGCCTTGCGGCGTGCCTGTACCGTGTAATTGTCCTCAAGGCTCAAGATATATTTCTTTATTTCGTCAAGGCCGATGACGCTGTCAAATTCTGCCTTGACCTGCTCAAGCTCACCGGTGTAATCGCCCGGAAGCAGCGCGAATAAATCGACGGGGCTGCCGCCGTCAAAGCATACAGCGGGACGGCCGTTCTGCACACACAGCACGGCTGTGACTGTTTTGTCGCTGTGCTCCAGCTTATACTGCGCCAGCGCGCGGTAGGTTTTGTCCCAGTAGTCAAGCAGACCGCGCGCCCCCCCCTCGTCGCCCGCAGCGTTTGTGGCAAGTGCTTTGACGGCATCGTCTGCGGTCACGTCATAACAAAGCGTTTCTTTGGCGCGGATGCACAGCTTTTCAAATTCCGCCGACGCAATGTCGGCAAGCGCCGCTTTTGTGAGGGGCTGGGTTTTACACACATCGCCCAGCGCGCTGATGAACGGCGCGCCAAAGCTGTCCGCCAGCTTTGATACAGGGCGGTCTGTCACAAAAACAAGATATTTTCCGCGCGGGGTAAGCTCACTGACGGCATCCTGCACAAGGGCGGTGCCCACGTCAATCAGACGGCCGTTTTGCAGAACATAGCGGTTTGAGAGAGGGCTTTTCCCGCGCTGTACCAGAGCGCTTACAATGCCTAAAAATCCGCTGTGGCAGGCCTCGTATCGCGTAAACGCGACAATTTCGGCGCTTGCGGAAAGTGCCATGTACAAATCCTGCAAAAACAGCTTTTCTTCACCGGGCGTGGGGTACAGCCCAAGGTCAACCCACGCGATGTCGCCGGTGGTAAGTACGCCGCGGGCGTTTAGCTGCGCCGCGATCCCGGCAAGGCTCAAATGGCGGCCGGTGCACGGCTTGCCCGTGATGAGAATGGCATTGCGCGCGCTGCTGCCGCTGTGCCCCGTCACATAGGGGCGCTTAAAGGCGATGACCAGCTTTTGCAGATATTCTGTCTGACCCAGCACGGTTTCGCCAAGCGCGGCGGCAAGACCTTCAAAGCCCTCGGCACCGACGGCGGCGGGCTGTACGGCGGCGCTCTCGTCGGCAGAAGCTGCGGCGAGGTTTTGTACGGCAGGACTGCCGATCTCGCGCTTGATGCGCGCAATGTCGGCAAGCGCGTTTTGGCTCAGGGCGGCTATTTCTTCCTGCTGCGCTGCAAGACGAGCGTTTAAAGCGTCGCTCATCTGCGCAACACCCTGCTGCAGCGCATCCGCCGTGTGCGTCGGCGCGTCGGTGCTAAGCGCGGGCAAGGGGTCAGGCGCAGGTGCTGCGCCCGATGCCGCCGCGCTGCCTTTTTCGGATGCTGCGGGCGCTAAATCCGCGTGCAGCTCCGGAAAAACACCGCTTTTGTCCTTGGAAACAGGCCCCGTGCCGGTCAAGGTGCGACGCGAGCCAAAGACGGAGTTTAATAAATCGTCCATTTCGTTTTTCATACAAGTTCCTCCCGGCCTATCTTTTTTTTAGCGGGCATGCCCGGCACAACCGGAGATATCGTGCGGTATTTGCAGACAGCTTTTTAGTGCTGCGTGACGGGTTTCCTCCGTTAAGGCGCGGATGGCGCGCTTCATTTTCAGAATACAGGCGGGCGCCATAGACAGCTCTCTCACGCGCAGTCCGGCGTAAAATCCGGCCAGTGAGATGTCCGAGGCGCTTTCGCCGCAGATGCTTACGGGTATTTTGGCTGTGTGTGCGGCGGATACAACCTGCGCTATCGTGCGCAGCACGGCGGGATGATGGCTGTCTGCCGCGCTGTTGCAGCTCGTGCTTGTGCGGTCGGTCACCAGCACGTACTGCGTCAAATCGTTTGTGCCGATGGAGAGAAAATCGGACTCGGCCGCAATGAGGTCTGCCGTGGCAGCGGCAGCGGGCGTTTCAATAAGCGCGCCCACGGAAATGCGGTCGTTGACAAGCTTGTGCTCGGTGCGCAGCTGCTTGCGCAGCACACCGATGCGATCCTTAACAGCGCGCACCTCCTGTGCGCTGATGACCATCGGCAGCAAAATAGCAAGATTGCCGTAGGCAGAGGCGCGCAGCAATGCGCGCAGCTGCGGCTCAAGCAGAGCGGACTGTGAAAGCCCGTAGGGAATGGGGCGCACGCCCAGCGCAGGGTTTCTCTCCTGCGGAAGATCGGGACAAAAAACAGACTTGTCGGTGCTTGAGTCAAGCAGACGCACCACCACGCGCTTGCCGCCCATCATCAAAAGAGTCTCGCAGTAAGCGCGGTACAAGGTGTCCTCGTCGGGAAAAGTGCGGCTTTGTAAGTATAAAAGCTCGCTGCGGAACAAACCGATGCCCTCAGCGTCGCAGGAAAGCGCCATCTTTGCGTCCGCGGGCAGGGCGATGTTTGCGGTCAGCAGAATTGTAACGCCGTCGGCGGTTTGCGCGGGTACGCCGCGCAGCATACCAAGACGGCGCTCGTCCTGTATGCTGTGCAGGCGCTTTTGCACAAGCTGGGACATGGTGGGCGTGTCGGGGCTTTGCACAACCAGTCCCGTTTCGCCGTCTACCATGGTGCGAACCCCTGCCTCCAATTTGTCAAAATCGGCACTAAGCCCCGTCACGGTGGGAATGCAAAGGCTGCGCGCCCAGATGGCGGTCAAGCTGCTCTGCGCGCCCTCGCGCAGAATAAACGCGGCTATTTTGCTGTGGTCAAGCTGTAGAGCCTGACCGGGCAAAAGGGTGTCGGCGGCAAGGACAACACGCCCCTCCACGCATTGCAGCATCTTGGTCTGCGCCTCGTTGCTCAGCCGGCGCACCACGCGCTGCGCTGCGCTCATCACATCGTCGCCCCGCGCCGACAGATAGGCATCGTCCAGTGCGTGCAGCTTTGCCGCGTAGGCTTTGCCGGTGCTGTATACGGCGTATTCCGCGCACAGGCTGTGCTGCTCTACGGCGCAGCGCACCGCGGCAAGAAAATCAACGTCTGCCAGCATCGTGCATTGCAGCTCCAGCATGGCGGTGTCATCTGCCGCGGGATCGCGCGCACAGGCATCATCGCCGGACTGCTGCAGCTCATCGCGCACAGCCGCAAGGGCGGCATCAAGCCGCGCGCGCTCTGCCTCGCAATCGGTGACAGTGCAGGCCAGCGGAACCTGTTCCGGACTGATATACCGATAGAGAGGACCGTCGGCAACGCCGAAGGAGGTGCCATATCCCTGTAAAGTGAGCATACGTAACACGCCTTTCTGACAATCTAATAAAATATTAGCACAAAACACTATTTATTGAAATTGTTTTTACAAATTTAACAAAAGTATTATATACTATAGAAGGAAAAAGGCTCGTCAGAGCCTAAAATAAAGGAGGTTTTGGTATGATTCTTAAAAACGGACGTGTTTTTACTGAAAACGCAGAGTTCATCCAGGCCGACGTGGAATTGAACGGCGGCAAGATTTGTGCGGTGGCTCCGGCAGGTACGCTGCATGGCGGCGAGGAGATGGATGCCACGGGCAAATATGTAACGCCCGGCTTTGTGGACATTCACATCCACGGCGCAAAGGGCAGTGACTTTTGCGACGGTGCGCCCGATGATATTTCGACAATGTCCGCTTATCTTGGCAGCGAGGGCGTGACCAGCTTTTGCGGCACGACCATGGCGTACAGCGAGGAAATTTTGAACGGAATTTTTGACACTGCAAAGCCGGCTGTCGGCAGTGAGACAGGCGGCGCTGTGCTGCGCGGCATCAACATGGAGGGGCCTTTTTTTAACAAGGCGAAAAAAGGCGCACAGGCCGAGGAGTATATTGTCAACCCCGACATTGCCATGTTTGACCGCTTGTATGAGCGCTCCGGTGCAGCGATCAAGCTGGTGGATGTGGCACCGGAGCTTGACGGTGCGCTGCCGTTTATCGAAAGAGCAAGTAAAAAGTGCGTTGTCTCCATCGCGCACACCTGCGCCGATTACGACCAGACAAAGGCCGCGTTTGCGGCGGGCGCGACGCACGTTACGCATTTATTTAACGCCATGCCTGCCTTTACGCACCGCGCGCCGGGCGTTGTGGGCGCAGCGTCGGATGATGCGGCGCATGTGGAGGTCATCTCCGACGGCATCCATCTGCATCCGGCTGTTGTGCGCAGCATTTTCAAATGGTTTGGGGACACGCGTGTGTGCCTGATCAGCGATTCCATGCGCGCGTGCGGTATGCCCAACGGCACCTATACGCTGGGCGGTCAGCTTGTGTATATGACCGACGGAAAAGCAACGCTTGAGGACGGAACCATCGCGGGCAGCGCGACCTGCCTTGCCGAGTGCTTCCGCCGTGCAGTCGGATTCGGCGTGTCGCTGGAAAGCGCGCTGCGCGCCGCCACGGTCAACCCCGCACAGGCCATAGGGCTGTTTGAGCTTGTGGGCAGCATTACCGCCGGCAAGCGCGCCGACGTGCTGGTGCTGGATGAGACGCTGCACCCGGAGCATATCTTTATCGGCGGTGTCAAAACAAAGTAGACATGAGGCGGCGCGGACAAAATCTTCGGCTGCAGCGCAGACCTCTGCGTTTTGTCCGCCCCTCCCCTTGAAACAAAACCGGTACAAAATGCCATGCGGCACGGTGCAGTCTTTGCGCCGTGTCGTTTTTTATGGTATGATACGCAAAGGATCAAATGCTTTTCGAGAGGGAATCTACATGGAGATAAAAGCCTGCATTTTTGATATTGACGGTACGCTTGTGCCGTTTGGGGATGCTGCGCCATCGCCGCGCACCTTGCGGGCGCTGCGCGCTGCGCAGCAAAAGGGCATTCGTGTCATCATCGCCACGGGGCGCGCACTGTTTTCGGCAAAGAGCGTGCTGGACGGTTTTGTGCCGGATTATTACGTGTGCGCAAACGGCGGGCTTGTGGCGGATCGGTCGGGTGCGGCTGTGCAAAAAAGTGACTTTACCACAGAGGAAATGTATGCGCTTGTGGATTTTTGTGAAGATTATGATCTTGCGCTGGATTTCATTTATGACGACGGTTATTATGCCTATGTGGAGTATGCCTATTTTAAAGAGCACTACGGCCCGTTTCAGGGCAACCAAGGCTTTTTGCACGACGGAGAAAATCAGACGCGTCACCGGCAGTCCATGCCCTATGGGTGCAGCGCCTTTTTAAGCGCGGCGCACCGCGCGCAGTTTAGTGAAAAATATGCGCATCTCGGTCTGCGCTTTGTGTCGTTCCATGGGGATCATTGTGATGTGCTGCGCACGGATGTGGACAAGGCTGTCGTGCTTACCGCGCTGCTGTCGCGGCTTGGCATCGGCTGGGAACAGGTGGCAGCCTTTGGCGACGGCAACAACGATGTGGAGATGCTGCAGCACGCAGGGCTTTCTGTGGCAATGGAAAACGGCGCGCAGCAGACAAAGCAAACGGCGGACATCATTGCGCCGGCTGCATCGGCGGAGGGCGTGGCGCAGAGCATGGAACAATACATTCTGTAGAATACCGGTGTGATATAGCAGCTTTTCTTATGACGGATGGTGTTTTAGCGCTTGCGCAGGTTGCTGTATCCCCTCGCGGGGCGATTCTATGCGAAAGCCCGCGGCTGGTGCGCAGGATGGCAATGGAACGAAATAAGAGGAAGGCCTGTGCCGGCTTTTTTGCTGTAGGCGGTTCCATTGCAGGATGATGACCCTTTAAATCACGAATGAAACCGCAATCAATTGTAAAAGGAGCGGGGTTGTATGTCGTTTCCTCCGATTGTGACACCGTGCTCGCGCCTTTTGATTTTAGGGACATGGCCAAGCCCTAAAAGCAGGGAGCAGGGCTTTTATTACGGCCACCCGCAGAATCGTTTCTGGCCGCTGCTGGCGCGGCTGCTGGCTGCGGCGGCACCGTGCACCATTGCGGAAAAAACGGCGCTGATCGAGAAAAACGGCCTTGCCCTTTGGGATGTGCTGGCGAGCTGCACCATTACAGGCGCAGCAGATGCCTCAATCCGCGACGCTGTGCCGAATGACATTGCAGCGCTGTGCCGCACGGCACCCATCCGAAAGGTGCTGTGCAACGGCGCGGCGGCTTACCGGCTCTATCAGCGCTATTGCGGGGAGGCGGGGGAGCCGGTGCTGCCCGCGGTGCAAATGCCCAGCACCAGCCCCGCAAACGCGGCATGGAGCATGGACAGGCTGTATGCCGCATGGGATGCGGCAATGTTTGACTCTGACCTTTAATTTTTCTGTTTCATCTCGCGGTGCAAACCGCGCAACGCCATTCGCCATTTGCAAAAGAGATTAAAAAGAGCATCGCCCGTGCGTGACAAAGTGAAACGCGGGCGATGCTCTTTTTTTGTTTTTTGTGGCTGCCCCGTGTCCGGCAGCGTCGTTACTCGTAGAGCTGTTTGCCCGCAAACACACAGGCCACACGCTTTACATTCGGTTGCTCACGCATCAGCTGTGTGGCGGCGCAAAGCGCCGCACCGCCGCTGGGCGAGGCGGGGATGGCATCGGACAAAAGCACATCCAGCGCCGTGCTCTGGGCCTTGGCGCTGGGCACAGCCATCACGGCATCCACAATGTAGGGGTTATAATTTTCCGGCACAAAGCCCGCGCCAAGGCCGGGGATATGGTGCTTGCCGATTGCGCCGCCCCCGATGGCCTGACTTTCGTAAGGCTCTACGGCAATGATGCGCACGTTCGGAATCCATGCCTTTGCGTATTCGCCCACGCCGGTGATGGTGCCCCCGCTGCCCACGCCGACAACAATGGCATCAAGATTGTCGCCCGCCGCCCGCACAATGGCGGGACCGGTGATGCGGCGGTGAAATTCTGCGTTGAGGTCATTGTCAAAATAGTTGACAAAATAGCCGTTCATGTCTGCGGCAATCTGCCGCGCGCGGTCTGCAATGCCAAGACGGCTGGACAGATAGCTGACCAGCGTGACCGTTGCGCCCAGCCGGGCAAACATTTGCTGCCGCTCAATGGACACCGATGCGGGCATACACAGCACCAGCGGGTGATTGGAATGGTTGCACGCAATGGCAAGCGCCACGGCAAAGCTGCCGCTGGAAGCTTCCACAACAGTCTGTTCGGGACGCAGCAGACCCTTTTCGGTCGCAAGGGCAAGAATCCCCTCCGCCAGCGAATCCTTGATGGAATTGGTGGCACCGCCGTAGGCGAGATAGGCCAGAATGACTCCGTCCAGCCGCTGTCGCTTGCAATAGCCCGTCAACGAAACAACGGGTCGTGCGTACAGGGTTTCGTAGTAGTTTTTGTTCACAGCCATGATGTCGGCAACCTCCCCAGCAAGCTAAATATTTCTACTCATAAATTATACAGTATATTGGAAAATTTTGCACGTTTTTTTTGTGGAAACAAAGCCGAACCGAAAAGTTTATGGACTTTACTGTAAAGCACTTGACTTTACACCTGCACCGCGCTATAATAAACAGCAGTGTAAAGGCAAAGACTTTACAGCGGTGCACCCGCTTGTGTCGGAAAAGGAGCTTGCAGCTATGGCAAAAGACTTGACGGTTTCCTATCTGCTTGACTTTTACGGCGATGCGCTGACCGAAAAGCAGCGCGATGTGATGGAACAGTATTACAACGATGACCTTTCGCTGGCGGAGATTGCCACCAATTTCGGCATCACGCGGCAGGGTGTGCGCGATGCCGTCAAGCGCGGCGAAGGCACTGTGCGTGAGCTTGAGGAAAAAATCGGCTTTGCGGCGCGGTACCGCAGCGTGCAGGACGGCGTGCGGAAGCTGGAACAGCTTGCGCGCCAAATCCGGTTCGTGAACGAGGGCGCTTATGTCAAATCGACCGAGATTGGACAGGCCGCCGACGAAATGCTGCGTGTGATTGCGAAAATCTCCGATTAGCCGCTGAATTGCGGCGCGCAGCGCGAGAATTTTTATGCGAAGATAAAACAGAAAGCGGGGTGTGCCACATGGCATTTGAATCATTGTCAGATAAGCTGAACGCGGCGTTTAAGCGCTTGCGCGGCAAGGGAAAGCTGACAGAGCAGGATATTAAGGACGCCATGCGCGAGGTGCGCATCGCTTTGCTGGAGGCCGATGTCAGCTTTAAGGTGGCAAAGGATTTTGTGGCCGGGGTCAGCGAGCGCTGCATGGGCGCAGAGGTCATGGACAGTCTGACACCCGCGCAGCAGGTTGTGAAAATTGTCAACGATTCGCTCACAGAGCTGATGGGCGGCGGTGAGGCCGCGCGCATTCACATCAAGGCAAAGCCGCCCACGGTCATTATGATGTGCGGCTTGCAGGGCGCGGGCAAAACGACCCACACGGCAAAGCTTGCCAAATATTTCATCAAAGAGGGACACAGTCCGCTGCTTGTCGCGTGCGACATTTACCGCCCTGCGGCAATTGACCAGTTAAAAATTGTCGGCGCTCAAGCCGGTGCGCCGGTGTTCACGCTTGATGGGGAAAAGCCGGAGAGCATTGCGAAACAGGCGGTGCAACACGCAAAGGATCACGGCAATGACATCGTCATTCTGGATACGGCGGGTCGTCTGCATGTGGATGAGGATTTGATGCGGGAGCTGTCGCGCATCAAGGAAAACGTAGAGGTTGACGAGACACTGCTTGTCATTGATGCCATGGCGGGGCAGGACGCGGTAAACGTGGCAAAAAGCTTTGGCGAGCAGGCGGGTCTTGACGGCGTGATTCTGACAAAGCTTGACGGCGATACCCGCGGCGGCGCGGCGCTCAGCGTGCGCTCTGTCACCGGCAAGCCCATCAAGTTTGCGGGCGTGGGCGAAAAGCTCGATGACCTTGAGGTGTTCCATCCCGGCCGCATGGCGGGGCGGATTCTCGGCATGGGAGATATGCTGACGCTCATTGAAAAAGCGCAGGAGAACACCGATGCAAAGCAGTCGGAGGAGACTGCGCGGCGCTTGTTTGAAAACAAGTTCGACATGAACGATATGCTGGCGCAGTTTGAGCAGATTAAAAAAATGGGCGGTGCGGGTGCGCTTGTCTCGATGATGCCGGGTGCCGCCAAGGTGAGCGACGACGACCTTGCGAGCAGCGAAAAAGAATTTTCCCGCATGAAGGCCATCATCCAAAGCATGACAAAGGGCGAGCGTGCAAAGCCCGCCTCCATCGACCCGAAGCGCAAGCGCCGCATTGCTGCGGGCAGCGGCGCGCGGGTGGAGGATGTCAACCGTCTGCTGCGCCAGTACGAGCAGATGGGCAAGATGATGAAGCAACTGAAAAAGAACCCTAAAAAGTTCAGCCGCGGGCTTGGACGCATGGGTGGCGGGGGCGGAATGCCCGGCATGTTTTAGATGGCATTTTCAGGTTTGCCCCTGTGAATGATAGAGGACTGCGGCAATGCCGTGTCCATGGAAACAAATGATTTAGGAGGTGACAGGCATGGCTGTTAAAATTAGATTGCGTCGTATGGGCGCGAAGAAGGCCCCGTTCTACCGCGTTGTGGTGGCCGACTCCCGCTTTCCGCGCAACGGCCGTTTTATCGAGGAAATCGGTTATTACGATCCCACAAAAGACCCCGCTGTTGTGAAAATTGACGCGGATAAGGTAAAGCAGTGGATCGCTACGGGCGCACAACCCACCGATACCGTTCGCGTTCTGCTAAAAAAGAACAACATCGTCTAATCCGGAGGTGGATAGCATGCAGGAATTGTTACTCGCTGTCGCCAAGGGTCTTGTCAATGACAGGGACGCCGTGCTTGTCGCGGTGGATGAGCCGAATGCGGAGGGCATTGTTGTGTACCATCTTCATGTCGCCGAGGGCGATATGGGCCGTGTCATCGGCAAGCAGGGCCGCATCGCAAAAGCGATTCGCGTTGTCATGCGGGCCGCTGCCGTGCGCGAGGGCACTAAGATCATGGTTGAAATAGACTGAGAGCTTTTGCTTTTTGCATCAACAAAAGGGCACCGTTCCAAGGCAGCAATGCTTGAGGACGGCGCTTTTTTTTGCGCGGAAAAAGCAGGGGACGCAAACGCTTACAGCGGAAGCGCACACACTGCGCCAAGCTGTGTATATAGCGTGCTGTACCGGTCGCGCAGAAAGTCTGTTGCGGGGCCGTCTGTTTTGCTGTCGGCAGAGGGGGCGGCACAGCGGGGCAGTGCCAGCGTAATGCTGCTGCCCGTACCGAAGGTGCTCTCGGCCACAAGGCGGCCTCCGTAAGCGGCGGCATAGCGCTGCACAAGGGCAAGGCCAAGGCCGAGCCCCGGCGCAGGCGCGCCGTCATCGTAGGGATCGCGTGACACCCACGGCGTAAACGCGCGGCCGACAGAGGAGGGTAGCATCCCTTTTCCGTTGTCGTGCAGGGTAAATGCCGCCACGCCGGCGCGCACCTCCGTGTGCAGCGTCAGCACGGGGTCATCGCGCGCATACAGCAGGCTGTTGCACACAAGGTTGCCCAGACACACAGCAAACAAACGCGCGCTGCCGCGTGTCCAAATCGGCTCTGTCAGCGGCTGCACGCGCAGCGTGGCACTTTTGCAGACATTCTGCGCGCCGTGCCAGAACGCCGCGCAGACCGTCGATGCACAAAATGCGCGGGCGGCGGGCGGCGCATCGCACAGCTGGGCATAGGCGGATAAATTTTCGGAGAGACGCAAAGACGCATAGGCGCTGCGCGTCAGCGCATCAAGACATGCGGTGTCCCCGTCATCATGCTCTGCGCTGCGGCGCACAGCGGGAATCAGCGCCAGCAAATCGGCGGTGTTCTCGCGCAGAGAAGCCGCCAAAGCGGCGCTGTTGATCTGTGTCATGCAATACCCCCATGGCGTTTTTCTAGAGCAATTCCGGGAAAGAAAGCGAAAAAAGGAGCAGAGCCCATGGAAACCGTGGCAAGGACGAAGCGCAGTCACAGCTTTCATGCGGCAGCGAACTTTTTGCTTTTTTGCTAAAATTGTTCTAAGTTTAGTGTGCGGACTTTGCACCATTGTATGCGAATTGTGGATTTTACGTTAAATAAATATCATAACACTTGCGCGCGCGCGGCGTTTGCGGTACAATAATTAAAGATAGGCAAGAGTGCTCTGCCCGCGTGTCCGCGCGGTCGGCACGACTATATGTTGTCTAAATGCAAGGAGGATTATCTATTATGGCAGTAAAAGTTGCAATCAATGGCTTCGGCCGTATCGGCCGTCTGGCATTTCGCCAGATGTTTGGCGCTGAGGGCTATGAAATCGTGGCAATCAACGACTTGACCAGTCCCACTATGCTCGCTCATTTGCTCAAATATGATACCGCACAGGGTCGTTACGAGGGGCATACCGTCGAAAACGACGACACCTCCATCACGGTGGATGGCAAAAAAATTGAAATTCTGGCCGAGAAAGACCCCGCCAATCTGCCCTGGGGAAAAATCGGCGTGGATGTTGTGCTGGAGTGCACCGGCTTCTTTGCAGCCAAGGACAAATCGCAGGCGCACATCAACGCCGGCGCGCGCAAAGTCGTGATCTCTGCTCCGGCAGGTACGGATTTGCCCACCATTGTTTACGGCGTAAACGAGAAAGAGCTGAAAGCTTCGGATACCATTATTTCCGCTGCTTCCTGCACCACCAACTGCCTTGCACCCATGGCAAAAGCCCTGAATGATTTGTATCCCATCCAGAGCGGCATCATGACCACTGTGCACGCCTACACCGGCGACCAGATGATTCTTGACGGCCCGCACCGCAAAGGCGATTTGCGCCGCGCCCGTGCAGGCGCTGCCAACATCGTCCCCAACAGCACCGGCGCTGCCAAGGCAATCGGCCTTGTCATTCCGTCCTTGAACGGCAAGCTCATCGGCTCTGCACAGCGCGTGCCGGTTCCCACAGGCTCCACCACGCTGCTTGTCGCAGTGGTGAAGGGCAAAGATGTCACAAAGGACAGCATTAACGCCGCCATGAAGGCCGCTGCCTCTGAAAGCTTTGGCTACAACACCGACGAGATCGTCTCCTCTGACGTGATCGGCATCCGTTACGGCAGCTTGTTTGACTCTACCCAGACCATGGCCGCCAAAATTGATGACGACACCTATCAGGTGCAGGTTGTGTCCTGGTACGACAACGAGAACAGCTACACCAGCCAGATGGTTCGCACCATTAAGTATTTCTCTGAGCTGAAATAAGCGTTCGCATTTACAGCATAAGATAAAAAAGCTCTCACCCTGCGGCATGCCGCAGGGTGAGAGCTTTTTTGCGCGGTCTGCGCAGCACGGGAAAGACTGCGCTCCCGCCAATTCTGATGCGCCTTGCCCGGCAACCTTGCGGTAAATAGCAATGTAATTTCACATTGCACTTGCGCATCGTCTATGTCCGGCACATAGAATCGCCCCGCGAAAAGGATGGATCGCAGCTTTACAGACTGTAAAAAGCATCCATGCATCGGAAAACTGCGATCAAGACAGGATTCACACAAGGGGCGCGCACGCATTCAAAATTATCAAAGCGCATAAATTCCAAGGTTTTTTGAGGCT
>JAVXUG010000014.1:0-41963 GCA_036642215.1 Ruthenibacterium sp.
GCTATTATCGCGCAGGAACGCAGCCCGGCACCTGCATTTTGCACGCGGCCTGACAGACGAAATCCAGCGGAAAAAACAGGCAAATCCGGCATTTCCCCTTGTGGAACAACGAGGTATTGTGTTATACTACCCTATATATAAGCGTCCCGCAGGGACGCAGGATCAAAAGGAGAACCGTGCATGCGCTTTACAAAAAGAACCTTTTACTCGCTGGGCGTTGTCGCTGCCGCCTTTACCGTGCTGGGCGGCGTGATGCTGCTGTTCAGCGGCTATATGGCATTGCTGTACAATCTTGCCAGCGTCGGTGCCGGCGGGATGATGCTGTTTTTAATTCCAAAGGTGGAGGATCGCGTGCAGAAAATCACCTCGCTTGCCGGCTGCTTTTGCATGGTAGTGGGCATGATAGGCGGCGCGGTTACAACGCTGCCCGGTGCCGTGGGCGCTGTGGGCGGCGCAATTGGGTGGCCGATCTTTGCCTTCGGTTATTGGCGCGTGGCCGAGCCGGAGGCGCACGACAATATCCGCACCTGCGCAAACCTTGTGTTTCTCATGGGTCTTGTACAGCTTGTCGGCAGCTTTCTCACCGTGATGCCGGGAATGCTGCGCATTTGTCTGTCCATCATCATCGGCATTGTGCAGGGATTGTTTGCGTGGATGCTGCGCCGCAACGAGCCGGAGCGCGAGCTGTAGCGGGGACAAGAGCACAAAGCGGGTTTACCGTGCAAAAATAAAATGCAAAAAGGGGGAACGCAGATGCGCACACATCTATTTCACAGCGCTTTCAAAACGGCGCTGTGCGCGCTTTTGGCGGCGGCGGTGCTGTGCGGCTGCGGCAGGGGCACCGGGAACTCCGGCAGTCTGCCCGCGGGCGATTTTACAAGCGTGCCGGAAAACTCCGCCACAAATCAAAAACCGGGCGAGGCGCTTTCCTACCGCGCCATGTGGATTAGTTATCTCGACTGGAGTGCGTTCGATACAACAAATGCCGACACCTTTGCGCAAAGCGCGGCGCGTGTGTATGACAACTGCGTCAATCTGGGACTCAACACTGTCATTGTGCAGGTGCGGCCCTTTTGCGATGCCGTATATCCCAGCGAATATTTTCCGTGGAGCCATATTCTGACGGGCACACAGGGGCAGGACCCCGGCTACGACCCGCTTGCGATTTTAGTGGAACAGGCGCATCAGCGCGGGCTTGCGTTTGAGGCGTGGATCAACCCCTACCGCGTGCGTGTGTCGGCAGCACTGCCCACGGAGCTTGCCGCGCAGAATCCCGCGCTGCTGCATCCGGAATGGACGCGCGAAGCGGAGGACGGCCTCTATTTGAATCCGGCCATTGCCGAGGTGCAGCAGTACATCACGGACGGTGTGATGGAAATTGTGAACAAGTACGATGTGGATGGCATTCAGTTCGACGATTATTTTTATCCCACGACAGATGCGTCGTTCGATGAAAAGGAATATGCGGCCGGCGGCGGCGGGCAGCCGCTTGACGAATGGAGACGCAGCAATGTCAACACGCTGGTGAAAACGGTTTACAGCGCCATTAAGACCGCAAAGCCGCACTGCGTTTTCGGAATCAGTCCGCAAGGTAATAACGACAACAATTATAACGGACAGTATAGCGATGTAAAGCTGTGGCTTTCAACGCCGGGCTACGTTGATTATATCATGCCGCAGGTGTACTGGGGCTTTGGCTATACGCTGAAAAACGGCTCGACCCAGTATGCCTTTGAAAACTGCATTGCAGAGTGGGCATCCTACCCGCGCGCGCAGGGGGTGTCGCTTGCCATCGGGCTGGGCGCGTACCGCATCGGTGACGGCGACGGCGGCAATAACGACCAAAGCCAGTGGGCAAGCGGGCACAATCTTGCCGATATGACACAGAAAATGGCACAGATTGAGGGCATTCAAGGCTTTGCCGTTTACCGCTATGCCAATTTGTATGCAAACGGCAATCCGGAGCTTGCACAGCAGGAGCAGGCCGCGCTGTGCGCCGCATTGATGCAGTAGCGCAAAAAAGCCGGCGCATTGCTGCGCCGGCCTCCTGTAATTTGCAAAGTCCGCAGCGGCTTCCTCGCATACGCTGCGCCTTGGAAAGCCCTGTGCGGCAAACGATAGGGCACTTTACCACTCTCTGCACGGAATGTGCGCCGCACTTAGCGCCGCGCACAGCTTTGCGCCGCATTGCTCCATGCCCGGCTCGCCATAGTGATAGGGCACGACAATGCCGGGCAGCGCGTCCATCTCAAGAATCGCCTTTGGAATATCCGTTTCAAAATGCGGCATATTGTAAATGCCGTCGCAGCAAACAAAAAGGACATCGCAATGCACATCCGTGGCAAGTACGTCCGTGTCACCCGACAGATAATAGCAAAAACCGCCCAGCGACACGACAGCGCCAAAGCCCCGTTCAATGGGATGATTTTTGTTATAGGCTGCAACAGGTGTGATGCCTACGCCGCACTCTAAATAGATGCTGGGGGTGTCGCAGCTCACCTCTATGAGGTAGCAGTCCTCGACATGAAAGCGTTCCGCCAGCTCCTCGGCAAGCTCTGCCGTTGTGACATAACAGGTATCGTCCTTGCACACCTTGGCGATATCGGCGGGGGAATAATGGTCGGCATGGGCGTGGGTGATCAGGATGACATCGGCATCGTGCGGCTCGTTTTCCACGCAGTATGGGTCCACGTAGACAGTTACGTCGTCATGCACCAGACATACGCTGCCGTGATGCACAGACCGGACCGATTGCAGAGGGTCCATAATACAGCTCCTTTTTGTTCTCCCGGCGCGAACAATACAAATGCGCAGCGCCGTTTCAAAATGATGGGTCGTGCGACCCAATAAATCTATTGTAGCGAATCAAATGCAAAAAGTCAAAACCGGAGGAAAAAAATATGAAATCAAACCGTAAAAAATCTCTGCTTGCACTGCTTTTGTGCTTTGTACTCTGTCTGTCGTTTGCCGCATGCGGCGACAAAGCCGACGAGATGGATGACAGCGATGTCGTCAGCGATATAAAAAAGTCGAGTGCCGGCGGCAGCGACATCACCCTGCCGGAGGGCTTTGTCATGCCCGAAAGCGCCAATAAGATGGAGGCTGTGCTGGCGGGCGATGCCTACGAGGGCGTGATTTATCTGTCCGGCTATCGCTCGTCAAACTATGTGTTTATCAACGGTGCCAGCTTGACCCTGGAGGCAAACCTGTATCTGACGGATGCAAACGGCGAGGGCGTAAAGACGGACTATCAGGACGTGAAGGTTGCGCTGTGGGAAAAGGGTACAAACGAGGCCGTTTATAAGGACACAATTCACTTTACCGCCGACGGCACAAACCAGAGCTATACCTTTGACGGTTTAAAGGCGGGCGGAGAATATCGCATCAGCATCACCTACAGCGATGTGCCAAAATATCGCGTGAATGGTAAATTTCGCTTGACCTCCGTCTCTGCTACAGGCAGCACGGAAGAAACGGCTGCGGAGGAGTAAACATGCGCAAGTTTTTTGCGCGCTGGGCACCGCTGGCGGCAGGGCTTGCCATCAGCGCCCTTGGCGTGGTGGCGGCGGTGTGGTCGCAGCGTGTGGTGCAAATTCTGCCCCTGCTGCTGGGTCTTGTGCTGCTTGCGCTGGGGCTGTGGGACAGCTACAACGGCTTTTGCTCCGGCGGAAAAACACCGCTTGGCCTGCCGCGCTTCGCACAGGGCATCCTCGACATTATGGTGGCAATGGTGCTTATTTTGAACCGCGGTGTGTCGGTGGCATTTCTCGGCGTGGTGCTGGGGCTGTGGGCTGCCATCAGCGGGTTAATCAGCGTGCGCATGGCGTGGGGTGTGCGCCATACATACGGCGTTCCCGCTTTTATTGACGGCGGGTTGAAGCTGGTCGTGGGTCTGTTTATGATGGCTCGTCCGTTTGGCGGCATGAAGGCGTGGGTTGCGATGCTGGGCGTATTTGCCGTTTTCACCGGCATTTCTATTGTAATTTCCACCTTCTATTGGAACCGTCCCGAATAAAGACAATCGGCCCGCATCCCGTCTTTGCAGTGGGGTGCGGGTCTGCTTTACAGCATCGGGCAAAGGTGCGCCACACTTGATTTTTGCCGGCCGGTGTACTACAATAACACTATCCATTGGAAGCGAACCTTCCGGCAAGGCGCTGACAAAAAGAAAGGCGGGCTGTTATGGCTGAAAAAATGATAGAGAAACAGATAAAATCCGCATTGCCCATCTATATTGCGGCGGTGGTTTTTCTGCTGTGTGCACTTATTTTTCCCATTTATAAGCTGTGGGCAATTGTACTTGCTGCGGTGCTGACCTGTGCCGCCTATGGGGTCGCGGAAAAAAAGGTGCCGCGCCGCACGATTCTTGTGCCCGCGCCGGTCGTGAAATATGCCACGGGCGATGCGCAGCTGGATGTGGCGCTGACAAAGGCGGACGCAGATCTTGGCACGCTTTCGGTGCTGAACGACCGCATTCCGGACGCGCAGCTCAGCGGGCACATTGACCGCATGGAAAAAGCAGGGCGCAGCATTCTTACGGCAGTGGAAAAGGAACCGAAAAAGGCAAATTTGATTCGCAAATTTGTGTCGTATTATCTGCCCACCTCCGTCAAGCTGCTGACCACCTATGCGGATTTGACATCCACCGGCGCGCAAGGGACAAATGCGCAGAGCCTGATGGACGAGATCAAAAAGAACGCGGGCATTATTGCCACGGCGTTTGAGGCGCAGCTTGATGCGCTGTTTGCCGACAAGGTGCTGGATGTATCGTCAGATATCACCGTGCTGGACGGTATGATGAGAGGGGACGGTCTTGCGGGCGCGGATGCAATCGGAAAGGCCGCAGGGCGCGGCACCGTTGCGCCCGGCATTGCCGGCACCTTGGCGCGGGATATCGCCGCAGGCGCGGCACCGGGCGTGAACACAAACGGCAGCGCACAGGCTTCCCTTGCCGCAGACCTTGCGAAGGATGGCACCGTCACACCGCATTTAACACTGTAAAACCAAAAAATAAAAGACACCTCAATCAAGAAAGGAACCACAATTATGGAGAGCAATACAACGCCCGATTTGACCTTGGATGCGAACACAACAGAAAATCCTGCGCAGACCATCGCAGCCGCGGCCGCGAGTGTGAGTGACGCAAAAGCGACGTTGGCTGCCGTAGGCGTGCCCACGGCACCCGGCCTAACACTGGAGCCGCTTGCCGCTGAGGAACCGGCTGCACAGACGAAGGCTGCACCGGCCGCCGCCGTGCTGGATGACAGCACGCTGTCAGCGGACGAGAAAAAAGCCGTCGATGATTTTTCCGAAAAAATTGATTTGACCAATTCCACGCAGGTGCTGCAATACGGTGCCGCCAGCCAGAAGAAGGTGGCAGATTTTTCCAGTGCAGCGCTTGAAAATGTGCGCACAAAGGATCTGGGCGAAGTGGGCGGCATGGTCACAAGCCTTGTGTCAGAGCTGAAGGGCTTTGATGCCTCAACCGAGTCAAAGGGCATTTTCGGCTTTTTCAAAAAGAGCGCAAATCAGCTTGACGTGCTGAAAATGCGCTATGACAAAGCGGAGACAAATGTGGAAAAAATCGAGGGCATGCTGCAAGACCATCAGGTCACGCTGCTCAAGGACATTGCCATGCTCGACAAAATGTACGAGATGAACCTTGTCTATTTTAAGGAGCTGACCATGTACATTCTCGCGGGCAAGAAAAAGCTTGCAGAGGTGCGTGCAAACGAGCTGCCCGCCGCTGTGAGCAAGGCGAAAAAGAGCAATCTGCCGGAGGACGCGCAGGCCGCAAAGGATCTTGATGATTTGTGCAACCGCTTTGAGAAAAAGCTGTACGACCTTGCGCTTACGCGCAATATTTCTGTGCAGATGTCCCCGCAGATTCGGCTGATTCAAAGCAATGACACGATGATGGCGGAAAAAATCCAGACCTCCATCGTGAATACCATTCCGCTGTGGAAAAGCCAGATGGTGCTTGCGCTGGGGCTTGCGCACTCGCAGCAGGCCATTGACGCGCAGCGCGCCGTGACCGATATGACAAACGAGCTGCTGCAAAAGAACGCCGCGGCGCTGAAGCAGGGCACCATTCAGGCGGCGCAGGAGTCCGAGCGCGGCATTGTCGATATTGAGACGCTGACCCGAACCAATCAGAGCTTGATCGAAACGCTGGACGAGGTGGTCAAGATTCAGACCGAGGGCAAGGCAAAGCGCGCAGCGGCAGAGGTTGAGCTGGGCCGCATTGAGGGCGAGTTGAAAGCAAAGCTGCTGAATATTGCCGAGTAAGGCATCCGGCAGAGAGGGAGCACGCAGCATGAAAAAGACAGGCATCAAGGAGAACCGCAAGCTGGCATGGGCAGCACTGGCGCTGGTCGTCATCGCTTCTGTGCTCGGCATTGGCGGGGCTAAAATAAAGGGGCTTGGGCGCGAGGCAGAGCAGTTTTATAATGCAAATATGGCAAGCGATATGGTCATGCGCACAAACGCTGCAAAGGCCATTGTGCAGGTGGGCGAGAGTGCGCTTGACCAAGGCGACACCTCGCTGAAAGCGGCACAGGGGGCGCTGAAGGCAATGGAGAAAGCCGGTACGCCAAAGGAAATTTTTGCCGCCAACGCAGACTTGACAAGCAGCATCGGGATGCTGTACGAAACGCTGCACAAGACCGTGAACACCAACGTGGGCAGCGTTTTAAAGGGTCAGTGGGAGGAATTTGGCAGCCGGCAGGACATTATGAACAACCAGATGGGCGACTATACCAAAACAGCGCAAAGGGCGCAGGAGGCCGTGAGCGGCTTTCCCGCGTCGCTGATTGCAAAGCTGGTGGGCATGCCGGTGTAACGGCTGATGCATCAGACTGCATTTCGTATCGGACAAAATACGCCGGAGACTCCGGCAAAAACCGTCGTTTTAAGGGCGGGGCGGTTGCGGCACCGCACAGGAAAGAGGAGCAATATGATAAAAACCAGAACAGCCGGAAGGCTTTCCAGTCTGGCCGTGGCGTTGCTGCTGTGCGCAGCGGTGCTCTGCGTGCCCGTATATGCCGCGCCGTCCATCCAGCCGACGGATAATTTTTATGTCTACGACGGCGCAAATGTGCTGTCGGACGCAACCGAAAAAGCCATCGTGAACAAGAACATCGCGCTGCAACAAGCGTGCGGCGCGCAGATTGTGGTGGCGAGCATCAACGGCAGCGAGGGCATCACGCTGGAGCAGTATACCTACGAGGTTGCAAGCGCGTGGGGCATTGGCGATAAGCAAAAAAACAACGGCGTGCTGCTGATGCTCGATATCCAAAATCAGGATTATCAGTGCATTCAGGGCAGTGGCCTTGAAAGCTCGCTGCCAACGCCAACGCTCAGCCGCATCCTGCAGGAGGAGCTGGAGCCGGACTTTGCCGCAGGTGATTATGACGCAGGTGCGCTTAAAACCTTTGATGCGCTGTGCAGCGAGGTCGCGTCTATTTACAAGGTGGACTTATCTGCCGCCGGCATTGCGGGCGCAGCAGGGCAGCAGCCCACAGCAGACAATTACAATGGCGGCTACGGCAACGACTATGACAACTATTATTACGGCGGGAATGAAACAGAGGAAAGCGGCGGCGGCTTCGGCTTTTTCAGCGCCATCCTGTTTCTCATCGTCATCCTTGTTTTTATCGTGGCAATCAGCAGCGTGCTGCGTCCGCACAGATACGGGCGCAGCAACAGCATTCTGCCGTTTTTGCTGGGCGTGGGCTGCCGACCGCACCGGCGCAGCTACTATTCCAATCCTTTCAGCTATGGGGCAAGACCGCCGCACAGCGGACCGCCGTACAATCCCGGCAATTTTAATGGCGGCTTTTCCGGTACGGGGCTGTTTGGCGGTGGCGGTAGCTTCGGCGGAGGCGGCGGCTTCGGCAGAGGCGGCGGCGGAGGCTTTGGCGGGGGCGGCGGCTTTTCCGGCGGCGGCGGCGGTTTTCGCGGGGGCGGAGCCGGTCGCTGAGATGCACGGGTGACTGTGCTGCTGAATATTCTTTTCGTGATCAATAATAAAATAAGCAGCCGCAGAGTGCATCGTTTTGCACCCTGCGGCTGCTTTTTTATGCCGATTGCCGTATTACCACGAGCCTGTTCCGCCGCCGCCGAAGCCGCCGCCGGAAAAGCCGCCGCTGCTGCCGCCCCAGCCGGAGCTGCCGCCGCTGCCGGCGTTGTGGCTCTCGGTTTGCAGGCTGCGCAGTGAGCTGTCAAGGCTGTGGTGCATCGCTTGATCAAACCAGATGTAACCAAATGCATTGCTGCCGGTATACCATACAGGTGGTGCAAGCGCCAACGATTCAAACTGCGTCACCCATTTGTCCGAAAGACCGAACACGTAGGCATAGGGCAGAATGTTGTAAAAATAAGCGGGGTTTTCGTCCACCAGAAGCTTTAACCGCGGCAGCTCTGCCTGCTTGATGAAATTGCGCAGACCAAGCAGCTTGCCCGCCATCTCAAGGCGGTAGGGCGTATCCTGCACAAGACGCGGTGCCAGCAGACAGCATAGAGCGCAGAGCACTGCACCGATGAAAATGAATAGAGCAGGCTCAAACAAGCTGCTTCCCATGGGGATGGCTGCGCAAAACAGCGCGATCACCGCCATGAACAGCGGGAGCACAGCGTGCCAAATGCGGGCGGCAACGCTTGAAAAATCGCTGCGCCCATCCGCGCTGATGGTGAACAGGGTGCAGCCGCACAGGGCAGCCACTGCAAATATTATGGGAAGGATGGGGTAAAATTCGATGCGGCATGCGCAGAAAAAGGCGAATACGCCCCACAGCAGCGCACTGCCGATGGGCAGTAAAAACGCGCGCACACGGCTTGCGGGGTTGTGCAGCAGGCGTGCATCCTCGTTCTGATAGCTGTCCAGCGCCTGCTTTGCCTTGGTGAACGAGGTATAAAACGAGCTGTCCACTTGATCAAGGCGGCGCACCTCGCCGCTGAGGAACAGGGCGTTGAAAAACACCTTGACATATTCCGGCATGTCCGCCGGCAGATTTTTCACCTTGGTCAGCTGCATGGCCTTTTCGTCGTCCTCGCAGGAGGCAATCGTCAGATAGCCCTGATCGGCAAGCCAGATGACAAGAGAAATTAAGTCGCGGTCGTCCGCCGTGCCGTCAATGATGTAGCCGACATCCGCGCTGGTCAGTCCCTTGGGCGGATAAAATTCCACAGTCTGTACCGGCCGCCTGTGCCGCGTGATAAAAATGCGCAGCAGGGTGTATAGGGAAAGCGCAATCATTGCGAGAAAAGCAATCCACGCGGGCAGCATGGAAATGCTGCGCTCGCCCACAAAGTACCCCTCCGGCAGACGCGCATGGACGGTGACGGCGTTGTGCGAGGGCAGCGTGGCGGGTGCATGACCCGAAATTAAGTCCGGCGTGACGGTAAATTCAATCCCCGCCGCATTGTCCTGCGCACCGTAAGCGCCGCTGTACAGCGCAACGCCCGCAAGGCTCTCCTGCGGGATGGGCTTATCAAAATGCATCTGAAAGCTGAAATTGTCAATGGTCGTATCACAGTCGGGGCCGTTCAACGAGTAATTCAGCTCGTCATAGTCCGCGACGCGGTCGTCGCCGATATCATACTTATAATGTATGACATAGGTGACGCTTCCGGTCACAACCTCGTCGGGGTCGCCGATGCGTATGGTGTAGATGCCGTCCTCATTCGAGGTTTCATAGGGCGCGCCCTCTACCGACATATCGCTGATTTTGGTGCGATAGGTCATTTTTACGCGCTCGCCGTCCACGGTGCGCCACACGGACACAAGCGTTGGCAGCGTGCGGAACATGCCGTGGCGCGGCACAAGATACTCTACGGTAATGGTTTCGGTCTGCGTGACGGTGTTATTCTCGTGCAGCGTTGCGTCCACGGCAAAGGAGGTGATGCGGTAGCCGTCGTCGTCCGCAAAGCCGGGCAGCGCAAAGGAAAAGCACAGGCAAAGCGCGACCATAAGGCAAAGCAAGGTTCGCTTCATATCAAATTCACTCCTCCTGCAAAAGCACCCCGTCCGCAAGGCGGGCAAGGCGGTGTTTGCAGCGTTTCATAAAAGGGCGGAAAAGCGCAAAACGCTCTCCGCCCCCTTGCGCTTTCTTCTGTTTTGGGCAAGTCCGCGTAAAAATCAGAACTTGACCGATACGTTTTCGCGCTCTGCCGCATCGTCCACTGCGAACATGACGGCCGGCTCGAAATGTCCGGCGTTTGCAACAAGACTGGAGGGGAAAATCATGCAGGCATTGTTATAATTTTTGACAACAGCGTTATAATATTTGCGCGACTGCGAGATTTCATCCTCAAGCCCCGTCAGCTTTTGCTGCAAATCAAGAAAGCTCGCGTTTGCTTTCAGGTCGGGATAGCTCTCCGAGAGTGCAAAAATATTTTTCAGCGCGCCGGAAATCATGTTTTCGTCCTTTGCGCGCTCTGCGGTGGTCTGCGTGGTGCCGGCGGCGTTGCGCGCGGCAATGACGGCTTGCAGGGTATCAGCCTCATGCTTTGCATACGCCTTTACGGTTTCCACCAAATTCGGAATCAAGTCAAAGCGTTTTTTCAAATAAACATCCATGGTTGCGAAGCCCTCTTGGCAATCGTTGCGCAAGCGAATCAGATTATTGTGTATGCCGATGTAAGCAAATACAAGCAGGACAACAACAGCGAGGACAATCCAAAGAGCAGTCATAAGACACGCCACCTTTCTTAATGTAAAATCATTATAGCACATGTGTACAGCCGAGTAAACTTGCATTTTTTTGCGCTTTCCGTTATACTGATAAAATTGATGCGAAAGCCCGGCTGCGCAGCAAAGCATCAGGACTTGCGCGCGGCATCTGACACAATTTATAAACCGAAATACAGGGAGAAAATTATGCTGGAGCTTGTTAAAAAATATTTTTGGGTCTTTTTTGTTGCGATGGTGCCGCTGGTCGAGCTGCGCGGTGCTGTGCCCATCGGCATTTTAAGCGGTCTTGAGCCTGCGTGGAGCGTGCTGCTTGTGGCGGTGCTGGGCAATATGCTGCCCGTGCCCATCATTTTGCTGTTTGCCAAAAAGGTGCTGCTGTGGTGCTGCAAGCTGCCCGGCTGGGCAGGACGGCTGTTTGGGAAAATTCACGAAAAGGGCATGAAAGCCAGCATGGCGATTCAGGCAAAATCCGGCAAGGGAATTTACTGGGGTCTGTTCATTTTTGTCGCCATCCCGCTGCCGGGCACCGGCGCATGGACGGGCTGTCTTGGCGCGACGCTGCTCGATTTAAAATTCTGGCCCAGCGTGCTTGCGGTGCTGGCCGGTGTTTTCAGCGCGGGGCTTATCATGCTTGCGCTCAGCGGGCTTGGGCTGATGGCGCTGACCTAACTAGTTTACAGCCGATAGAAACGCAGCGATTTTTGCGCTCCCGAATACGCTTTGTGCGTTTTGCGGGGGCGCTTTTTTAACAAGCGCATATTTTTTTCGAAAAAATTGAAGAACCGCGCCGCGCGGCTTCGTTACATTCATGAACAGAAAGCGGCGCTGCCAATTGCCGGCGAAAGAGGTGAACACGACGATAACCATGACATCGCAGCAGTTTAACGCACTGGTGCAGCAGTACGAAAAGCTGGTGTATACCATTTGCTATCAGTTCGTGCACGATGCGCAGCTGGCGGAGGATTTGGCGCAGGAGACCTTTCTTTCTGCCTATATGCACAGCGCGGACTGTGCCGAGGGGCAGTATAAGCCATGGCTGGCGCGCATCGCCACCAACAAGGCAAAGGACTACTTAAAAAGCGCCTATCATCGCCGTGTGAATGCCCCCGGAGACGAGGCGATGGAGGTTCTTCCGGTCAGCGAGGCGCTGCACAGCGTGCAGCCGGAGGACATCACGGTCACAAAGGACGAGGTCAGTGCCATCCACGCCGAAATACTGGCGCTGAAAGAGCCTTATCACGAGGTGGCTGTGCGCTACTTTATGCGGGAGCAAAGCGTGGACGAAATTGCCCGTGCGTTGACACGACCGCCAAAAACCGTGCACACCCAAATTTACCGCGCAAAGCAAATGCTGCGCGACACACTGCAGAACAGGAGGGCTTCGCAATGATTCTATTTACAAAGGACGGACATTTGACCGACGAGGCGCTGCAAGCCACAATTGCAGAAAAGCTGGATGAACTGGCAAGGCTGGAAGTGGCGGAGCACCTGAGCTTTTGCAACCCGTGTCTTACGCGCTATACCGCCATGCTGACGGACGAAACGCTGCGCACGCCGGAAGCACCCTTGATGCCGCCGCTGCTCAGCCGCATTCGCCGCCGCACAGTGGGGCTGCTGTTCAACCGCTACACCACCTATGCCGCCGCCGCGTGCCTTGCGCTTGTCCTGTGGGGCGCGGGCGTGTTTACACAGCTTGGCGCAAGGCCGGAAAGCTGGCGCGTAGCCGCCGCCGCACCAAACGTTAGCATCAGCGCCATGACGGGCGAATTTTTAAATGTTGTCGGCAACACCTTAAACAGCGCCATGGATACCGCACTGCAAAGCGTTTTGCCGCAGCGCTCCGGCAAACCGGCCGTCGCAAACCCCATGATAAAGGAGTAATGAAACCATGAAAAAAAATTCTTTTTTGACCTTTTGCTTTGCCTGCATTCCCGGCGCGGGCGAAATGTACCTCGGCTACATGAAGCGCGGCATTTCGCTGATGCTGCTCTTTTTCGGCATCATCGGCATTGCCGCTATGCTGCGCTTTGATGTGCTTTTGATGATTCTTCCCGTCATCTTTGCCTTTTGCTTTTTTGATACCTGGAATTTGCGCAACCAGACGCAGGAGCAAGCCGAGGCGCGCCCCGATGACTACCTCGTGGACATGGGCGATTTTGGCAGCGGAAAATGGAAAGAGCTTGTGGAAAAACGCCATGTCATCATTGGCTGGGGCTGCATCATCGTGGCGATTGTCATGCTGTACAACAGCGTTGTGCGACCCATCGTCTGGTTTGTTCTCGGCGATGACAGCTGGATGTACAATGTGGTATTTGACAGCATCCCGATGCTTGGCGCAGTGGTGCTGCTGGTGCTGCTGGGGCTGTATCTGCTGCGCGGACCGCGCGCGACACAGCAAAATCCGCCGCAGGACGACTATGTTGCCTATACGGGCACAGTGGAGGAAATAGGCGATGAGAAAAAGTAAATTCGTGCCGGCCGATGCGCCGGAAAATGCGCTGACGGAAACACAGCTTTTGACACCGGATGCAGCCGAAGTGACAGACGAAAGGGCTGCGCCGGAAAGCGCAGATCCCAATGGCAATTTTGCGCAGCCGCACACGGCATCGGCATCGCCTGCCGCGTATTCGTATCATGGCAGCGCCACCGCCGCGGCAGTTGTGCCGCCGGTGCGCCGCGTGGGCACCGTGACCATGGGCGTTGCGCTTATTTTGAGCGGCGTGCTGCTGTGCGTCAGCCTGTTCTGGCCGACCGTTAATGTTTTCGGGCTGTTTCGGTTTGCGCCGCTGTTGCTGGCGCTGCTGGGGGTCGAGGTGCTTGTGGCTTACGCGCGCGCCAAAAATGCCGCCATCAAATACGATGTGCTCAGCATGATTTTATGCGCACTGCTGATTTTGTTTTCGCTCGGCGTGACAAGCGTTGTCGTGGAGGAAATGTATTACGGCGGAGCAGCTTACTTCTAATGGAATCCGCGAACATAAAAATCCCCGCCCCGTAAAGTGAAAAAACTTTACGGGGCGGGGATTTTTCAATGGGCGGCGGTCTGCGGCGGCACAGCGTCTTTGCCGGCGCATCAAAGCGCCCCGCAAGGGGAGCGCGAGCAACCCTCGCCCGAGGAAAAAGCGCTGCAAAATCCACGCGTATTTTGTGAAATTGCGATAAGAAAGGCTGCGCTATGAGAAAACAGCGTCGGGGAACAGCCCTTTTGCCTGCACGGCGCGCACACCCTGCGCAAAGCTGTCCGCAAGGTGCTGCACCGCGTTTTCGTCCACGGGCGCGGGCGCTTTTTTGTCATAAAAGGCAAGCGCGTTGCCGCCGTAAATCGCCGCCAGCGCGTCCGTCGAAAGCCCCAGCCCCTGCATCGGTGTCGGCTCGATGCGAAACAGATATTTGCCGTCGGGAATCAGCGTGTACGCGCCGGTGCTCTCAAGAAACGTGCGGATGACCGCGACGCGCGCAAGGCTTTCGTCGGGATCAATGGCGCGCGGCGGATTGGCAATGCCCGCGCGCGAGCCGATGTCGCTGCCATACAAAATGCGCGTGCCGAACTCGGCAAAAAATTCACGCGCGGCAGAAAGGTTCTGTGCAAGATTGGTGTACAGCTCGATGCCGGGCGTAAGGTCAATGCGCACGTTCGGATAAGCGCGCAAAAGTGCGGTGAGGCGCGGCAGCTGTGCCGAAAAAAAGTAAAAATGCGCAAGCTGCAATGCAAGCTGCGGATGGCGCGCAAGCACCGCGTCCATTTGACGGTACTGCTCCTCATTGTTGATGGTCTCCGGCCCGTAAAACCAGCCCTCGCTCTTGGCGTAGGGGTTCAGCTTGCTTGCGTCCCAAAATTCCTCGGGGTCGTTGAGGTGCAGCGTCACGGGCACGCGCGCTTGCTCGGCATAGCACCAAAACGGCTCCCACTCCGGCGCGTCAAAATCCGGAATCGGAAAATTGCGTCGGATGTCGGGCTTGCCCTCTAAGAGCTTTATGCCGTCGCAGCCCGCGGCCAGCAGCGCCTTTGCCTGCGCGGCAAGGCTCTGCGCCAGCGCATCGCCCGAGCACAGCACATAGGCGCTGCGCTCAAGCCCGCCCATCACATAAACGCTGCCCGGACATTTCAAATTGTGCGCGGCCTTGTACCGCAGCGCGGCGGGCACCGTGGATACAATGCCGTATTGCGCAATACATTGCAGGGTGCAGCGCTTGATGTGCGCCGCCGCGCGGATGGCATCAAACGCCGCCTCGCCGTGCGAGGGGGCAAAGTGCATATGTGCGTCAAATAATTCCATCAAAGCTTCCCCTTTTTGTACAGCAGCGCGGCAATGCCGATGGCAAGCGCACCCGACAGTAAAATCAAGAACGATACGCTGCCAATCAGGCTTGGCACGCACACAAAAAGCACGCACATCAGCAAAAGCGGCACCACCGCAATTTTAATGCCCTTTGAAAAATACTGAAAAGCAAGCGCGCCGAACAGCGCCGGAATCACCGTGTTAAACGCGGGCTGCAACGCTTCGTTTTGCAGCAGCGGTGTCAGCGGAGTCAGGCACAAAACGCCCACCGCCAGCACAAGAATGTTGACAAGGCTGCTTGTGGCGACGGACAAGGTGGAGACGACATCGTTCTCCGGCGTGCCCATGGTGGTGTGGCAGATTTCGTGCGCGTTGGCGGCGCACGGAATTTTCAGATTGATTAAATTGCCCGTGATAAACGCAAGATAGCTGGCACCGCTGCCCAGCATGGGCGAGTAGACAAGAAATTCCACAATGCTGCTGGTCCAGTAGATGATAGCCACCTGGAAAAACCCCTGCGCAAACGCGCCCCAGTCAGGCCCCGCGCCAAGCACGGCACCAAACGCAAGCGGCGCGCCCATCAAAAGCACAATGGCGGCGACAGTGCCGATGCGGCCAAGGCGGTGGACGCTGTTATTGTATTTTGTATAAAATGATGTTTTTTCTGTTTCGTTCATGTCCGTACCCTCCTTATAAGCCGGCGGTCAAAACTGCCGCCGCCATGCCGATGAGCATGCTGCCCGCCATGGAAAAGTTGTCGAGCCACGTCTGCTTTTTGACGCGCGCGAAATATTCAAACACAGCCATGGATGCCGCGGATACGCCCGCCACAAGCAGCGGTGTCCAGTTGCCGGCGCTTGTCCCCTCGCCCAGATACGAGCCGAGGTACGCGCTGACAAGGCCGATGAACATGGCGGTGAACACCACATCGCCAAACGGCTTTTTGCCTGCGTCGGCGGCGGATTTTTCCTTTGGCTTTTGCACCTTGTTTAAGTAGCGCTTGAGCAGAAAAACGCACAGAATCGCGCCCAGTAAAATGCCCGCGGTCATCACAAGCGCAATGGTCACAAATGCGCTTGCCGTCATGGGCGCGCTGCCAAGGCCGCCCGTCATGCCCGTGGCGCGCGCGGCGATGTCGGCTACATTTCCCTCGTAGTGCAGCGCGCCGATGACCGACAGGCGCAGCCACGGAAGCGGCACGCCAAGCGAGCCGCTCAGCGCGATTACACCCAGCAAAATGGACACGCTGGGCAGCAGCGTAAAGGTGGCGCTGCTGGTGATGGCACGGCGCAGCATGGCTTTGTCCATGCCCATGGCAATGCCCGCGCGGTAGCTTTTGCACAGGTATACAAGGCAGAACAAAGCAAGGCAGAGCACCACGCCGCCCGAAATCAAGAACATGGGCAGACTGTTGAGTTGTTGCATCAAATCCATTGTGATAAGACCCTCCTCAAAATATGTTACAGGAATAAAACCAGTATAGCACAAAATGCGCCGGCTGTGGTATACTACAAAAGAATAGAGCAGCTTGCCGGGGCACGGAGCGCTTTTTGTTTGAGCAAAAGCTGCATCATCCCTGTGCGGGGCAATGCGATGCGGCGGGGAACCCATGCCGCGCAAAGGAGGGCACACCGTTTTGAACATCAGCATTTTTGACGTTGTGGGGCCTGTTATGATAGGTCCCTCCAGCAGCCATACGGCGGGCGCTGCGCGGCTGTCGCGCGTGGCAGCACAGCTTGCGCCCGCGGGCTATACAGGCGTGTGCTTTGGGCTGGCGGGTTCGTTTGCAAAAACGGGGCGCGGACATGGCACCGATAAGGCGCTGCTTGCGGGGGCAATGGGCATCCGCGAGGATGAGGAGGCGCTGCGCGACGCATACGCTTTGGCAAAGGCGCGCGGCCTTGCGTACCGCTTTGAGGACATTGAGCTGCCCGATGCGCACGAAAACGCCGCGCGCATTACGTTTGCCTATGCGGACGGCACAAGCTTTTCCATCGAGGGTGCAAGCATCGGCGGCGGACGCGTGCGCATCACACGGGTGGACGGGATGGAGACAGACTTTGGCGCAGAGGTGCCGACGCTTGTGATTTCGCAGCGCGATGTAAAGGGCATGGTGAGCAAGGTGTCGCGCATTTTGGCAAAGAGCGGCATCAACATCGGCGTGATGCGCCTGACGCGCACCGCGCGGGGTGAGCAGGCAAGCTGCATCATCGAGACGGACGCAAATCCGCCGCCGCAGGTGGTGCAGGACATTGCGGCGCTGGACGGCATTTTGACCGTCCGCACCATCAAGCTGTAGGGGGAGAAAGCCATGTACAACAATATTGCACAGCTGCTTTCGCAGGCAAAGCAGCGCGGCGTGCCGCTGCACGAAATTGTGCTGGAGGATCAGACGGCGCTGACGGATGCGTCGCGCGAAGAAATTTATGCGCACCTTGCTGCCGATTGGGACGTGATGAAAAAAAGTGCAACCCGCGCGTTGGCGCAGCCGCAGGACATGCACCCGCCGCTGATACGCGGGCAGGCTGCGCGCCAGCAGCGCTTTGCGCAGAGCGGGGCAACGCTGTGCGGCGCGCCCATAAACGGCATGATGGCAATGGCGCTGTCCGCGAGCGAGGTGAACGCCGCCATGGGCCGCATCTGTGCCGCGCCGACAGCGGGCGCGTGCGGCATTCTGCCCGCCGTGCTGTGCTGCGCGGCGCAGCGCCTTGGCAGCAGCGAACAGGCCGTTTTGGACGCGCTGCTTGTCGCGGCGGGCATTGGTGCCGTCATCACAAAAAACGCCACCGTCAGCGGTGCGCAGGGCGGCTGTCAGGCCGAGTGCGGTACCGCCGCGGCCATGGCTGCCGCGGCGGCAGTGTATCTGGCAAACGGCACGCCCGAAATGTGTGCCAATGCGGCGGCCATCAGCCTGATCAATTGCATGGGCTTGATCTGCGACCCCGTCGCGGGGCTTGTGCAGCTGCCGTGCAGCTTTCGCAATGCAAGCCAAAGTGCAAACGCGCTTGCCAGCGCCGACATGGCGCTGGCGGGGCAAAGCAGCGTCATCCCCCCCGACGAGGTGATTGAGGCGATGTACGCCGTGGGAAAAAGTCTGCCCGGCGCGCTGCGCGAGACGGCACAGGGCGGCATTGCGGCGACGCGCACGGGGCAGAAGCTTGCCGGCGGGTTGGCGGCAGAGGGAAACGACGCACTTGCATAGAGCAGCTTTTTTAAGGAGCCTTTGATCCAATCGCGCAAGCGAATGACCGAGATGTTTTTCGCTTGGCAAGCAAAAAAGCAGCCGGTCAGGTGCCGTGTCGATTCCATCAGAGGCTCCCTAACCCTTGACGCTTTTTACCGCTTGCGCAACTGCTGTATGTGCCGGTCACAGACGATGCACAGCAGCAAGACTGGAAAAGCGGATGCGCGCGATTCTTTGCCACGGGCTTTTGTGCAAAGGGCAAAGCGCTTCAAAAAAGCGACCCGAAATTTTATTGGATTTTAGGGTAAAATTGCAGGAAGTTTAAAAAAGCACACGCTATCGGCAAATAACGGCCAGCGTGTGTTTTTTGTTGCGGCGCGGCGGACAAAGCGATTGACAAAAAAATATCAATTCGGTGCTAAAAGTGCAAATTTTCTTGAAATTGCCAAGAAAATGTGGTAAGCTACAACTGTCTCAAGCGTACTTTGTCTTGGACGATTTTATCCATAACGATGGCAAGAGGAGGAACAGCGTGAGAATAGCTATCTGTGAAAACGATGCAGATGACCTTGCACTCCTGCAGCAAATGACGCAGGATTGTTTGCAGCATCTGCGGTCAGAGGCAACGCTGTGCACATACACAGACGCGAGGCAGCTTGCGTGCGATATACGGGACGGAATGTATTTTGATGCATTTTTACTGGATATTTTAATGCCGGAGATCAGCGGAATTGAGCTTGGAGAGCAGATTCGCAAAAAAAATGCCACCGCGCCGATTGTGTACACCACGACCTCGCAGGATTTTGCAATGGAGGCCTTTGGCGTGCACGCGCTGCGCTATCTTGTAAAGCCCGTGCGGGAGACAGAGCTGATGGAGGCGATCGACTCGATCCAGTTGCATCTGGCATCGCTGGGCGAGCGACCCTATTGCATCCGCACGCGCGATGGGCTGGTGTCGGTGGATTTGCAGCGCATTGTCTGCGTGGAAAACTTTGCCCGCACGCTTGTCATCACGCTGGAGGATGGCACGTTGGTGCGCAGCGTGAGCAACCGCGTTGCCTTTGAGCAGAAAATTGCCCCGTTGCTGGAGGATGCGGCGTTTATTCAGCCGCATAAATCCTATGCGGTGAATATGCGCTATATCTATACGCTGACGGGTGACAGTATTACGCTGGACAACGGTGGGATTGTGCCGGTCAGCCGCCATAACGCTACCATGACAAAAAAACGCTATCTGCAATATCTTTCGGCAAACACCGCAACCTGCTAGCGCTCACGCGCAAAGGAAAAGCGGCTGTCGCAAGATGACCGTTCTTGTTTTGATGAAACCGCGATCGGCTGCTTTACGATACAAAATAGCGATTCCCCGCCACAGTTTGTGGCGGGGAATTGTTGTTTTTTTGGCAAAACGTTTGAGTGCGCCCTAAAAAAAGCGCAAGGACAGCCCGTGCTTTGCGCTTTTGCGCCATCAACAGATATGCTGAAAATTGCAGGACAAAAGCGCGCTGGCATTGTCCTCGAATTTCGGCGGGAAAACAGGGAAAAATATTTTACATGGATTTAACAAAAGCGCGCTATCGAATTTTACACAGTCTCTGGTAAGATAAGTTTCGCAGACAGGTTCTGCACAAAAACAAACGCTCAAATCCACACGTGGGCGAATACACTTCGCTCTGCTTTTTGCAAAAACGGGCGGACAAAAAGATGAAAATGAGGAGTAGAAACAATGAAAAAAGGAATCTCGATCGCTTTGGCACTGGTGCTTTGCCTTGGACTTTTGGCAGGCTGCGGTGCCGCAGACAGCGTTGCCCCGCAAGCCGGTGCAGCGGATGCTGCACAGACAACTTCCGGCAAGCTTTCCCTCGGCGGCTCCACCTCGGTGGAAAAGGTGATCCAGGCCATGATGGAAGCCTATATGGCTGAAAATCCGGGCGTGACCATCACCTACGCACCCACAGGCTCAGGCACAGGCATTCAGGGCGCAAGCGACGGCACGCTGGACATCGGCCTTTCCAGCCGCAGCCTGAAGGATGCGGAAAAGGAAAAGCTGACCGAGACAACGTTCGCTCTAGATGGGATTGCCGTCATTGTGAACAGCGAAAACACCGTGACAGATCTCGACCTTGAGACGCTTGCGAAAATTTACAAGGGCGAAATTACCAACTGGAAAGAGGTCGGGGGCAAGGACGGCGCAATTGTTCTCATCGGGCGCGACGCAGCCTCCGGCACACGCGACGGCTTCGAGAGCATCGTCAACGTCAAGGAGGAGTGTGCCTATGCCGAGGAGCAGGCCTCTACGGGTGCGGTTGTCGCGTCGGTACAGTCAAACGCGGGTGCCATCGGTTATGTGTCGCTGTCCGCGGTAAACGATGCGGTCAAGGCGCTGTCTGTCGGCGGCGTTGTCCCCAGCGAGGAGAGTGTAAAGGACGGCAGCTATCAAATTCAGCGCCCGTTCGTCTTTGCCACGCAAAGCGCCAAAACAAGCGATGCTGCCAAGGCGTTTCTTGACTGGGCTATCAGCGCAAACACAACAGAGCTTGTGAAAAATGCGGGTGCTGTCCCTGTCGCTTAACGCGTAAAAATCTTCGGCTAACCCTGCAAAAGCCCCTCGTGCGTATGCCGGGGGATTTTTGCGGCAACAGCGAAAGGACGCAATATGAAGGCAAAACAATTTGTGGAAAAGCTGATGAACGGCGTGTTTTTTACCTGTGGCATGGTCGCCATCGCGTTTGTGCTGCTCATCACCGTTTATATGCTGCTCTCCGGCGTGCCCGCCATCCGCGAGATAGGGCTGTTTAAATTTCTGCTTGGCACACAGTGGAAGCCCGCCTCCGCAAAGGACCCGCAGTTTGGCATTCTGCCGCTCGTTCTTACAAGCGCTTACGGCACGCTGGGCGCGGTGGTCATCGGTGTGCCCATCGGGCTGCTGACGGCGGTGTTTCTGGCAAAGGTAGCTTCGCCCCGCGTGGCGGGCATCGTGCGCCCGGCGGTAGAGCTGCTCAGCGGCATTCCAAGCGTTGTGTACGGTCTGCTCGGCATGATGGTGCTGGTGCCTGCCGTGTCTCGAATTTTTCACTTGTCAAAAGGCTCCGGGCTTTTTTCGGCGATTCTCGTGCTTGCCGTTATGATTTTGCCGTCCATTATCGCCGTCAGTGAAACGGCGCTGCGCGCCGTGCCGCCGGAGTACGAGGAGGCAAGCCTCGCGCTTGGCGCAAGCCATATGGAGACGGTGTTTCGGGTGAGCATCCCCGCCGCAAAAAGCGGCATCGCGGCGGGCGTGGTGCTTGGCGTGGGGCGCGCCATCGGCGAGGCGATGGCGGTGATGATGGTCGCGGGCAACGTGGCCAACATGCCAAGTCTGTTCAAAAGCGTGTCATTTTTGACCACCGCGGTGGCAAAGGATATGGGCTACGCAAGCGGCCTGCATCGGCAGGCACTGTTCTCCATTGCGCTGGTGCTGTTTTGCTTTATTCTGCTGCTGAACACCGTGATGAACCTTGTGCTGAAAAAAGGAGGGCATGGCGATGCGTAAAAAGCGAAAGCTGTACAGCGGTTTGCTGACGGCGCTCATCTGGCTGGCGGCGGGCTTTACCGTGGGGCTGCTTGCCGTGATGATTGGCTATATTCTTGTGCGCGGCGTGCCTGTCATCACGTGGCAGTTTTTGTCAACAGCACCCAGCGCGCTCAACGACACCATCGGCATTTTGCCCAATCTTTTAAATACGCTGTATGTCATCGCGCTTTCGCTGCTGCTTGTGCTGCCGCTGGGCGTGGGCGCGGCGGTGTATTTGAACGAATACGCGCAAAGCCGCCGCCTTGTGCGGCTGATCGAGGGCACGGTGGAGACGCTCGCTGCCATTCCGTCCATCATTTATGGTCTTGTGGGTATGCTGTTTTTTTCAAACTTTTTAAAGCTGCAAATGAGTCTGCTGTCCGGCTGTCTTACACTGGTCATCATGATTCTGCCCACCATCATCCGCACCACACAGGAGAGCCTGAAAACCGTGCCGATTGCCTACCGTGAGGGCGCGCTTGGGCTTGGCGCGACAAAGTGGCACACGATACGCACGCTTGTGGTGCCGTGCGCGTTGGACGGCATTGTCACGGGCTGCATTCTTGCCATTGGGCGCATTGTGGGCGAAAGCGCCGCGCTTTTATTTACAGCGGGGCTTGCCGCAGGCGCGGTCACGGATATTTTTACCGCGTATAAAAGCAGCGGCGGCACGCTTGCCGTGGCGCTGTACCTGTATGTATCGGAGCGCGGCAAGTTTGAGGTCGGCTTTGCCATTGCGGCAATTTTGCTGCTGCTGGTGCTGCTGTTAAACGGCGCGGCAAAGCTGGCACAGAAAAAGCTCACAAAAAAGCAGCCCTGACCGGCGGCGCAAATCCAAAAGCGGCGCAAAGGTTCAAGGCGGGCGCGCCGCCGCCCTACAACCCCGACACCAAAGAAAGGGACAATGACAGTATGGTAACATCCGAGCATCCCGCCCTTGTCAGCACAAGGGAATTACAACTGCACTACGGGGAATTTCACGCGCTGAAAAGCGTCACCATGGACATCCCCGAAAAGCAGATTACCGCCTTTATCGGGCCGTCCGGCTGCGGAAAATCCACCTTTTTAAAAACGATCAACCGCATGAATGACCTTGTGCCCGGCGTTCGCATCGACGGCGAAATCACGTTTCACGGCAAGAATATTTATGCAAAGGATGTGGACGTGACACAGCTGCGCAAAAATATCGGCATGGTGTTTCAAAAGCCGAACCCCTTCCCCATGAGCATCTATGACAACGTTGCCTACGGCCCGCGCCTGCACGAGCATTGCACCCGCGCAAAACTGGACGAGGCGGTGGAGCAAAGCCTGCGCGGCGCGGCGCTGTGGGACGAGGTGAAGGATCGCTTAAAAAAGAGCGCGCTTGGTCTTTCGGGCGGGCAGCAGCAGCGGCTGTGCATTGCGCGGGCACTTGCCGTGCAGCCTGAAGTGCTGCTGATGGACGAGCCGACCAGCGCGCTTGACCCGATTTCAACTTCTAAAATAGAAGAACTGGCAATGGAGCTAAAAAAAGATTATACTATTATTATCGTGACGCACAATATGCAGCAGGCCGTGCGTATTTCCGACAACACTGCGTTTTTTCTGCTGGGCGAGGTGGTCGAGTTTGGCGACACAGAAAAGCTGTTCAGCATGCCGGGCGATAAGCGCACGGAGGATTATATTACGGGGAGGTTTGGCTGAGATGCGCATTACGTTTGACGAGCAGCTGCGGCTGCTGAATAAAGAGCTGACCTATATGGGCGCGCTGTGCGAGACGGCCATTGCAAACGCGGCAAAGGCGCTGCTGGACGGCGATCTGTCGCTGACGCGACAGGTGCTTGTGGCGGACGAGGAAATTGACCGCAAGGAGAGCGAAATTGAGACGCTCTGCCTAAAGCTGCTCTTGCAGCAGCAGCCCGTGGCGCGCGATTTGCGCCAGATTTCCGCCGCGCTTAAAATGATTACCGACATGGAGCGCATCGGCGATCAGGCGGCGGATATCGCGGAGATTATCTCCATGGCGAATATCGACGCAGAGGATGACACGCTGCATGTGCGCGAGATGGCAAAGGCAACCATCGCCATGGTCAGCACCAGCATTGACGCGTTTGTACACAAGGACATCGAAATGGCACAGCGCGTCATCGACATGGACGACACCGTGGACCATCTGTTTACCACCGTGAAAAACGGTCTGATTGCACTGCTCAAAAAGGGCGCGGCGGACGGAGAAACCGCGATTGACCTTTTGATGATTGCCAAATATTTTGAGCGCATCGGGGATCACGCGACCAATATCGCGGAGTGGGTGGTGTTCAGCATCACCGGAAGCCACAAGAGCATCGGCACCGGGGAAATTGGGCAATAGGAGGGAAAGCAATATGATTTTCTGCGTGGAGGACGACGATTCCATCCGCCAGCTTGAAGTGTACGCCTTAGAGGGCGCGGGTCTTGCGGCGCGCGGCTTTGCCGATGCAAAGGGGCTGTGGGCGGCGCTTGACGCGTGCGTGCCGGAGCTTGTGGTGCTGGATATTATGCTGCCCGATGAGGACGGTCTGTCCATTCTGCATCGTCTGCGCGCGGGGCGAAAAACCAATGCGGTGCCCGTGCTGATGGCCTCGGCAAAGGGCACGGAATACGACAAGGTGCTGGGGCTTGACAGCGGCGCGGATGATTACATTGCAAAGCCGTTCGGCATGATGGAGCTTGTCGCGCGCGCAAAAGCGCTGCTGCGCCGCACGGGTGCGGCGGGTGGCGGCGGGGCACAGGAGACGCTGACGACAGGGCGCATCACCCTGCAAAGTGCGCGGCACAAGGTGTGCGTTGACGGCGCGGAAATTGCCCTGACACGCAAGGAATTTGAACTTTTAGAGCTGCTGATGCAAAGTCCGGGGCAGGTGTTCAGCCGCGATGCGCTGCTGACGCGGCTGTGGGGCTATGGCTTTGACGGCGAGACGCGCACCGTAGACGTGCATATGCGCACGCTGCGCACAAAGCTTGGCGCTGCGGGCGACCAGCTGCAAACCGTGCGCGGTGTGGGCTACCGCGTCAGCGCTGCGGCGGAACAGGAGTGACAATGGAAAAACGAATCAATCGCAATTTGTGCTTTTTGAGCGTGGCGGCAGCGCTGCTGTGCAGCGTGCTGATTTTCTGCGTGATGCAGCTGAATGCCGCGGCGCAGATGAAGCAGACCGTGCACGAGAGCGCACAGATTTTGGCAGAGGTATTCAACTCGGCACAGGTGCAGCCGGACACACTGGCGCTGAAGGCAAAAAGCACACAGCGCGTGACATGGCTTGCCGCGGACGGAGCAGTTTTGTACGATACGGCGGGCGCGACCGGCAATCATGCGGACAGGCCGGAAATTCGCGCCGCACTGAAAAACGGCTTTGGCGACAGCACACGCTTATCCGATACGCTGCGGCGTGAGACGTATTACTATGCGGTGCGCCTTGCAAACGGCAGTGTGCTGCGCGTGTCAAGTACGACGGACAGCACGTTTTCGCGCATGGTGTCCTGTGTGCCGTTTGTGCTGATGACGCTGGCACTCGTCGCGGTTCTGGCAACCTTTGCCTCCGCAGCCCTGACAAAAAAAATTATGGCACCCATCGAGAGCATCGACGTGGAGCATCCGCTGAAAAACGAGGCGTACGAGGAATTTGTGCCGCTGCTGCGCCGCATTGACCGCCAGAATACGCAGCTTTCAGAGCAGCTGGATGCCGTTCGTGCCATGCGGGACGATTTGTCAGACATCATGGAGACCATGAGCGAGGGACTTGTGGTTCTCAGCGGCAGCGGCACGGTGCTCAGCGCAAACACAAGCGCGCTTGCGCTGTTTGGGCAGGCGCGCGGCGACGTGCTGGGGCAGCCGCTGCTGGCGCTGCACCGCGACGCGGAATTTGTCGCGCTGGCAAATGCGGCAGAGCAAGCGCAAAGCCTGCAAAGACAGCTGCGCCTTGGCGGACGCGTGTACCGCGCGGCGCTGTCGCAGGCGGTGCGCGGCGGCAGCATCCTTATGCTGGTGGACGAGACGGAAAAGTGCGAGGCAGAGCAGCTGCGGCGCGAATTTTCCGCCAATGTTTCGCACGAATTGAAAACGCCGCTGCAATCTATTCTCGGCTATGCGGAGCTGCTGAAAAACGGCATTGCAAAGGATGCCGACAAGCCCGCCTTTTATGACAATATCTATCGCGAGTGCCGCCGCCTCATTGCGCTTGTGCAGGACATTATAGATTTGTCGCGCCTTGATGAGGGGGCACAGGGGCTGACAAAGCTTCCGAAAACGCGCGTGGACTTATCAGCGCTTGCGCGGCAGAGCGCGGCGGCGCTTGCGGACAAGGCAGCCGAAAAGCAGGTGTCGCTGACCGTGACGGGCGATGCCGCCGAGGTGGACGGTGTTCCGGGACTTTTGGGGGAGCTGCTGTTTAACCTGATGGACAACGCGGTCAGCTACAACCGACCGGGCGGCAGCGTCAGCGTGGAGACGCAATGGGGGGCGCACAGCGTGAGCGTCACGGTGCGCGACACGGGGCTTGGCATTCCGGAGGAGCATCAGTCCCGCGTGTTTGAGCGCTTTTACCGTGTGGACAAAAGCCATTCGCGCACGACGGGCGGCACAGGGCTGGGGCTGTCCATTGTAAAGCATGTGGCGGCACTGCACGGTGCAGAGCTAGAGCTGCAAAGCAAGGAGGGCGCTGGCACCATCGTCACAGTGACGTTTCCTATTTGCCGTGACTACAGCAATTCCGGTCCGGATTGCGCGTAGTTCGGCGCGCCAAATGTTCCGCAACTGCGTTGCTGTCCTTGTCGGGCATCCGCCCGGCTGTCCTTCGCCTGATTGCAAACCATTTTTCCCTGCCTTTTTTCCTCGCAATCTAAACCGGGACTGCTGTAATGCGATCGACCCAAAAAGAGGGAGTGCGATGCCTGCTTCGCACTCCCTTTTTTGTGCTTTTGCGCGCCGAGTATGAGGAAAGTGAAAATTAAATGTAAACAAATTTCGTCATCCCTTGCGTAATATGCGCGGTGGGCTTATAATTTTAATATTGTCAGATTAAAAAAAGCAAGCGGCTGTGCGTCGCTTGTTTCTTTTGCTTACGGCTTTGCGTGCAGTCGAACAGAGATGCTGCAGCACAGCGGGGTGCGGCAGAACGCCGCAGCTTGCCCGCAGAAAGGACTGCCCCTCCGATATGAGAGAAAAATTACAGCGTTTTATGACGGGGCGCTACGGCATGGACGGCTATGGTCGGTTTCTCAGCTTTGTTGCCATGGCGTGCGTACTGCTGGGTGCGTTCACTACGCGCTTGCTCACACTTGTGGGTCTGCTGCTGATTGTCTATTGCTATTTCCGCATTTTCAGCCGCAATCTTCCGCACCGCACACAGGAAAACTATGTCTATTACGGGGCGGTCAGCCAGTTAAAGCAATGGCTTGCGCAGGGAAAACAGCGGTGGGCGCAGCGCCGCACGCATCGCGTTTTTAGCTGTCCGCACTGTCACCAAAGGCTGCGTGTGCCGCGCGGACGCGGAAAAATTTCCATCACCTGCGCGCGCTGTCACACAGAGTTTATTCGTAAAAGCTGATGGGCGCGCCGCAAAGCGGCGGCTTTTTTGAGGCGGAGACGGCAGCTTTGACAGAAATACACCGGCGGCACAGCCGGCGAGAGGACAACCTATGAATGAGGCTTTTTCGCGCAGCGCACTGCTGTGGGGCGAGGAGGGCAACGAGCGTCTGCGCGCCGCGCATGTGGCGGTGTTCGGCGTGGGGGGCGTGGGCGGCTACGCGGTGGAGGCGCTTGCCCGCGCGGGCGTGGGTGCGCTGACGCTTGTGGACAGCGATGTCATTGCGCAGAGCAATTTAAACCGGCAGCTGATCGCAACGGTCGACACCATCGGCATGTCTAAGGTGCAGGCGGCAAAGCAGCGTGTGCTTTCCATCCATCCAGAGTGCCGTGTCACGGCGCTGCCGATGTTTTATCTGCCGGAGAACGCGGATGAAATTCCGCTTGCGCATTTTACCTACATCATTGATGCCATTGATACAATGAGTGCAAAAATAGAGCTGATTACCCGCGCGGCGGCGGCGGGGGTGCCCATTGTGTGCGCCATGGGCTGCGGCAACAAGCTTGACCCGACGCGCTTTTGCGTGACCGACCTTTATAAGACGAGCACAGACCCCGTGGCGCGTGTGCTGCGGCGGGAGCTGCGGCGACGCGGCATTGAAAAGCTGGAGGTTGTTTACAGCACAGAGCCTGCAAGGCAGCCGCTTGCGCCGCCGGATCATGCGGGCGAGGACGAAAAGGCGCTGCCTAGGCAGGAGGGCAAAGATGCATCCGCTTCCCCGCGCGCAAGGCAAACGCCGGGCAGTGTCAGCTTTGTGCCGGGCGCGGCGGGGCTGATTTTGGCGGGCGTGGTCATCCGCGCCATTGCGGGCGTGTAATGCCGCTTTTCAGCATAAAAACAGGGACCGGCGAATTTTCGCCGGTCCCTTGTATTTGATACGCTTTGCCTCTTGGAATTATTGTCCGCAGGCGGTTTTGAACGCCGTCCATGCCTTTACGTGCGCCTCGTCCGCCTCGGCGGTGATGTTTTCAATCATCTCTGTCTTGCCGGAAAAATCCTCCGGCAGCGTGAGGAACGGGCGGTATGCCGCGTCAATCAGCGCGTCGGCCGCGCTGTTGGTGCAGTAATAGCCAAGCGCCTCAAAGCACTGCTTTGCAATTTCGGGGCGCAGCACATAATCCATAAATTTGTACGCCGCGTCCGCGTGCGGCGCGTTCACCGGAATAAACTGTGCCATAACGCCAAAGCCGACCCCCTCGGTTGGGTACACGACCTTCAACTCCGGATTGGCAAGACAGGCCTGCGTCACTTGGCTTGTGTACATCACGGCTGCGCCAACTTCACCGGAGAGCAAATCGTCCTGCACGTTGTCATCCTTAATCAGACGGATATTGGGGGCAAGCTCCAGCAGCTTTGCGCCGGCGGCCTCAATGGCGGCAACGTCGGTGGTGTTGTAGCTTTCGCCCATCACCTTGAGCGCCATGCCGGTGACCACGCGATAATTGGCGATGACAGCCAGATTGTCCGCAAGCGCCGCATTCCATAAATCGGCATAGCCCCGGATGGGGGTTTTTACAGAGGCAGGGTCATACACAATGGTTTGCACGCCTGCGCCGTAGGGAATGGTGTAGGCATTTTCGGGGTCAAAAAACTGACCCTGATAGATGGGGTTGACGTTGCCGAGGTTCGCAAGCTTTGCTTTGTCGAGCTTTTGCACAAGCTTTTCACCGATGGCAGTCTCGATGATATAATCGTCGGCAATGACAAGATCATAATCGCCGCCCTTGGCGGTTTCCAGCTTTGCAAGCATTGTCTCGTCGGTGTCAAAGCTGACATAGTTTACCTTGATGCCAGTTTCGGCGGTAAAGCTTTCGAGCACCTCGGCGGGGAACATGCCCTCCCAGGTGTAAAGATTCAGCACGGTGCCGCCCGTCGCGTCGGATGCGTCGGATGCGGCGGGCGCTGTGCCGCAGGCGCTGAAGGCACACAGAGCAAGCACGAGTACAAGCGCAAGAGATAGAAGCTTTTTCATAGTTTTTCCTCCGTAATTTGGTGTTTGTGTTTGGACTTTTTCCGGCTGCCGGAGAGATTCGACAGCAGAACAAGCAGAATCGTGACACCCAGCATCAGCGTGCACAGCGCGTTGATTTCCGGTGTCACGCCGGTCTTTAATTGCGTGTAAACCTTAATGGGCAGCGTGTTTACGCTGACCCCCGTGACAAAAATGCTGATGATAACATCGTCAAAGCTCATGGCAAAGCTGAGCAGCATGCCGGAGAGAATCGCGGGGAAAAGCAGCGGCAGTGTCACGTCAAAAAACGCGCGAAATTCGCTTGCGCCCAAATCGCGCGCGGCCTCCGGCAGGCTTTTGTCCATGCCGACAAGACGCGCTTTCACCAGCATATAAATATAAGGGATGCAAAAGGTAGTGTGCGCCAAGATCAGCGTCACCATGCCGAACGGCAGCCCCAGCAGCGAAAAAAACACCATGAATACCATGCCCAGAATAATTTCCGGTATCATGATGGGCAGCATGGACACATATTCGACAATATTTTTGCCGCGCGCGTGCACCCGGCTGAAGCCGACCGCGCCCAGCGTGCCGACAACCGCCGCCGCAAAGCCGGAGGACAGCGCCAGCACAATGCTGTTGCGCAAAGCAAGAAACATCTCCTTGTCACGGAATAGCGTCTCGTACCATTTCAGCGAAAAGCCCGACCAAACGCTGGACAGCTTGCCTGCGTTGAAGGAATATAAAATGACAAGCGCAATGGGCAGATACAAAACCGCCGTGACAACGCCGAGATAGAGGTGCGCGCCGCGCACAGGGCTTTTTGCCTTTTTGCGCCGTGCCGTCGGGACAGCGGATTGTTTTGTTTTCACAGCAGTCCCTCCAGCTCATCAGAATGGGTGATGCGCTTATAAAGCGCAATCATCAGCGTTGTCAGCAGCATCAGCACAACGCTGAGCGCCGCGGCAAACGGCCAGTTATGCGCCTTCATCAGCTGATCTTGAATCAGACTGCCCACCAGCACCACCTTGTTGCCGCCCAGAATGTCCGCGATAAAAAACAGACCCATCGACGGGATAAACGTGAGGATGACACCGGACAAAAGCCCCGGCAGCGTCAGCTTAAATGTGACCGTCCAAAACGCCTGCCATGGCGTGGCACCAAGATCACGCGCGGCCTCCACAAGGCTCCAGTCCATTTTTTCGGCGCTGGCATACACGGCAAAAATCATAAATTGAAGCAGCGCGTACACCATGCCCACCACCACGGCGGGGTAGGTGTACAGCAGCTTTAACGGCTTTTCCGTCAGACCAAGTCCCATAAGAAGCTGATCCAGCGTACCGTTTGCGCGAAAAATGATGATCCACCCGTACAGACGAATCAAACTGTTTGTCCAGAACGGAATCATGAGCAAAATTGTCATGCGCTTTTTCCCGATCGGAGACAGCTTTGCCATAAAATAACCGAACGGATAACCGATCAGCGCAATCAGCGCGGTGCTGGTGAACGCCAGTTGAAACGACTCCGCAAAGGTTTCAAGATAGACGGGGTCAAGGATGTTTTTGTAATTATCCAGCGTGAACTCATGCAGCACGCCCCATACCTCGGCACGTGTCTCAAAGCTGAGCCAAACCATGTACAGCAGCGGCCCTGCCACAAAGACAAAGGTGAAAAGGTAGAGCGGCACCAGCATCAGCCACACGCTCTTGCGGTTCTTCATGTCTCGGCCCCCGTTCCGGCGGCAGCTGCATCGCGCGCAGGGTCTGCGGGCACGGCGACATCCACGGGCACGGCGTTTGCCGCGTCCCACGTCACACGCACCTCATCCCCCACCTGCACGTCAATATCAATGCCGTGGCGGCTGGCAATCAGCAGCGCGCCGCTTTTTGCGCGCAGCGCAATGCGCAGCATCCCGCCGGCAAAGGTTTTCTCCTCCACAGCGGCAGCAATGCCGCAGGCGGTCTTGTCGGCGGTGAAGTCGATATGCTCGCTGCGCACAGCCAGCGTGACGGCATCGCCTGGGGCAAAGCGGTACGCGTGCGTGCGCGCAGCGGCGCAGCCGCCCTCGCACGAGAGCGTAATGCAGCCCTCCTGCACGGTCTGCACTGTGCCGCGCACAAGGTTAGAGTTGCCCACAAAGGTGGCGACATAGCCGGTGCGCGGCCTGTCGTAAATCTGCGCCGGCGTGCCGATTTGCTCAAAGCGGCCCTCGTGCATCACCGCGATGCGGTCGGACATGTTCAGCGCTTCCTCCTGGTCGTGCGTAATGTACACAAATGTGATGCCTAGCTGCTTTTGCAGACGCTTTAATTCAATCTGCATCTGGCGGCGCAGCTGTAAATCCAGCGCGCCAAGCGGCTCATCAAGCAGCAGCACCTTGGGCTTGCTGACGATAGAGCGCGCAATCGCCACGCGCTGGCGCTGCCCGCCCGACAGCTCTGCCGGCATGCGTTCGCCGTATTCCACAAGCTGCACAAGCACAAGCGCATCCTGCACGGCGCTGCGGATCTCTGCCCTTGGCAGGCGGCGCAGCTTTAAGCTGTAGCCGATATTTTCCGCCACGGTCATATGCGGGAACAACGCATAATTCTGAAACACCATGCTCACATCGCGCTGGTTGGGCGCGTCAAAGGTCACATCGCGCCCCTCCAGCAGCACGCGCCCCGCATCGGGCTGCTCCAGCCCCGCCAAAATGCGCAGGGTTGTCGTTTTGCCGCAGCCGGACGAGCCGAGCAGCGTGATAAATTCGCCCGCCGCCACGCGCAGAGAAATATTGTCAAGCACCGGTGTGTCACCGAAATGCTTCGTGATGCCCTCAAGCACAAGAATATCTTTTTTATCGCTTTGCATTGATTGATTCCCTCTGTTTTGTCTATTTGACGTTTTGTTTTTTTGTTCTCTCAGTATAGCAAAAAACGAGGCGTTTTAATAGTCCTTGACCCACAAAGTTTTACCGCGCAAGGAGGGCTTTCTTGTGTAATTACACTAAAAAGGTATTGTTTGAAAGGATACAGTGTTTTCTTGGCAAGCGCGTTTCTTTGTGGTATAGTAAATAAATAAGAAATCCAGCACAAAGAAAAGCATGGGGGACGAAATTATGGAAGCCGCCGGACAGAATATTTCAGAGAAGTCGCTCGCCATTATCCGCACGATGCAGCAGAACGAGCTGACCGAGAGTGCCACCTATACGGCTGTTGCCGCGCACATCAAAAACGACCATAACAAGGAGACGCTGCTGCGCCTTGCCGCCGAGGAGCGCGCCCACTACGAAATTTGGAAAACCTATACAGGGCAGGAGCTGAAGCCGCAAAAAATGCGGGTGCTGTGGCGCAAGCTGCTCAGTATTGTGCTGGGCTTTACCTTTGTGGTAAAGCAGATGGAAAACGGCGAGAACGCCGCGCAGGACATCTACAAAGCCTTGGCGCAGGAAGTGCCGGAGAGCGTTAAAATTTGCGCCGACGAGGCCGCGCATGAGGCGGCGCTGCTGGATATTTTGGACGAGGAGCGCTTACAATATGTGGGCAGTGTGGTGCTGGGGCTGAACGACGCGTTAGTAGAATTGACCGGCACGCTGGCGGGGCTTACGCTGGCGCTGCAAAACACGCGCATCATCGCGCTGTCGGGTCTCATTACGGGCATTTCCGCAACGCTTTCCATGGCCTCCAGCGAATTTCTCTCCGCAAAAAGCGAGGGGCGCACCGACGCACTCAAAAGCTGTACTTACACGGGCATTGCCTATTTGATCACGGTAACGCTTTTAATTTTGCCGTATTTGCTTTTGCCGGACGCGGCCTATCTGTGGGCGCTGGGCATTATGCTTGTCACGGTGGTGCTGATTATTTTCGTGTTCAACTATTATGTCTCTGTGGCAAAAAGTCTGCCGTTCAAGCGGCGCTTTTTGGAGATGGCGTGCATCTCGCTGGGCGTGGCAACCTTGTCTTTTGTCGCGGGCATCTTCGTCAAGCAGTGGCTTGGCGTGGAGATCTGATTTTAATTTTCGCAGGCGGCGCGCTGTCGCGCGGCGCTTTGGCAAGAGAGATCAATAGAACAAAGGCAGGGGAAGAACCATGCAAAAGCTGTTGATTCTTGGCGCGGGCGGCTACGGGCGCACCTTGTGCGAAACGGCGCAGGCGCTGGGCATTTTTGAGGAAATTGCCTTTCTGGATGACAGGGCGCAGGGCGCGCTTGGCGTGTGCGCGGATTATGCGCGCTACGCGGGCGAATACGCCTGTGCCTATCCTGCATTTGGGGAGAATGCGCTGCGCATGGCGTGGCTGTCAAAGCTTGCGGCGGCGGGCTACCGCGTGCCCGCGCTTGTTCATCCGCGCGCGTTTGTCAGCCCGTCCGCCACGGTGGAGGACGGCGCGGTTGTGCTGGCAAATGCGGCGGTGGGCTGCGGCACGGTGCTGCGCGCGGGCTGCATTGTCAACATGGGGGCGCTTGTGGACCATGATTGTGTCATTGGGTGCGGCGCGCACCTTGCGCCGGGCGTGGTGGTAAAGGCGGGCAACACCGTCGCGGACGGTGCAAAGCTTGAATCCGGCACGGTTTTGCTGCGGCAGAACGGATAGAGCCTGTCGCGTGGCAATTTCCGGCATCGGTACAGGACGATGCGCAAGCGCAGGGTGTGCGCGCCTTGCAGAATCTTTCAAAAAAAACCGGCATCGCCGGGAAAATACGACAGGAGGCTTGTTTTTGTTGAAACAGGAAAAACTGCTTATTTTAGGCGCGGGCGGACTTGGCCGCATGGTGGGCGAGGTTGCCGCCGCCACAGGGCTGTACGCACAGATTGCGTTTTTGGATGACGCGGTGCGCGAGGAAAGCATTGTGGGCGCATGTGCCGACTACACCGCGCTGCAAGGCGAATATGTCTGCGCGCTGCCGGCGTTTGGCAACAACCGGCTGCGTCTTGCGTGGACAAAGCGGCTGCTTGCGGCGGGCTACACGGTGCCGTCGCTGCTGCACCCCACGGCCATTGTCAGCCCCAGTGCGCAGCTTGGCGCGGGCTGTCTTGTCCTGCAGGGCGCAATCATCAACACAAATGCGCAGCTGGGCACGGCGTGCCTTGCCAACTGCGGTGCGCTGATTGACCACGACTGCGTGCTGGACGACGGGGTGCATGTCAATTTAAACAGCACCATCAAGGCGTGGTGCAAGCTGGAGGCGCTGGAGCGCACCGAGGCGGGCGAGGTGGTCTATTCCACACGCCGCCACATTGACGGTGTGGACGATTTGAACCTTGAGGACGCGCTGTTCGCGTTCCGCATTGGTGAGCGCACGCGGTATGTAAAGCCGTTCGGCTCCGGTCACATCAACGACACCTACGCCGTGTACACGGGGCGTGACGGCGGCGAAACGCTGCGCTATGTCATTCAGCGCATCAACACGGATGTGTTCAAAGACCCGCGCGCTGTCATGGAGAATATTTTTGGCGTGACGGAATACCTGCGCCGGCGTATTTTAGAGCGCGGCGGCGATGCCGAGCGCGAGACGCTGCGCTATTTAAAAACGCAGACGGGCGAAAATTATTTTGAGGATGCCGAGGGCAGCGCATGGCGCTGCTACAACTATATCAGCGATTCCGTCTGCCTGCAAAGTGTGACGCGCCCGATTGATTTTTACAACTCCGCCAAGAGCTTCGGCTCGTTTTTGCGCACGCTGGAAAACTACCCCGCCGACACGCTGCACGAGACGATTGAAAAATTCCACGACACGCGCTATCGGTACGAGCAGCTTTTGCGCGCGCTGGAGCGCGACGTAAAAAACCGCGCCGTAAGCTGTGCGCCGGAAATTGCCTTTGCGAAAGCGCACAAGGACGATTGCTCCGTGCTGATGGATTTGCTGGAGGCGGGCAAGCTGCCGCTGCGCGTGACGCACAACGACACCAAAATTAACAATATTCTGTTTGATGCGGACACGGGCGAGGCGCTGTGCGTGATTGATTTAGACACCATCATGCCGGGTCTTGCGCTGAACGACTACGGCGATTCCATCCGCTTTGGCGCGACCACCGCCGCCGAGGACGAGCCGGATGTCTCCAAGGTGCATTTTGACATCAATTTGTTCGAGATGTACACAAAGGGCTATCTGGAAGCGGCGGGCGATGCATTGACCGACACCGAAAAGAAATATCTGCCGTGGGGCGCAAAGCTGATGACGCTGGAATGCGGCATGCGCTTTTTGGCGGATTATTTACAGGGCGACACCTATTTTAAGGTGGAGCAGCCGCTGCAAAATCTGTACCGCGCGCGCACGCAGTTTAAGCTGGTGGCTGACATGGAGCAGGCGTGGGACAAGATGCTTGCCCTTGTGAAGCAATATAGCAGTGTTCCGATGCATTGACAGCACCGGAATAAAATAAGAGTGTAAAATGATTGAAAAGGGGAAGTATTGCCATGCACATTGAGACAAAATGCCTGCACGAGGGCTATCAGCCGAAAAACGGGGAGCCGAAGGCTTTGCCCATTTACCAGAGCACCACCTATACCTACGATTCCACCGACCACATCGGGCAGCTATTTGATTTGTCGGCGGCGGGGCATATGTATTCGCGCATTTCAAACCCGACCGTCGCCGCGGTGGAGGACAAAATTGCCGCACTGGAGGGCGGCGTGGGCGCGCTGTGCACCACAAGCGGTCAGGCCGCAAGCCTGCTTTCTATTTTAAACCTGTGCGAGGCGGGCGACGAATTTGTGGCCGCGTCCACCATCTATGGCGGCACGGTGAACATGTTTGCCGTCACGCTGAAAAAGCTTGGCATCACCTGCCGCTTTGTCAACGCGGACGACGATGAAAAAACGCTGCAAAAGGCGTTTACACCGCGCACAAAGGCGCTGTTTGGCGAGACGGTTGCAAACCCCGCGCTGCGCGTGCTCGACCTTGAAAAATTTGCAAAGCTTGCGCACGCAAACGGCGTGCCGCTGATTGTGGACAATACCTTTGCCACGCCTATTTTGTGCCGCCCCATCGAGTGGGGCGCGGACATTGTTGTGCACTCCACCACCAAATATATGGACGGTCATGCCATTCAGGTAGGCGGCGTAATTGTGGACAGCGGCAACTTTGACTGGGCCGCTTCGGGCGATAAATTCCCCGGCCTTGTCACGCCGGACGAAAGCTATCACGGCGTGAGCTATGCAAAGGACTTTGGGCGCGCCGCGTACATTACAAAGGCGCGCGTGCAGCTCATGCGCGATTTTGGCATGTATCCCGGTGCGCTGAACGCGTTTTTGCTCAATCTCGGCCTTGAGACGCTTGCCGTGCGCATGGATCGCTACTGCGACAACGCAGAGCAGGTCGCCGCGTATCTTGAGACAAAGCCGCAGGTGGAATTTGTCAACTATGCGGCGCTGCCCACCAGCCCCGACTACCTGCTTGCGCAGAAATATCTGCCGCAGGGCGTTTGCGGTGTCATCTCGTTTTCCATCGCGGGCGGGCGCGACTCCGCCGTCAAATTTATGGACAGCCTGAAGATGGCGTTCAACGAGGTGCATGTGGCGGACATTTGCACCTGTGTGCTGCATCCGGCATCCAGTACGCATCGCCAGCTGACGGACGAGCAGCTTGTGGCGGCGGGCATTACGCCGGGGCTGATTCGCCTCTCGGTGGGGCTTGAGCATGTGGACGATATCATCGAGGATTTAGAGGGCGGCTTTGCCGCGCTGTAACCACAAATAAAACGACGGCTGCGTGTGTGAAAAGCAAAAACGCGGCCGTCTTTTTTTGAGCGCAGAAAAGCGAAAATTTTTTTGAAACAAATAACCGACACCCTTCGTCTAATTGTGTGAAAGGAGGCGCCCCATGCGTGAGATAGAGCAGATATACCGTACTTATCGTCAGGATGTGTACCGCTACCTGTGCAGCCTGACGCACGATGCCGCCCTCGCGGAGGATTTGCTCAGCGAGACTTTTTTGCACGCGCTGCAAAAGCTGCACACCTTTCGCGAGGAGGCGGGGGTCAAGACGTGGCTGTGCACCATTGCACGGCATGTCTGGGTGGATTATTTGCGCCGCACAAAGCGAACGCAGTCCTATGACGAGCTTTTGGTGCAGTATCTGTCGGACGATGCGACGGCAGAGAGCTTTGAGCCGGACGTTGACACGCGTGACCTCACCGCGCATGTCCGCGCCCTGCTGGAAACACGAAAGCCGCCCGCAGGGCGCATTTTGCTGCTGCGCGCGCAGGGCTATTCCTTTGCGGAAATTGCCAGCCGGTGCGGCGTGAGCGAGAGCAGCGCCCGCACACTGGATTTTCGCACGCGCACATGGCTGCGCGAAATTTTGCAGAAGGAGGAAAAAGAATGAGCGAGAGCGAAACGCTACAGGAAAAGAGGAGCACGCCCGAAAGCAGCGTGCCCGAAACAGAGAAGGCCACCGCGCAGGATGGCAAAGCAGCCGTATCGGCTCCGGAGGTATCGTGCGAGGTGTGCCGCGATTTGATGCCGCTTGTTGCGGACGGTGTTGCCAGCGACGACAGCGCCGCCATTGTGGCGGTACATACCGCGGGGTGCAAAGCCTGCTGTGCACTGCTTGCGTCCGGCGCGGCAACGGATGCAAGCGCGCCAAATGACGCGCGCATTCTAAAACGGCTCAGCCGCAAAATGGCACTGCAAAGCAGTGTCGTTGCACTGGCGGGCGTTTTGGGCGGCGCGGTGCTGATGAACAGAACCGGCGGGGTGTATTTAATGTGGTGGCTGCCGCTGGTGGGCGCGCTCGCCTATTTTATGCTGCGCCGCCGCTGGTGGCTGGCACCGGCGCTTGTGGGTGCGCTTGCAACGGTCGGAATGGCGGCGTTCGCATTTTTCAGCGGATGGTTTAACTTACAGACAATCCTTATTATGCCTTTGGTCTACGGTGTCAGCTGGGCAATTCTTGCGGCGGTCGGCGCGGGGGTAGGCGCACTGCTGTGCTTTGCGTTCGGCAAAGAGAAAAACGAAGATGAAAACGAGGAACAGGGGGAAAGAAAACAATGACAAGTGAAATCAAAACAGTGCGCCCGGTGCAGCGCGGTGCAAAGGCAAAAAAAATAAAGCTGCGCCGCACGCCGTTGCTGCGCGTTCTTGCGGTCATCCTCGCGCTGGGCGCGGTGGCACTGCTTGTTTGGAGGGTGGATAAGCAGGTGGGCAATCCCATCTCGGCGTGGTACGCGGAAAAGAAAATTACCGCGCATTACACCGCGTATCATCCGGGCGAGGGCTATGTGGTGGCACCCGCAAAATATCAAGGGGTCAGCGAAAACAACAATCAGGTGTGGAAGTACCGTTATGTGTGCAGCGTTTATAAAACGGGCAGCGTGGACACGGGCTTCACGGCGTATTTTAAGGACGGCGCGGTGCTGCAAACGCAGCAGACAACCACCGCATCCGGCATCAATACATACAATCGCTTTAAAAACCGTCTGAATGATGAGCTTGCGCAGGCGGGCGTTTACAAGGCAATGGAGCTGGGCGGCTACGACAGCGTTTTTGCGGATTTTTATGAGCCGGATGCCGCCCGCAAGCTGTTTGACCCGGCAAAGCCTGTTTTTGCGGCGGATGCGCCGTATGACCGCGCCGCGCTTCCGCTGCAAACCGTGGTGTGCGTAACGCAGACGCTAAAAGGCGGCGCGGCACCGACGGACGAGCTGCTGGCGGATACGCTGTATCGCCTTAAAACCGTCTGCGACGAAAACAAGCTGTCGTTTGATGTGTACACGGTGCAGCTTTTTTCGGCAAATCTTGTGCGCAATGCCATAGATGTGCCCGCGTCGGCGCTGGCGACGCAAAAGGATACGCTGGCCTATCTTGCGGGCTTGAGCGAAATGGAAAAAGAGGGCATATCGGGGAACTTCTACGCGAAAACGGTCATGGCACGCAAGTGGGACGCACTGAACAGCGGCGGCTTTGTGCCCTGCACGCACTGACGCACCGGGCGACCCTGAGCTGCCGACGCGGTTTCATACAGGATCAGAACGGTACTGTTTCTTGCAGGCTGGCGCAGAGACGATGCATAGGTGTAATGTGAAACCACCTTGCGATACGCTGCTATAAAACCGCATCACAGCAAGGAAGCCGGCTCGTAAAATTTTCCGGCCTTGTTCCCTTCCTGTAAAACAGCGGCAATCACCCAGGCGTGATTGCCGCTGTTTGTATGAAGTGAGCCGCAACAAGGCTTTGCGCAGCGCGCCGCGATGTAAGGCGGCTGCTTGAAAAACAAGATTACGGGTGCACCAAAGCGGCAATGTCCTGCCGCAGCACGTCTGCAAAGCCCTGCTCTACGGCGGTGAACGGCTCTGCGGTGCGGCGAATCAGCATATCACAATAGCGCGTTGCGCTGTGACACGGCTTTTGCACCAGCTCGTGCTGCGCCAGCACCGCAAACGGAACGGGGCTGACCCACAGATAGCTTCCCTTAACGCTTTGCAGCATGGTGAACTGACTGGCGCGGTCAAACACGGCGATGCGATTTTCGGCAGCTTGAGCGGCGCTGTGCTGCGCGGCGGCGGGCACAGCTTCAGGCGGCAGCACGGGCGTAAAATCTCCGTGCACAATTTCGGGATATTGCGCCAGCAGATGATACGGAATTTCCGCCATGGCCGCCAGCGGATGCCGCTCGTGCAGCAGCACCACCATCGCATATTCCCACAAAGGCTCTGCCGTCAGCGCGTTTTCGCGCAGCAACTGCATAAAATAGGCGCGGTGCTCCGCCCCAAAGCGCACAACGCCCATGTCCGACTGCCCAAGGGCAATTTCGCTGATGATGGACATGGCGTTTGTCTCGTGATACGAAATGTCAAGCGCGCGTCCGCCAAAGCTGCCCACATACGCGCCAAAGCTGTGCGCCACATAGCTTGCGCGCGGCACCGACACGCGCAGCGATACGCCGCGCGGCGCGTCCTTTTGGTATAGCTGCGCAAGGCTGTCCATCTGCGCCACAATGCTGCGCGCATAGCCCACAAACGCCTCGCCCTGCCGCGTCGCTACCACGCCCTTTGGCGTGCGTCTGAACAGCGTAATGCCAATTTCACCCTCCAGCTCCTTGATGCTTTTGCTCAGGTTTGGCTGACCCATATATAAATTTTTTGCGGCCTGCGTGATGGAGTGCGTCTGCGAAATTTCCATCACATACCGCAGCTGCTGCGTGTTCATAGACTGTACTTCCTTTTTCTTCCATGCTACGGGCATATGACCCGTATGTCAATTATACATTACCCGTGCAGGAAAATCCATGATAAACTTTTAACAAGAAATAAAACTCATGGAGGTATTCCGATTATGGCACGTTTTACATTACCGCGCGATTTATATCACGGCAAAGGCTCCCTTGCAGAGCTTGCCAATTTAAAGGGCAAAAAGGCGTTTGTCGTCGTGGGCGGCGGCAGCATGAAGCGCTTTGGCTTTCTTGCCAAGGCAGAGGAATATTTAAAGCAGGCAGGCATGGAAGTGCAGCTGTTTGAAAATGTCGAGCCGGACCCCTCTGTCGAGACCGTGCAGCGCGGCGCAAAGGCTATGCTGGCATTTGAACCGGACTGGGTTATCGCCATGGGCGGCGGCAGCCCCATCGACGCGGCAAAGGCCATGTGGGCTTTGTACGAGTACCCAGAGACAACGTTTGAGGATTTAATCACGCCGTTCAGCTTCCCGACGCTGCGCACAAAAGCGCATTTCTGCGCGATTCCCTCCACCTCGGGCACGGCCACAGAGGTGACTGCGTTTGCCGTCATCACCGATTACAGCAAGGGCGTTAAATACCCGCTGGCCGACTTTAACATCACGCCGGACGTGGCGATTGTCGATCCTGATCTGGCGGAAAAAATGCCGCAGAAGCTGACGGCGCACACGGGCATGGATGCCATGACGCACGCCATTGAGGCCTATGTCTCAACGCTGCACTGCGACTATACCGATGCGCTTGCGCTGCACGCCATCAAGATGATTCACGACGATTTGAAACAGTCCTATGACGGTGACATGGAGGCGCGCGACCGCATGCACAATGCACAGTGCCTTGCCGGCATGGCGTTCTCAAACGCGCTGCTCGGCATCGTGCACAGCATGGCGCATAAAACGGGCGCTGCGTTCACCGGCGGACATATCATTCACGGCGCGGCCAATGCCATGTACCTGCCCAAGGTCATTCAGTTCAACGCCAAAAACGCAAAGGCCGCCGAGCGCTATGCCGAAATTGCGCGCTTTATCAAGCTGGAAGGCTCCACCACATCAGAGCTTGTCGCTGCGCTTGTCACAGAGCTGCGCCGCATGAATGCAGAGCTGAATATTCCGCTTTCCATCCAAAGCTACGGCGAGGGCGGCGTAATTGCAAGCACCGGCATCATCGACGAAAAAGAGTATAACGAAAAGCTGTCCCGCGTGGCAGAGCTTGCCATCAGCGATGCCTGCACAGGCTCTAACCCGCGCCAGCCGTCGCAGTCAGACATGGAAAAGCTGCTGCTTGCTGTATATTATGACAAGGAAATTGATTTTTAATTTGCCGCGTTACAGCAGATTGCGGAAAAAAATTGCCATAGCATAAAAGTTTACCTCCCGGAATCGTTTTATGTTATAATAGAAAGCGAAGCTGTTGTCGGACGGCTTCGCTTTTTTAAAGAGCGAAAGCGCTGCTCGGCGCTTATAGTTGAAATTGGAATCGAGTGACAAGGAGAAACAATATGTACAGGATTATAGAAAAAACGCCGCTGAACCCGACTGTGACAAAAATGGT
>JAVXUG010000015.1:0-38268 GCA_036642215.1 Ruthenibacterium sp.
TCACAAAATTTACATAAAAATGAAGCCGCTTAAAAAAGCGGCTTCAGAATACGGTGACGAATGATAAGAATGGGGCATTTATATTGTTTGCGCACGGAACAAAAACGGCTCATTTGAAACTTACAATTTCAAATGAGCCGTTTTGCTTTGCCGATTGCCAAAATTCTCTCGTTACAAATCATTGATTGTCTCTACGACAGATATCTTCCGCATTCGCTTTGCCGGCGCATAAACCGCGGCAACAGCAGCAGCCAAAGCAATCAGCAATAGGAGGATCAGCGGACGAATCGGCACACTCCAGATCGCGTAGCTAAAATGGGCGGTAATCAGCGTGTCATATAACAGCTTGCTCATCAGCAGGCCAATCGCGCAGCCGACAAAACAGCCCAGAATGGCATAAGTGCCCGCTTCGGCGGCTATCATTTTGGTGAGCTGATGCTCGTCCATGCCAACGGCACGCATTGCGCCGTATTGCTTGGTTTTTGCTGCTACACTCATGGAGATGCTGTTCATAATATTGAGCACCGTCACCAACGTGATGATTGCTAAAAATCCATAGACAAACAGCAAAAACGCAATATAAGTGCCGGTAGTGCGCTGGTCGCGCCTATCGTTCCACACACCATTTTCCCCTACCACCTTGCGCATTGCCGCCACGTCCTCGCTGCTTGCATCCTTCGTTGTTTGCAGCATGACAAGAGCATAGTCCGTGATACCGGTCAGCCGTGCAAAGGTTTCTGCGGACGTAATCAGCGTTATTTCTCCGTTTGTTCTGCCGTCACTGCTGAAGGGGTTCATTTTTAACAGCCCTGCAATTTCAAGTGTTTCCCCGCCGATCGCTATCGTATCGCCGATCTCTAAGGGGCTGTCCTTGTCCCCTATCGTAAGCACAGCGCCCGAATCCCCATACACCTTTGAAGCATCACTGCCCTTTTTAAGCTGCCTGTCTTTTACAAGACAGTCCAAATCAAATTCGTCATAGGAAATCAGATCAATCGTCTTGGGCTGCTGATTTACCTCTGCCGGAACGCCAAGGCAGCTCTTTCGACCAAAAACGCGCTTTACACCGGTCAACCCGCCTATTTTGTCAAGCAGAGCGCGGTCGATCGAATTGGAGCTGTCGTTGCTTGCAATGCTGATGTCAGCGGTATTTGACGATTGCGGCATCAGATAGCCAATCAATTCGATGAAAACAGAAAAGCTCAAAAACAGGATCACGCTCAGTGCAAATGAGCTTGTCATGAGCAACAGGTTTTTCTTGTCCGATACGGCGTGATGAATGCCAAGTGCCGTTTCAATTTTGAAAAAGCGGGTATTTACTTTGCCGTTTTCATGTTTGGTGTTTTCCGAATTGCCCGACACGGCGGCGATCGGCGATACCTTTGCGGCCCGTTTTGCAGGAGAACCGGCGGCAATGAGCACCGTCAGTACGCCGACAAGGACACCGCTGGCAATCCCAATGAGGCTCATTTGAAAGAGGGGAATTTCTGCGAACTCCCCACCGACACAAAACCGCAATGCCGCACAGAGTCCCCAGGTGACGACAATTCCAAGCAGAACGCCAATGGGAACCGCCGTTTTGCACCAGTTCAGCGCTTCCAGTCTTACAAAACGGATGATTTGCTGCTTGCTCATTCCAATGCAGCGCATCATGCCGAAAAATCTGGTTCTTTGGGCGACATTGCTGTGGATGCTGCTTGAAATCATCAGCACCCCTGCAATCAGAATCAGCAGAAACAGCACCGCAGCCACAAGGTACAGTGTCTGTACGGTTGCATTGCCGGTCATCCCTTGCAGCGCCGCGCTGCCATGCTTGTCAAGTAATCTGGCCGTCTCCATTCTAACGCCCATATCTGCCATGCTGAACACAGCCGTCACCAAAAACACAGCAAAAACAATACACAAAAGCGTCATGCGACTGTGCCGTCTATGAACCTTTGCCGAGATGGGAATCAGGCTCAGATAGCTTTTCATCCGCTGCACCTCCCGAAATCAGTCAGTGCGCCGTCCGATACCTGCAGCACGCGGTCGGCTGTGGAGGCGATGCTGCGGCTATGCGTAATCATCAGAATGGTTTGCGCATAGCTTTTAGACGCTTTTTTAAGCAGAGCAATCACCTCGCTGCTATTTTGTGTGTCGAGGTTTCCGGTAGGCTCATCGGCTAAGATCAGCGCGGGGCGGGTCATCAAGGCTCTGCCGATTGCGACACGCTGCTGCTGGCCGCCGGACAATTGGCGCGGCAGATGATGCCGCCGTTCTTTGAGACCCAGAACCGTTAAAAATTCCTCAAGATCTTCCGCATCGGGCTTTTGATGATCCAGCAGCAGCGGAAAGATGATGTTTTGTTCGACATTTAGCTCCGGGATGAGGTTGAAGGCTTGAAAGATAAAGCCGATATTGCGGCGGCGAAAAATGGTGCGCTTTTCGTCTTTCATCGCAAAAATATCTTTTCCGTCGATGAACACCTTGCCGGATGTGGGCGTGTCAAGCGCGCCGATCATATTGAGCAAAGTGCTTTTTCCTGAACCGGATTCGCCAACCACCGCAACAAATTCCCCTTTGGGAACCGAAAAGGTAACGTCTCTCAGTGCGTGTACGGTCGCTTCCCCTACGCCATAGGTTTTACAAACAGCATTGATTTCCAATAAATTCATGTGGCTATGCCTCCTTGTAACCCATAGGATAGCACTTATTTCCTACTCTCAGATGAATTGCAGCTTACAATTTTGTAGGATTTTGAATGCCAATGGTAAAGGTGCTGCCTTTTCCTAAGACGCTATCTACCGTAATGGTTCCCTCGTGCGCCTCAATCATTGCTTTGGCAAGCGGTAAGCCAAGTCCGATTCCCTGGGTATCCTGCGAAAACCGACTGCGATAGAACCGTTTGAAAATATGGTACAGATCCTCCGGATGAATGCCGTTTCCGTCATCCTTTATTGTAATTTGAGTAAAGCTCGCAAATTGTTTCCATTCTATAAAAATTTGTCCCTTTGCTTTCGTGTGATCCAGTGCATTTTTTACCACATTGCTGATGGCTTCCATCATCCAAGTGCGGTCACAAAAAAGAGTCACATCCTCAGCACCGGACAAAATGATTTCTTTTTCCTCAAACTTTGCCCGATAGGCAAAAGAAATTTCGATTTCGCTTATCATCGCGGCAAGGTTTTCATGGGTTTTCCTCATGACTATCGCCCCTGCGTCCAGCCTTGTCATTTTGAGCAGATTTTGCACCAGCGTTTCAATGCGGTCAAGCTCTTTTTCTGACAATGACGCAAATTCCTTACTTTCCGGCAGTGTGTTCCCCTCACGAAGCAGCAAGCCGTTATAGATGTTCAAGGCGGCAAGGGGCGTTTTAAGCTGATGTGAAATATCCGCAAGGGTGCTTTTTAAAAACTCCTTTGCCTGCAATTCATGTTCGGCGTGTGCGTTTAATGCTGCCACCAAGGTGTTTACTTCATGGAACAGCTTATCTAATTCTCCCTCGTCATCACACGCAATCCGCGCGCCGGTGTCCCCTGCCAAATAGCGCTTCATTTGCTGTGCCGCCGCTTCTATTTTTTTGTTCTGCGCGCAAAAGCAGTGAACGCACAAGGCCAATAGGCTCATTGCCATCAGCAGTGACAGCAGCAGCAGCAGGGGCGCAATCGTTTGATAGGCAGCCCAAACAATAAGCTGTGATAACAGCACAAAAACGCTCATCACCGTGCAAAGTGCGATAAAAAAATGTTTGATTGCCTGATCGGTGAATAACTTCATCCCGCACTTCACCCCGTGACCTTCCATTTGTAGCCCATCCGTCTGACCGTTACCAGCATTTGCGGCTCACTTGGGTCATTTTCAATCTTCATCCGCAGTCGGCGAATATAGACCGACAGCGTATTGCTGTCCACATAATTGCCGTCGCAATCCCATAGCCTGTCTAAAATTTGCTCCCCGGAAAGTACCGCATTGGGCGCTTGCATCAAGATGCAGAGCAGCTTATATTCCGCCGCTGTCAAGTCCAAGGGCTCATTATTTTTAAACGCCTGTCCCTTTAACAGCAGCACCTCAATGCCATTGGAGCAAAGCGACGTACCCGCTGTGTTAAAATCCTTTGCACGGCGGAGCAAGGCGTTCATTCTTGACATCAGTACGCCCAGCTTAAAGGGCTTCGTCATGTAATCATCGCCGCCGATGTCAAGCCCCATGATCACGCTTGTTTCCTCATCGGACGCAGTTAAAAAGAGGATGGGCACCTTCGATTCTTTGCGTACCTTTTTGCACAGTTCAAAGCCGGAACCGTCCGGCAGGGATACATCCAAAATCAGCAAGTCGTATTTTTTGTCCGCCCATAATGTAGCAGCTTCCTTGATGGTTCTTGCAACCTCCAGTGCAAAGCCCTCCTTTTTCAGCGCAAAGGAAAGCCCTTGAATCAAGCTCAAATCATCTTCAAGCAGTAAAATTTTATTCATGCCGGCTCTCCTTTTCTTGTGCTATGCTCTTTTATTTTGTTCAATTGCTGTAGAACGGCTTAAGCTTTAAATCATCAAGATACGACTCGGCTTTAAAGCGGAGCAAGGCATCCAAACCCAGCTGCGCGGGTGGATTTTCTCCCACCCTTGCCGCCTAACAGCGTTTCACGCACCGCAAAGCCATCCGGCAAAAGGCTGCGATCAGCTCCTTGTCCTTCATCAAATCTCCCGTAACGTAATGTCTTTAGGATAACAGACAGAAGAAGTTGTTTCTATCCTTTGCGTATATGGAGCCGCTTGCTTTTATCGGTCACAGGCGCGCCCCTTTTTTGCAGTATAGACCATTTTATCATACCTTGAAAGAATGAATTGTTCAATAGCGCAATGTGCAGCACATTGCGGCACATTGCGCTGGCAGTGATGCCGCGGTCGAACCCATCCTCACAAACGCACCGGCAAACCACCGGCGGTCGGCAACCCTGTGACAGTGGTGATTGCACATGAATTTCTGCTGCTCGTACAGGTTTTGAATCGTTGCAAGCTGTGCTTGCTGCTTTTTGTTCAGCGCGTATATCTGCATTGTGCGGATATGCACAAGATTGCGGCACCTGCCCTGCTGAAAATAAACAGTAGGGCAGGCTGCTTGGTTTTGCCGGTCTGCATATGCTCTGCCCTAAATTCCGAAGTTTCTGCCTGTGCGTTGTCCTTATAGCGGCTTTATGAAAGATCTGCTTTGCAGTCCATGCCAAAGTCTGCGCTCCCGACAGCTTGTGCTTTTCTCTGTCAGAACGCTACTTTTCCATGGTGAAATTGGTGAGCTTAACGCCACCCCGCACCACTGTATTTTCAGAAACAACGCGATAGCCGCGCTGTTCAAAAAATGGCTTTGCAGTAATGGAAGCATGGGTACTAAAGCCTGTGATACCGGCTGTGGCAGCATTTTGTTCAAGCCTATCCACAATCGCGGTGGCGGTTCCTTTGTTTTGATAATTTTTATGCACATAAAGCCTGTCAAGATAGCCGCTGTCACCCATATCTCCAAAGCCAATCACAACGCCGTTTTCTTCGGCGACAACGGTATCTTGCCGCAAAAAAGACTGATTCCAAGCTGCTAAATCGACCGCACCCGTTGCCCATGCGTCCAACTGCGGCTTTGTATAATCCTTTGCATTTACCGTATGAACGGTGTCAAAAAAAAGCGTTGCAAGTGCTTTGCAATCTTCTGGGTTGTATCGCCTTAATTTCACAGTTTCCCTCCCATGCCGAAATATTGCAAAAAACAATTTTCTTGTGACCGCCACACGTAAGCTTAATTGTTTTTTGATGTAATTGGTGAAAGTCACTTACGTTTTTTCAGCAAAGATAACTAATCAGCGCCAGCTGCCAAGGTAGGCAAGGCTGGGCCTCGGTGTGCGCGTTTGTCCGTTTTGGCGATCGACGGCAATCAAGCCAAACGTCATGCCGTAGCCCTTTTGCCACTCAAAGTTATCCATCAGACTCCAGTGGAAATAGCCTTTCACGGGCAGGCCGTCCGCGATGCAGCGCTGCACGCCTTGCAGTGCTTGCTCGATGAACGCCACGCGGCGGGTGTCATCGCTTGTAGCGATGCCGTTCTCTGTCACCAGCAGCGTGCCGTGGTAGCTTTGTGCCACGCGGCGCAGCACATTTTCGAGCGCTTCAGGATAAAACTCATAGTCCATCTGCGTCAGCTCTGCACCCTCGGGCGTTGTCATAATGCCGTCTGCATCAAAACGGCTGCGCGTATAGTTTTGCACCCCGAGAAAATCGTCATCGGCAATGTCGGGCAGATAGTGCATAAACTCATCGTTCCACTCTTTGGCGGCACGCCGCTCGCCGCCGGGCTGCGCTTGAATGTCATGCAGCGAGAGAGTAAGCCCGATTTTCACCTGCGAACACACTGCGCGAATGACCGCGCGCGCGGCCTTATGTGCCTCTATCACAAGCACATCGCCGCGCTGCGTGCGCGGACTTGTAAAGCACTGCGGCTGTGGTGTGCCAAACACTTTCTGATTTTCCGCGCCCGCTGCCTTTTGGTTTTCCATCATCCGCTCTAGGTTCATGCCCATTTGCACCGCGCCCTCCGCGCTTGCAACGGCTGCGCGCGCCATCATCTGCTTTTGAAAGCGCTCCATCAGCGCCGCCACCTGCACGCCCATGTTTGCCTCGTTAATGGTGCACACATAAGCTACTTCTCCGCCGATTTGTTCCATGACATAGCGCGTATAGCGTGCGAAATCGGCCGGCGTGCTCTCTGCCTCCCAGCCGCCTTTGGCAATGAGCCAGACCGGGCTTGAAAAGTGCATGAGTGTGGGAACAGGTTCCAGCCCGTTTTTCTTGCAGCAGGCGATGACATCTTTATAATGCTGCATGACCGCAGCGTCAAAGATATCTGCCGTGGGTTGAATGCGCGCCCATTCGATGCCGAAACGGTATGCGTTCAGCCCTGCCTCTGCCATCCGCTTGATGTCGTCCTCGTAGCGGCTATAGTGTTCAACGGCTTCAAGGCTTGGCTCTTGATAGCTTGTGCAGCGCATTTGCTCGCACGCCCAGCAATCGCTGTTTGTATTGTTGCCCTCCACTTGATGCGCGGCGGTGGCCGTGCCAAGTAAAAAATCAGTTGAAAAAAGTGTCATAAAATCCACCATTCCTATCTGTTATTGTACCACTTAGGATAACGGTTTCGGGCAGCAGCAAGAACATCAAACTTTATGAAAAAGGTGAATAATTCGTGTTGGAAGAAAAAGAAAACGACTTTTTCTCTTTTGAAGCGAATTTTTGTCCTTTTTGTGCTTGCGAACTTTGCTACAATGACGGTATACGAAGGGTGACAACCAAAGCACCCCGCCCAAACACAGAGGAGGAAAAATCTATGTTTCAAAAGAAACCGACATCAAGCGAAATCGACGGTATAAAATACCGTCGCGTTCCCACCTGGCAGGTAGCGCTTGGTCAATTACAATGCGGCTCCGGCATGGCGTTTTATATCTTGGTTGGCCTGATGAGCTATTTGGCCACAGAGGGCTACGGGATTGCTTTGGCGGCGGCCGGCGTTATTTTATCGGCCACGCGCATTTTTGACGGTCTGATTGACCCGCTGCTTGCGGTGTGGATTGACCGCTTTCACTCCCGCTTTGGCAAGCTGCGCTTTATGCTGCTGCTAGGCTGGGCTATTCGCGGCGTTGCCACATTGTTTCTGTTTGTGTGGGCAAGCGACGGCACGCACGGTGCCGTGATGTTTATCGTTATGTATATGCTGTACATCTTGGGCAATTCCATCTATGACATTGCGGGCAACATGGTCCCCGCCATTATGACAAACGACCCAAAGCAGCGGCCCACCATTCAGGTGTGGAGCACTGTTTACAACTATTTGTTCCCCATGATTTTTTCCCTTGTTTCCACGCTTGTGGTGCTGCCAATGTACGACAACAAATACACGGTGCCTATGATGGCGATGACCTGCCTCATCAACATGGCCGGCTCCCTCATTCTTGTGCTGATTGCGTGCATCGGGCTGACACCGATTGACAAGCCCGAAAATTTTGAAAACATTTCCGCCGGTGGCGCGCAGGATAAGGTAAGCGGAAAAGATATGCTTCAGTTTCTGAAAGGCAACAGGCCGTTTCAAATGTATGTGATTGCCGCTGTTTCCGACAAGCTTGCACAACAGGTCAACAGCCAAGCCATTGTCACCACCATGCTGTTCGGCATTCTGATTGGCAATATCCAGTTTGGCTCCATCCTCAGCATGGCCTCCATGCTGCCGGCCATTTTGTTTGCCATCATCGGCGCAAGATATGCCGGAAAGCACGGCAACAAAGAATCCACCATCACTTGGACATGGGTGTGCACCGCTATAGCCGCAGCGAGTATCGTGTTCTGTCTGGCGGTGGATCTGAAGCAAATCCCGACCAATATAGGGCTGATGGTTGTTTTCTTTTCACTTTTGCTGCTCATGAACGGTGCAAAAATGTGTGTGACCACGGCCAACGGTGCCATGCGTGCGGACATTGTGGATTACGAACTGGATCGCAGCGGCAAATACATTCCCGCCATTGTAACAGCTACCTACAATTTCATTGACCAGTTCGTCACCTCTTTGGGCGCGACAATTGCCACAGGCTGCGTGGCCTTAATCGGCTACGTGCACAGTGCGCCCCAGCCCACAGACGCAGCGACCTCTGCCATTTTGGCTGTGACGCTGCTGTTGTACTTTGGCATGCCTATTTTCGGATGGGTTTGCACGCTGGTGGCAATGCGCTTTTACAAATTGACCAAGAGCAACATGGTGGAAGTGCAAAAAAGCGTCCATGCAAAAAAGCAAGAAGCGCTCAAGGCGAAAGGATAATTGCATCTGCACACCCGTCTCATTACGCTTGTTCCGGCCGCGCGCGAAACATTGTGGGGGTGCAGCCCACAACCTCGCAAAAAACACGGCTGAAATAATTGCGGGAGCTAAAGCCAAGCTGGTCGCTGATTTCCTGTATGCTCAGCTCAGTGTTGTGCAAAAGTACCTTTGCACGCTCTGTCTTTGCAAATTTTGCGTAGTCGTTCACGCAAAAGCCTGTCTCATTTTTGAATTTATGCGTGAGATAATATTCCGTATACCCCACCAGATTGGCTAGCTGCCTAGCTGTAATTTTTGCATCCAGATGCATTTCAATCGCATCGCAGCATCTCCGGATACTGGCGGACAGCTTGGGATTTGTCCGGCAGCAGTGCACGCGGCGCACAAAATCATCGTACATCATGTTGGGAATGCTTTTCAGAACATCCAAATCCTTGGCGCTCTCGCTTGCTTGGATGTAGGAATCGCCCAGCGCATAAGCCTCCTCGGGCGAGAGGCCGCCCTCGATGGCGGCGCGGCAAACAAGCGAACAAAACACAATGACTGAAACCTTGCTTTGCCGCAGCACGCCCTGCCCTTGCACAGGCACGCCGTTACTGATGAGTTGCGATGTGCTGAGTGCCTGCTTGTAATTCAGATCGCCGTTGCGCACCATTTGCAGCATCGCGCGCTCGGCGGCGTACACCTTGTGGCGGTCCTTCTCCATGGGCTTTTCCTGCTGTGTGTCAAAGCGCAGGTGTTCTGTCGGCAAATAGAGATCGCTCGCTGTCAAGCGCTGCTGCGTAACACAGTAATGCAGCATCAGCGCGTAGCGCGAAATAATCATGTTGGGCACGGTGGGCACGCGCTGCATGGCATTCAGCATCTGACTTTTCCACGCGATGCTCAATTCCAGATTGCCATAGACCGCATAGCTTTGCTCTATTTGGCGCAGCGACACCTCCGTGTAAAATACAGGTCCGAGCACAAAGGCGCGCTTGAGCTGCCCGTTCTCCCTTTCAAACGCCGCCGCCCACACAATGCCAAGCCCTGTGCCGAGAATAATGGGATTGTCATTCGCTGCGGCGTACTGCATCATGGTATCCTTAGTGCCAAACACAGAAAACGCCGTGGCAAAAACGGCTTCCTCCGTGCAGTTTGATGACAGCAAACAGCCGTTTGCATCGTAGCACCATGTGGAAATTTCGCTGTCGCAGCGCACAAGCTCTTGCAACAGCGCAATTCTTTGAGAAACATCCATTTTGCCACGCCCTTACACTTTTTCTTTATTATAGTACAAAATATGCGACAAATGTATAAAAATTTAGCATTTCCTTATTTTTTGACTCCAGAAAGGAATTTTTACTATGCGCAAAATCATTTCATTCAACGAGGGTTGGCGCTTTGTGACCACAGCCGGCGATGCCTGTACGGCTGCCTGTGCCGCCACGCGGGGAGAAAGCTGTGCTGTCACCTTGCCCCACACATGGAATGCCGTAGACGGGCAGGACGGCGGCAACGATTACCACCGCGGCACCTGCTGGTATGTCCGCACGCTCACGAAGGCAGAACTGCCTTCCTTGGCTGAGAGTGAGCGCGTGTACCTTGAGTTTGGCGGCGCAGCCATGACAGCACAGGTATATTGCAACGGCGAAAAACTGGCGCGCCACGAGGGCGGCTATTCCGCGTTTCGCGTTGATCTCACAGACCATCTGCAAGCCGAAAACACCCTTGCCGTTTCCGTAGATAACTCTTACAATGACATGGTGTATCCTCAAAAAGCCGATTTTACGTTCTACGGCGGGTTATATCGCGCGGTGAAACTGCTGATTGTTCCGCAGGTGCACTTTGCGCTTGATTTCCGCGGCACACCGGGCATACAAGTAACGCCTGTGGTGGACCTTGCCACGCAAAGCGCGCAGGTGACGGTAACCGTGTGGGTGAAGGGCGATTTACCGTGCGGCGCACAGGAGGTTACCTTCACCACCGCGGGACAAGTGCACAAAGCGGCGGTGGAGCAGGGCTGTGCCAAGACTATTTTTTTCATTTCCTCTGTTCACCTGTGGGACGGCGTGGATGACCCGTATCTCTACACCGTCACAGCACAGCTTTCCGGCGGCGATGCGGTGAGCACGCGCTACGGCTGCCGCAGCTTTTGTATCGACCCGCAAAAGGGTTTTTTCCTGAACGGGCGCAGCTATCCGCTGCGCGGCGTGTCGCGCCATCAGGACTGTAAAGACGCGGGCAACGCGCTTACATCTGCCATGCACAAGGCAGATATGGACATTGTGCGCGAAATTGGCGCAAACACACTGCGACTTGCGCATTACCAGCACGCGCAGGAATTTTATGACTTGTGCGACGAAAACGGAATCATTGTATGGGCAGAAATCCCTTACATTACCATGCACATGAAAGATGGCCGCGCAAACACGCTGTGCCAGATGTCAGAGCTTATTGTGCAAAACTACAACCACCCCAGCATCGTCGTGTGGGGACTCTCCAACGAAATCACCGCCGCCAGCGCCGTGAGTGAGGATTTACTCGAAAACCACCGCTTGCTCAACGAGCTTTGCCACAAGCTTGACGCAACGCGCCCCACTGTGATGGCAAACGTGTTCATGCTTGAAACAGACAGCCCCATTCTTGATATTCCCGATGTGAACAGCTACAACCTCTACTTCGGTTGGTATCTGGGCGAGCTTGTGCAAAACGACGAGTTTTTTGATGAGTTTCACGCAAAATATCCAAATCGCTGCATTGGCTTTTCGGAATACGGCGCGGACGCGAATCCTCAATACCAAAGCCCGTACCCTGAAAAAGGCGATTATACCGAGAGCTATCAGGCGATGTACCACGAGCATATGCTGCGCATGATTGAGCAGCGCCCGTGGCTGTGGGCGACGCACGTGTGGAACTTGTTCGACTTTGCCGCCGACGGTCGCGATGAGGGCGGCAAGCACGGTGAAAACCAAAAGGGTCTCGTTACCATGGACCGCAAGCTGAAAAAAGATGCGTTTTACTTATACAAAGCGGCGTGGAATAAGCAGACACCGTTTGTTCACCTGTGCGGCAGTCGCTATGTGAACCGCACCGAAGATGTCACCGAAATTAAGGTGTATTCCAACGAGCCGGAGATTCAACTATACGTGGACGGCAAGCTATTGTGTGCGCAGCAAGGCAAAACAGTTTTTTCGTTTTCCGTGCCCATCAGCGGCAAACACATCATTGAGGCAAAAGCGCCCGGCGCACCGCAGTGCAGCAGTGTGATTCTTGTGAATAAGGTGCCGGTGCCTGATTCCAATTATTCCTTTGTGAAGCGCGCACCGGTACTCAACTGGTTTGACGGCAGCCATGACGACAAATGCTATTCCGTGGGCGATACGCTTGCCGCCATCCAGGAAAACGCAAGGGCGGGTGCCGTGGTGAACGCCATGATGGAGCAGGCCGCTTCCGCGCGCGGCGATGTGGCCGAAGCGGTGAAGGACAACCCTGCTCTCAAGCGCATGATGGGGCGCATGACGCTCATCAGCCTGCTCAAGCAGGGCGGTGCAGACGAGGACGCGATCCTCCAAATTAACCGCGTGTTGCAGGGCATCAAAAAGACAGTATAATATCGTTTCAACCGCGTTGTACAGGAGTGAAAATAAATGAAGCAGACTTATTGCAACCCGCTTGACCTGAGCTACCGCTACCAGCACTTGAAAGAAGGGCCGCACGCCGTGGGCTTTCGCGAGGGAGCAGACCCAACGCTTGTGCTTTTCAAGAAAAAATACTATTTGTTTGTCTCCATGACGGCAGGCTTTTGGTATTCTGATGATTTGCTCCATTGGGAATTTCACGCAGCGCCGCAGCTTTTAATGTATGACTACGCGCCCGACGTGCGCCAAATCGAAGATTATTTATACTTTTGCGCCTCGCGGCGGGACGAGCGCTGCCCCATTCTGCGCACAGCAGACCCGCTGTCCGAGGCGTTTGTCGAATGCGCCGCGCCCTTTGCATTTTGGGATCCAAGCTTGTTTTGCGATGATGACAATCGCATCTATTTTTACTGGGGCTGCACCAACACAGACCCGCTGTACGGTGCAGAGCTGAACCCTGAAACGATGCAGCCGATCGGTGAAAGAACAGAGCTGATTTTTGGCCGCGAGACAGAGCTTGGCTACGAACGCCCCGGTGACAACGGCATCGTGGACAAAGAGAACAGCGTGGTGTACCGGAACCTAAAGCAAATGCTCGATCCCAAAACGGGCAAAATTGAATTTCCATCCGGAATACAGACGATGGGCAATTACTCTGCCGAGGCAATGACAAAAATGTTTTTCGCCGTGGGGAAACCCTACATCGAGGGCGCGTTTATGACAAAGCACGCGGGGCGCTACTATCTGCAATATGCCTGCCCCGGCACACAGTACAACACGTATGCCGACGGCGTATATGTGTCCGACAAGCCCTTGGGGCCGTTTGTGTTGCAGGTGAGCAACCCGTTTTCATCAAAGCCGGGCGGCTTTGTTACGGGCGCAGGACACGGCAGCACCATCGCAGACGCATTTGGCAACTACTGGCACGCCTCCACCCTGCGCATCAGCGTCAATTACGATTTCGAGCGCCGCGTGGGGCTGTTCCCCGCTGGCTTTGATGCCGATGGTATGCTGTTTTGCAACCAGAATTTCGCCGATTATCCGTTTAAAATTCCGCAGGGCAAATTTGATGCCGCCGCGTTACAGCCACAGTGGATGCTGCTCAGCTACAAAAAACCGGCGACTGCCTCCTCCACCGCCGAGGGCAGCAGCCCTGCGCTTAGCGTAAACGAAGACATTCGCACATGGTGGAGCGCCGCCGACTCTGCCGCTGGACAATGGCTGTGTGTGGATCTCGAAAAAGCATGCGACGTGCATACCATTCAGATAAATCTTGCCGACGAGGCGCTTGTGGTGCAATTTTCGCCCGAGAGCTACGGCGACACGCGCCACACACGCCATATTGAACTGGAAGAACAGTGCTCGCAGTACACGGTGGACATCAGCCTTAACGGACAGCTATGGGAAACCATCGAGCGTGTCAATCGCGAATGTGCAAACGGCTATTATGAATACGCCGGGGGCGTGACCGCGCGCTATGTACGCGTGACAAGCGGCGCGCTGCCCTACGGTCAGCCAATGCGCGTGAGCGGATTGCGGGTATTTGGAAACGGTGACGGAGCCAAGCCGCATCAGGCAAACGCCACTGCCGTGCGCGTGGGTGCGCTGGATGCTAAGGTGCAGTGGGACAAAATTGAGGGCGCACAGGGCTGCAATGTCCGCTATGGTGTCGCGCCTAACAAGCTGTATTTGAGCTGGCTTGTGTACGATACGAATGAGGTCACGCTGTCCACGCTCATCAAGGGGCAAAAATATTACATCTGCGTGGACAGCTTCAACGAAAACGGCATTACACCGGGCACGGTGTTTGCGCTGTAGCAGGGAAAAGGAGACTATGGAAACAGCTATCAAAGCCGTCCAGCAATTTATGCTGGGCACAGTGCTGAACAGCGAAGCACAGGCGCGCAAAACTTTAGCAAGCATGAAAGCGGCAGGCTACGACGGCATCGAGCTGTGCGGTTTTATGATTCGCCCCACAGGTTGGACAGTGCGTCTGCTTACAAGGGCGGCGGATATGCCCGTGGGCAGGGGCGGAAAACTCAACTGGCACACGCTTGTGCCAGAGGCGGGCTTGCAGGTGGTCAGCCTGCACACAGACCTTGGCAGCCTCGAGCGAGCCGCAGCTGCGGCTGCGGCCGAGGCAAAAAGCTACGGCACCGATACGCTTGTCATCACCGGCATGTACCGTTTCGATTACGGCAGCGAGGCTGCCGTGCGCGCGCTTGCGCAGCGGCTGAATGCGGCAGGCAGAGCGCTCAGCCAAGAGGGTGTGCAGCTTTTGTACCACAATCACAACTGTGAGCTGCGCCGCGTGAATACAGCGCAGACAGCCTACGATGTGCTTTGCACCGAGACAGACCCCGCCTTTGTCAACTTTGAGTTTGACAGCTACTGGTTTGCCGAGGGCGGCGCAAGCGCGCTTGCCGCCATGCAGCGCCTTGGCACGCGTATGAAGCTGTGGCATATCAATGACCGCGGCACAAGAATGACAGGCCGCGCTATGACCCCCATTTTAAAAACGGACAGTATGGAGCTTGGCACCGGAAACATGGAGCTGGCAGCCATGGCGGACACCGCAAAGCAAAACGGTGTCCGCGCTGTAATTTTGGAAAGTCACCGCAACTGGATTGACAAGTCTCCCGTCAAAAGCTTTGAGAAAAGTGCAGTGTTTTTGCACACGCATTTTTTGTGAGCGCGCGCTGCGCTGCAGGGCACACTGAACAAGGAGTGAAACAAAAAATGGAATCATTGAGGCAGCATTTTATCACTGTAAACCGTCCCTATAAAGAGGGCACGGTGGAGGTGTTCGAGCAGCCCATTGCCGCAGCGCAGGTGAAACGCGCCGTGCTCGACATCACCGCTCTCGGCGTATACGAAGCGCAGATGAACGAAAAAAAAATAGGCGATGATTTCCTTGCGCCCGGCTACACCTATTACCCGCACGATTTGCGCTGTCAGCGCTACGATGTGACGGCACAGCTGACGCAAAACGCCACGCTGCGTGTGTATCTCGGTCAGGGCTGGTACTGCGGACGTTTTACCTGCGACAACAAAACACAAATTTACGGTGCACAGCCCGCTGTGTCGTGGTTGCTCACGGTAGAGCATACCGATGGCCGTGTGAGCAGATTTTCGTCCGATGACGCAACGGTAAAAAGCGTGCAAAGCCCCTACGGCTACGCGGGAATGTACGACGGTGAAGTCTACTATGCGCAAGGTGCCGTGCAGGCAGAGTCGCAGCAGCCAAAACCGGACGCACCCCTGTCCCCCACCCGCTTCACCGGAAAAATTCCGGATAATTTGTGCGCCACCACTGTTCCCATCCGCTGTCACGAAGCAATGCCCGTCAAGGCAGTGACGCGTTGCGACAACGCGACCATTTTGGATTTTGGTCAAAACTTTGCAGGCATTCTGGCGCTTGACCCCGCAAAAATGGACGGTGCCACAGCCGTACTGCGCCACGGTGAGCTTTTGAATGCCGACGGCAGCCTGTACACAAACAATTTGCGCAAAGCAAAGGCAACCCTTGTGTACCATAGGGGCAGCGAAACGCAAAAATACTGTCCACGCTTTACCTACATGGGCTTTCGCTATGTAGAATTGACGGGCTGTTCCTATCGAGACGGCCTGCTTACCGCCTTTGTGCTCCACAGCGACATGGAGCGCACAGGTCACTTTGCAAGCGCCAACAAACAGATAGAGCGGCTCTACCTCAACCAGCTTTGGGGGCAGCGGTCAAATTATATAGACGTGCCCACCGATTGTCCGCAGCGCGACGAGCGCATGGGCTACACCGGTGACGGTCAGGTATACGCCCGCACTGGTGCTTACAACTACGACACACTGCCCTTTTGGGAAAAGTATTTACAGGACATTCGCTACAGCCAGCAGGACAACACCGAGGGTTACGTTGCCCCCACCGTGCCCGCCCAAGGCGCAGCAGGCGTGGGATTTTTGAATATGCTCGGCTGGGGCAACTGCGTCACCATTGTGCCGGAAATGCTCTATTGGCAGTACGGCACCGATGCGCCGCTGCGCCTCCAATACGACAGCATGAAAGCCCATGCGGAATGTGAAATTTGTCACATGGGCGCTCTGCTCGGCAAAAAGGATTTGTGGCTTGCCCCAAACCTTGGCGACTGGCTCAGCCCCGGCAAGGACGTAAAATACATGGCCGCGCACAACGGCCCTGTGTCCAATGCGTTTATCCTCAACGATTTGCGCATTTTGGCGTGGGCAGCAGACCATCTGCAAAAGCCCGCGGATGCCGCGCGCTGGCGCGAGCAGCTTGACCGCAGCCGCAAGGCATATCTGAAAGCGTTCATCACACCCGACGGCAAAATGAAGGACGACTATCAAGGCGCATACATCATGGCGCTCAAGCATGCCGTGCCGCAAGGCGAATTGTGGGATAAGCTGTTCGCATCGCTTGTGGAAAAGCTGAAATCCGAGGGCATTCAAACGGGATTTTTTGCCACGCAGTACCTGTTGCCGCTCTTGGCAGAGCACAAACAGGCAGCACTTGCCTACGATCTTCTGCTGCAAAGCGATTGTCCCGGCTGGATGTATCAAGTGGAGCGCGGTGCTACAACAATTTGGGAACGGTGGGATGCCCTGCGCCCCGATGGAACGGTGAACGAAACAAAAATGAGTGGCAATAACATGGTCAGCTTCAACCATTACGCCTTTGGCAGTGTGGGCGAGTTTTATTACCGCCATATCCTTGGTATTCAGCCGCTCGAGCCGGGCTTTGCAAAGGTGCACATCGCACCCGCAGTGGACGCGCGACTGGGCAGCGTGTGCGGCAGCTACCGCTCGCAGCACGGCGAAATCAGCGTGAGCTGGACCGTGAAAAACGGAACAGTCACCCTTGCGCTTATCACTCCCGTAGCGGCCGAAATTCAGTGGCCGGACGGCAGTTGTCAAAATGTTGGCGCGGGCAAGGTGGCGTATGTTTGCGCGGTATAACAAAGTTTTGCGACAGCACAGAAATCTTTAAGACTCCCTATAGCAATTTAACAAAATAAGCGTACGACCCATGCCCTTCACTTTGCTGTAAGCTTAATCTTCCAGTCAACTCCGATCATTTGCGGCTGATTTCTGCGCACAGCTGTGTTATACTAAAGAAACAAGTAAAACACTTTTACAAAAGTGAGGGATTATCATGGATACACCTCGTGCCTCCACCACAATGGCACTGCGCCAAAATAATCGCAACCGCATTTTCAGGGCAATCTATCAAGCCGAAACGGCGCTTGCAAAGCAGGAGCTTGCCGCAATGCTCCATATGAGCCTCCCTACAATCACACAAAATTTGACCGAGCTAATGACACTTGGCGTGATTGCCTATGACGGAACGCTGGATTCGACCGGAGGGCGTAAAGCAAAGGCCATTGTGCTGGCGGAAAATGCGCGTACCGCCATTGGTATTTCACTTTCACGCAATCATGCGCGCTTTATTGCGACCAATCTGCGCGCAAAAGAACTGGCATACAAGACAATTGCGTTTTCGTTTTCAAATACGCCGGATTTCAGTCGTGAGCTGGCTGTTGCGCTCGAAACATTTCTCGACGAGAACGCGCTGCCGCGCGAGATGCTTCTAGGTGTCGGCATCACCATACCCGGTATTGTGAATGCGACAACAAATTTGGTGGAGTTTGCTCCTACACTGCAAACAAGCGGTATTCCGCTTGCCACGTTTCAGCAAGCTATCCCCTATCCCGTCTATGTGGAAAACGATGCTAACGCAGGCGGTTTTGCCGAGTGGTGGGGCGGGTGCAACAGCTCCAGTATGGCATATCTGTCGGTGGAAAAAGGCGTGGGGGGCTGTGTGTTGATGAATGGTCAGACCTATCAAGGCAACCACAACCGAAGCGGAGAGTTCGGACATATTTGTATTGAGCCGCATGGAAAAGCGTGCAGCTGCGGTCAGCGCGGATGCCTGGAGGCCTACTGTTCTACCGACCGATTAAGCTATGACTTGGGCATTTCGCTGGAAACATTTTTTACGCAGCTTTCTGCTGAGAATAGCGATTTTTATGCGATATGGGATACATATTTGGATCATCTTGCTCTTGGTGTGAATACCATTCGCATGGTGCTGGACAGTAGTGTGGTGTTGGGCGGTGTGCTCGCACAGTATATCGAGCCTTATCTGGGTGTGCTGCAAAAAAAAGCGCTGGCGCTCAACTCGTTTTGCGATGCAGCGCCCTATGTGCAGCTCTGCCGCTATCGCTCAAAATCCACCTGCATGGGCGCGGCGTTACATTTTATTGCGCAGTATGTCGAATCGCTTTCATAATGTCGCAACAATTTCTGCCTTTTTCTATTGACAGCACGCGAAAAACACAGTAAACTGATAGCATAAACTTAAATAAACATATTTTGCAAAAGTATTTTCAAAGGAAGCGGTTGCATGAACGGTCTACTGGGCATTGACCTTGGCACAAGCGGCACAAAAACGGTGCTTTTTGACAGCGATGGCAATGCTGTTGCAAGCGCTGTGGCGGAGTATCCGCTTTACCAGCCGCAAAACGGCTGGGCAGAGCAAGACCCTGCCGATTGGTGGGCGGCAGTGCAGAGCACAATCCGTGCTGTGCTGCAAAAAAGCGGCATTGCCGCAACGGACATCAAGGGCATTGGCATTTCGGGGCAGATGCACGGACTGGTACTGCTGGATGCAAATGGCGCGGTGCTGCGCAAAAGCATTCTCTGGTGCGATGGGCGCACCGGGGAGGAATGCCGGGAAATCACCGAAGTCATCGGTGAAAAACGGCTGATTGAAATTACCGCAAATCCTGCGCTGACGGGCTTTACGGCGGGAAAAATTTTGTGGGTGCGCAGACACGAGCCGGAAATTTTTGCAAAAACAGCCCATATTTTGCTGCCAAAAGATTTTATCCGCTATCAATTGACAGGCGATTTTGCCACAGAGGTCAGCGACGCATCGGGCATGAATTTGCTTGATGTGACAGCGCGTGACTGGTCGGACGAAATTCTTGAAAAGCTACAGCTTGCAAAACCGCTGTTTGCCCAAATGTACGAAAGCTGCGAGGTGACGGGCTATGTAACCGCAAAGGCCGCCGCGCAGACGGGGCTTGTCGCCGGCACGCTTGTCGTCGGCGGGGCGGGTGACAATGCCGCCGCAGCGGTCGGCACAGGCGTAGTTACTGAGGGAAAGGCATTTACCACCCTTGGCACCTCGGGCGTGGTGTTTGCACATTCCGACCGCGTGACCATCGACCCCGCAGGGCGCGTTCACACATTTTGCGCCGCTGTGCCGGGCGCGTACACCGTAATGAGCTGTACGCTTGCGGCGGGTCTTTCGCTGAAATGGTTCCGCGACACACTGTGCGAAAGCGAAATTGCCACCGCAAAAGCCATGGGCGTTGACCCGTATTCTCTGATGGACAAAGAGGCCGCCACTTCGCCCATCGGCGCAAACCGATTATTGTACTTACCCTATTTAATGGGCGAGCGCAGCCCGATTTTGGATGCAAACGCGCGCGGCGCATGGGTTGGCCTGTCTGCGATGCATACAAAAGCGGATATGCTGCGCGCTGTGATGGAGGGCGTACTGTACGCACAGCGCGATTGTCTTGATGTTCTGCGCGAAATGCACGTTGCCCCCGATACGATGTTGGCCTGCGGGGGCGGCAGCACAAGCTTATTCTGGCGGCAGATGATGGCGGATATTTACGATTGTCCTGTGCAGTGCGTTCCCGACAAAGAAGGTCCCGCGCTTGGCGCGGCTATTTTGGCGGGCGTGGGTGCGGGCATTTATTCGTCTGTTGCGCAGGGCTGCAAGGCAGTGCTCGGCGCGCAAAAGGCACAACTTCCTGTGGCAGAAAATACCGTCCGCTACGAGCCGTTTTACAAAATATACAGGGCGCTGTATCCCGCGCTGAAACAGTCGTACAGCGCGCTTGCGGCATTGGGAGGATAGCGATGAAATTGCAACTTGTTTCGGACAAAGAATTTGCCGCCTATGGCAGGGTGCTTACAGGTTATGACACAGTGGCATTGCACGCGGCGCTCGCAAATCTGCCCTGCGGCGCAGGGGTAGAATATGTGCCGTCAGAGCCGGCGCTTGAAAAGCTGGCCATTGCAGCGCAGCTTGCCGATTGCGGCTATGGCGGCATGCCCATTCAACTGGGCTGGTGCAACGGGCACAACACAAAGCTGAACTGCCTTGAATATCACCGCGACAGCGAAATCAATTTTGGCACAGAGCCGTTTATTTTGCTGCTTGCAAAGCAGGACGAAATCGAAAACGACACCCTTGACACCGCAAAGGTGAAGGCCTTTTTATGCGCGGCAGATACAATGCTGGAGGTGTATGCCACTACGCTGCATTATGCGCCGTGCGGTGCAAAAAAAGGCGCGGGCTTTCGCGTGATGGTCGTGCTGCCCAAGGGCACCAACACAGAAAAGCCGCGCATACAGCCGCACAGCAGCGAGGACAAAAGGCTGTGGGCGCGCAATAAATGGCTGCTTGCACACAGGGATGCAAGCGAGGCCGCGCAGGGCGCGGTCGTCGGTCTGATCGGCGAAAATATTGACAGTAACGATTTGATGTAAGGAGGAAAAATGATGAATCAGAACAATTTACCCAAGGTGAAGCTCGGCATCATCGCCGTCAGCCGCGGCTGCTTTCCCGTGGCGCTGTCCGCGCGCCGCCGTGCCGCCATTGTATCGGCCTACGGCGCTGATTTGTACGAATGTCCCATAGCAGTCGAAACCGAAACAGACGCGCAGAAAGCCATTGCGGACGTAAAAAACGCGGGCGTGAATGCGCTGGTTGTTTTCCTTGGCAATTTCGGCCCCGAAACGCCGGAGACCATGCTTGCAGACTGGTTCGACGGCCCGCTTCTGTACGCCGCCGCCGCTGAGGGCGACGGCGATTTGCACGACGGGCGCGGCGATGCCTATTGCGGGATGCTGAATTGCAGCTATAACCTCAATCTGCGCCACAAAACGGTTTATATTCCCGAATATCCCGTGGGCACCGCCGCAGAGCTTGCCGAAAAAATCCACGAATTTGTGCCGATTGCCGCAGCCGTGCTCGGCTTGAAAGGTCTGAAAATCATTGCGTTTGGCCCGCGTCCGAACGATTTTCTAGCCTGTAATGCGCCGGTGAAAGCGCTGTACGACCTTGGTGTTGCCGTGGAAGAAAACTCGGAGCTTGACTTGCTTGTCGCCTATCATGGGCACAAGGACGATGCGCGCATTCCGGACGTGATGGCGCAGATGCAGCAGGAGCTGGGCGCAAATAATCCATATGCCGGCATTTTGCCGCGCCTTGCGCAGTACGAATTGACGCTGCTGGACTGGAGAGAGCAGCACATGGGTGCAAGCAGCTATGTGGCATTCGCCGGTAAATGCTGGCCTGCATTCCAGACGGAATTTGGCTTTGTGCCGTGCTATGTCAACAGCCGCCTTACCGCGCGCGGCATTCCCGTTTCGTGCGAGGTGGACATTTACGGTGCCCTTAGCGAGTACATTGGTCTGTGCGTTTCGGGCAAGGCCGTGACGCTGCTGGACATCAACAACACCGTGCCGGCCTCCCTGTACGAGGCATGCATCAAAGACAAATATAACGTAACGCTGCCCGAAACCTTTATGGGCTTTCACTGCGGCAACACCGCGTGCGAGCTGCTGAAAAACCCGCACATGGGCTATCAGGTGATTATGAAGCGCGATCTTGAGCCGGATTTACCTGAGCCGGACATCACGCGCGGCACGCTGGAGGGCGACATCAAGGCGGGGGACATCACGTTTTTCCGTCTGCAGTCCACCGCGGATACGCAGCTGAAAGCCTACGTCGCCGAGGGTGCGGTGCTGGACGTTGCCACGCAGAGCTTTGGCTCCATCGGTGTGTTCGCCATTCCCGAAATGGACAGATTTTACCGCCATGTACTGATTGCAAAATGCTATCCGCATCATGGTGCGGTGGCGTTTGGCCATTACGGCAAGGCGCTGTTTGAGGTGTTCAAATATTTGGGCGTTGCAGATATTTCTTACAATCAGCCCAAAGCACTTCCGTATCCCGGAGAAAACCCGTTTGCGTAATTTTTGTTGCAAGCACAAAGCGGTCGCCCCTGCCATAGGGACGGCCGCTTTGTGCTTGCATCAGCAAGGCAATCCGCTTTAATCGCGGGGCAAAGCTTGCCCTTGAACCTTTTTCGTGTCTACAGGCGTTCTACCTCCTCCATGGCAATTTTCTGCCAGCGAAACAGATTCTCAGGCTTGCCCCCTACGGTAGAAATGTCTTTCATCACGATATCGCAGGAGCAGCTATTGCGTCTGCATGCATTTACGATGCGCTGCAGCTCTGCACGTGCGGCGGCTTCGTCAAACGCGGCACCCACAAAATGAGCAGGGTTTGGCTTTGAAGCCAGCACATAGCGTTTGCCGATGATTTCGGCGGCAACATCCACATCTGCCCACGGCGTAATCGAGATTTTCCGTAGATTCGGGATTTTTTCAATTTTCTCTATTTTATGATGCAGCGGCTCACAGCAGCCGTAATACACAAGCCCAAAGCCCGCCAGCGCCTTGATTTGGTATGCGGTGTCAAATTCCGCATGCATCGCGGGCGAAACCGTTGCCAAAATTTGCGCAAGGCCGCGCCCCCAAATATTTTTTCGCGTGGGATGCTCTGCATTGCACGGCAAGGAATTGCTTAAAGCAGCAGTGCTGTGACAGTCATATGCGTTTGCATTCCATAAGTTCAGTGCATCGTACTGTCGGTATTTGTCAAGCAAAATGTCCGTCAGCTTATCCGCCATTGCGTGCATAAATTCCGGTTCATCAATCAGCCCGACCAGCAAATCCTCAAGGCTTTTAAACGTGGAAATATCATCCCATATTTTGCAGGCTGTCTCGTAACCGCTTGCAATCCCTGTAATTTTCACGGGAATTACGTCACCGATGGCATCTGCAACGCACTCAAATTGCTGTACTGTGGCTGTTTGATCGTAAGTGATGGTTTCGTTGTGCAGTTTTTCAAGATCCTCAAAGCAGCGCAGTTGATCCTCGTACAAATGTGAGGCAACCTGACTGCCGGGCTTTGATGTCTCGTCGTTAAAGCTGGCATTTAAACCGCAGCCCGTGGAATGAATAATTTTTTGCACACTGTAATAGGGCGGCAGCACCATATCCGCAGGCATATGCTTCCATTTGTAAAGCTCTCTGCGAAAAAACTGCTCGGCTTCGCGCAAAACAGGCTGTTTGCATTGCAGGGTCAGCTCGTTTTCTATATTCATCTCATGCCAGGGGATTTCGCTGATGAGTACAATCGGACGCGCACCCTGCAAATCGTTTACGCTCCTGTGCGCAGTGATATTAAAAAGGTTCTGGTCGGAGTTTGCGCACTCTAAGTAGTGTGCTGCAAGCGTGCGCAAAATGGTTTTCTCTGTCTTTGTCATCATCAATCCTCTGCATCTTCCTTGTATGAAAAATAGTCAAAATCCGCGTGAGAGTCCCGACCGTCAAAGCTTTGGCAGCACAAACCGACAAACGCGCCGGTAAAGCGCCATGCGCCATGCGTGATCGCAAAATCGTCAGACAAAACGCCAAAGTCTAGCGCCGGCCCAATGGCTGTGTCCGTGCTGTGCGCCCCACTGCCGCACGTATAATAGAATTGCAGCTTGTCATAGTGCACGCAAGCCTTTAAAAAAAGCATTGCGCCATCTGCCACGGCGACACCTGCGTCAATGGGATACGTCACCGTGCCCAAAATGCTTGCCATGACAGCAACACGCTTTACGCCGTCCTCGCCGCACGTGGCATACAGGTAATAAAAGCTTTCGGTGTCATACAGACAAACAAGCCCGGCACTCTCATGATAGGTTTTTGGTGTGTAATCCATCGCTGTTTTTGCGGTATAACAAAAGGCTTGCTGCCGCCTTGCCACAAGCGCCTGTGTATATTTGGAATGCAGACTGTCTCGCCCATACAGGCGCAAAAAACCGGGGCGCTCTTTTAAAGTGGCAATCTCCTCTCCCAAAGGCACGCGCAGCGTTTGGTAGGGATAGCCAAGAGCCGCGCGCACTTCAAAATCATCGTGCATCAAAGGTTCAGCAAACAGCTGCGGTGGCAAAGCAGGCGCTTGCACGCAAAGCTTTGGCGCACAGCCCCCCTCTGCAAGACGCAGCCAACCGTCCTGTGTCCACCTTACTTTTTGCAGCGCGGTTTCGCGGCCAAGCACGCACAATCCTCTGTTCGACAGCGGACGAGAGACGAGATGCGCAATGTACCATGCCCCGTCCTGTGTTTCCACAAGGCTGGCGTGCCCGGCTTTTTGCAAGGGATTTTGCACGTCGTCGCGCGCGGAAAGCATGGGGGTATCAGGGTCGCATTCATACGGGCCAAACAACTTTTTGCTGCGCGCCACAGTGGCAACATGGTTGAAATCCGTGCCGCCCTCAGCCAGCATTAAGTAATAATACGCACCGTGGCGGTATAGATGCGGCCCCTCGGCCCCAATAATTTTTGTGCTGCGGTAAATGCGGTGCTCCTCACCGATTAAGCGCTTTTGCACAGGGTCGTATTCGCGCAATAAAATGCCGCCGCGCTGCGCATCCGGCAAATAACCGCGCGTATCGCAATCGCGGTTTACAAGCCATTTGCGCCCATCTGTATCGTGAAACAGCGACGGGTCAAAGCCGGTGGCATTGAGGTAAACAGGCTCTGACCATTCGCCTGCAATGTCAGTTGCGGTGACAAGATAATTTTCGGTGTCTTGAAATGCCCCCTCGGTTTTGACAATGGTATATACAAGATAAAATACCCCGTCCGCATGAGAAAGACAGGGCGCAAAAATGCCGCAGGAGCTTGGCACACCACGCAAGTCAATCTGGCTGACCCGAGAGAGCGGCCACGTTACAAAATGCCAGTGGACTAAATCCTGCGAGTGGTATACGGCAACGCCCGGGAACCACTCAAAGGTGGAGGTGGCGATATAGTAATCGTTTTCCACGCGCAAAATGGAGGGATCAGGGTGAAATCCTTTTAAAATAGGATTTTTGATGAAATTCAATCGGGAACACCTCGCTTTTGTTTTATATTACAGAAAGGGAACAGGCCAAGAGGATACGCAGCGCTCTCTTGGCTTGCTCTGTACAATCGCAATGCACACACCTATTGCGATTGTACCTCGGCCTCCTGCCGGCACATAGAATCGCTCCGCGCAGGGCGATTGAGCAATTTTCGCCCTATGAAAAAACGCTGCATCGTAAGGCAAGCTGCCCCATGGCGCGTGCGAATATTTTACCGCCACAAAAATGCGTTAGCGCAGCTTATAAAAATACAGCATTCCCATGCGGTCCTGCGCACCGATTGCAAGCGTGCTGCCATCCGGCGAAAGTGCACAGCACGAAAGCTCGCTGCTGCCGAGGATGGCAGGTGTCTCAAAGGAATTGGCAAATACGCGCCCCAACTGCACAAGTCCGTTTTCATCGTCGTAGCGAAACACACAGCCCAAATCCATTTCGTCACCTGCCACACCGTACACGGTACTGCGTGCTGTATCGGTGCAAAGCGCACGCACGGGGCCGTTCGGGGCACAGGCTCCCAGCGAAAACACCTTGCCGTTTTTAACGCGTGCCAGCAAGCCATCCTGCGTGCCCACAAGATAGGAACCGCCGGACAAGGGACAAAACGCCGTTGGCACGGCCTTGTACTGCCGCCCCGGCACGCAGGGATACGAGAGTGCTTTAAGCGCCTGCGGCATAACGGCTTCTTGCGGAAACGCTTCGGTTTCCTCCACGGCGGTAAGCTTGCCGCCTGTCACGGTGAGACGCAGTGTTTTTTCACCGCCGGTGCATTGCGCCACAAGCGTATCATCGTCCAGCCAGTGCACGCGCCGCACGGGAGAGTCGCGCATTGTCACTTCGCGCCATACGCGCAAAAACGTCAGCTCCTTTGCGAAAAACTCGTCGTGATTTTTTGCCAAAAACGCGCCGCGCTCGCGCATATGCAGCACCGTGCGTGCGTAGGGCCATGCTTTTTCCGCAAAGTTTTTACCGGGAAACAGCGCTTCGGCATTTTTAAATTGCCAGTAAACATAGGCATCCCCGGTGATGGGGCCAAGGCCTGTTTTGGCATACGCCGCCTTGAGCTGCGCCAAATCAATCGTCATGACACCGGGCGCGTCATCGCCATGGTTAGAATCGGAAAGATACAGCTTGCCCTTGTAAAAATGCATTTCGCTGACAATGCCCACCGCGCGTTTGTCTGTGCCGAGAATGCCGTAACAAACAGGCTCGCCCCCGCGCGTGACATCCCAGCTGCACAGGGTACTGGCCTTTGTGTCTTGCGGATAAAAGTTCGCCTGAATGGCATACCACAATACACCCTCGTCATCAAATGTCATTCCCGCGACGCAGTCTACATCGCAGGGGAAAATATAACTCTTTGGACGGTAACTGCCTACCATTTCCAGCGCGCCGGTGTCGGGACAAAAACGTACAAGCTCGCTGCAATAATACACGCCCATATAGATATTGCCGTCAGGGCCGTTCGCTGCAAAATGCACTTGACGATATGCCTGCGAAAGCTTGCCCCAGTTGTAGGGCAGCTCGCCCAGCTCCTGTATCTCCAGCGTATCGGTACGCACGCGATAGTAGTTGCCGGAGCGCGAATTGCCATAGACATGCCCATCCGGCCCGATGTGCAAACGGAACGAGCCATATTCCGTCACGCGGCCAAAATCCTGCACGGCGTTTGTTGTAATATCCAGTCGATACAGATGACCGCGAAAATAGCCTGTGAAGAAAAATGCGTGGTGCATCGCATCGTAAATACCGCCGTAGATGGATTCGTGCGGAATGGGTACGCCACGGTTTTCAAGCGCGCCGGTGTTTGGATCGTACAAAATAATGTTCGAGCCTTGATAACCCTCCCACAAATGGTGGTAATATGCCTCTGGCATCCAGTGCGGATGGCAGGGCGACGTTGCAGTGGTGTGCGTTGCCATAATGAGCCGCCCATCGTTCATTTTACAAATGGAGGAATGAATTTTGCTCATGCGGACTGCGCGGTCAAATTGCAGGATTTTATCCTCCAGATTAAAGTGCAGCTGCAAGGTGTCACTCTCGGGAATATACTCGTATAACCGCGCATACAGCGCCTCGTTTAACTCTGCACACAGCGAGAAAAACACGCGTCCCTCGTCCGTCACGGTAAAATCCCACATGGCGTTGTGCCGCACCTCAGAGGGAAACAACGTGTGTGTCACGCCCTGCTGGGGAATCAGCCGATACGCGTCTGCGGGCGCAAGGACGTGTGTTTCATTTTGCTTGAGAATATCGCGAATGGTTTCCTGTTCAGTCATCATAATCTCCTTTGTATCCAACGCGTGATGATATCATACGTTCCTCCTGTTGCTGTCACCTGCTGTGTTTGCAGATATCGCGGTCTAATGAATGATAAAAGTGGTGTCAATTCTTGAATGAAACCGCATACAACAGAGAATATGACATGGGATATCCTCTTGTTTTGTCAAATTGCTGTAGGCGGGTATGTCTTGTTACATTTTTTCCAAATCGGCCAACGTCAAGCGCGTTGTCCTCAGGCGGTATTTCTTTTTCATGTCGGCATATAGCTCTTTTATTTGCACTTCGCCGCCTGTAAAGCTGCATTTGACGCAGTAGTAATCACCCGAGGCGGCTCTGTGCAGCACAACGTCGGTTTCGCGTGCAAAGCATACGGGACAGCGATAAACTATTTGCTTTTTTTCATTGACAGGCATGTGCACATCTCCTCTCCATCTGTTAAATCAGCCGAGACGGTCAACGTAAAATAAGGGCTGAACAGATATCCCTCGGTCACCTCCGCCCCTGTAAATGCCCCGCGCTGCGGCTGCAAAGAAAGCACGGTTTGCAGAGCGGGAATTTTCGCACTTGCTGCGAATTGCTTTTTTGTCGCAAGGCTGCGACCCTCATAAGCGTAGCAAATTGATTCGCCGTCCTCGCGCTCACCCAAAAAGAGTGAAATACCTTGCATCTCTTTTGGATATTCGGTCACACCGTAACAACCTTTACAATATTCGGTGACACTGAAAACGGCAGCTGCATCAGAGCACTGCGCAAGCGTGCGCGTAATATAAATTTTTCCACCGTTTGAAAAAAGATATTGTGTCACAAGCGAGATGCACACTCCGCCGGAAAATTGCAATGCAGCAGGTGTCAGGACAAGCTGCACGCTTCCATTTGCAAGCGTCATGATTTTTTCTATTTTCACGGGATAATTTGCTAGATCAAGCGTTTCGCTTTTGCCGATGGTCGAATTCGTATGCGTGACAAGCAGCGTAGTGCGCGCGCCGTCCGCATAGTGATGCGCGTTGCCGGTGCGGTATTGGGAGTGAATCAGGTAGGGGTTACTTGCCATTTCGCGACAGGGCATATCCGCCCCGGATGCGCGCGGCTGCTTGGCCACAAGCGGCCGCAAATCGCCGATAGAACCGCCTTGGCACGGATCAATTGTCACGCGCATATCTGCGTCCGAGTACCAAAAATAATGCTTGCCGGAGCCATAGAGCAGCTCCTTGGCGTGGTATATCTGCGGCGCGCCAATCTTGATATTTGCGCGATACCATGCCGCAAATTCGCTCATATGCATGTCGATCAAGGCACCCTCGGTGCGCAGCTGTGCAAAGTAGGCAAGATATTCCCGATACAAATTTTGGGTGATCTCGTCGGAATCCTGTACGTTTGCACTGCCGCAAAGCCAGTTTGGCCCCACAAAAACGTTGGTGTATGAAAAGCCGTTTTGATACCGCTCTTGAAAACGATACAGGTCAAGCAGGTTGTGCACATACGGCGCATTGGCTCCGTCATTTGCCATGGCGCGCTGTACGTTGGCGGGATGGCTGGCAAAAAAGTCGTTGCGGCCCTCATAAGAAAGCGCTAAATCACGGCTTAAATGCGGCACGGCAACAACACCGCACCAATCAGCCTCAGTGTTTGCGGGGCGCAGCGTGTTTTCGGCGGAGGGATACCACGGCCCCCACGGCATCCCCTCGTTGAACAAATACCACGAGTGGTTGCAGCCGTGAAACACCTTCACGCCCTCCTCAAAGCAGCCCGCGATGCTGATTTTCACGCTTGGGCAAAGCTCTTTTATCAGTTGCATCGAGTATGCGTCCACATGGTAGCACCCCATAGCAGCGGGCGCGCAGTCAAACGCCTGTTCAAATTGCGCAAAGGCTGCCGTGAGAATTTTACGCTTGTTTTCTTTCGTGTGCAGCCACAAAAACGGCTCGCTGCACGGGAAAACATCCTTCATGCGCCCGCCTGCAATTTCCCCAAGCCACAGCCCGATTTCGTCGCCATAATTTTCGTGATACGCTGCAATTTCATGCACCGCATCTGCATCAAACAAAAAGTCAAAGGGCACAAGAATATTGGTCTTTAGCCCCAAATCGTGCGCCATGCTTTGCTGCAAACGAAACATTTCCATCAACCTGCCCGCAGCCGGGCGGTGAATGATATTGACTATCATCAAATTACTCCTTGTATTGCGTCTATTCTTTCACTGCGCCGCCAGTGACACCCGCAATAATTTTATTTGATAAAAACAGGTAGAGGATGAACGTAGGCAAAAACACAACGACAACCCCCGCAAACAGACCCGCCCAGTCACCTGAATATTTCATCGACTGCACAATGGCTTGCAGTCCGGTGGCAACCGTGCGCAGATTTTTGTTGTTGGCAAAAATCAGCGCCATAAAATACTCATTCCAAATGCCCATAAAGTTAAAGATAGTAAGCGTAATCACGCCCGGCTGTGCCAACGGGAACATAATGCGCCAAAACGCCTGCGTGTCCGTGCAGCCGTCAATGGCGGCAGCTTCCTCCAGCGCATTTGGCAGCGAGGTAAAAAAACCTGTGAGAAAAAATACACCAAAGGGCACGTTCATGCAGATATAGAGGATAATTAACACCCAACGCGTGCCGGTAAGTCCGCTGGCGGAAGCCAGAGAAAAAAGCGGCAGCACCAGCATGACGGACGGAATGGACATGCACAGCACAAATGCTGATGCAATGGTGCGCTTGCCCTTGAAGAAAAAGCGACCTAAAATATAGGCGGCGGGCGATGCTACAATAATGATGCCCACGCAGGCAGAAACGCTGTAAATCAGGCTGTTCAAAAAATACAGCCCCAGCTTATGCTTGGAGAGCACGCGCATATAGTTTTCAAAATGCAGGCCGCTTTGCAGCAACGTGCCCGAAAAAATTTCGCTTGTGGTGCTGAGTGATGCAAGGACAATCCAGCCAATCAACACGACGGTAAACCCCAGCCACAGCACCAAAAGCAAGTAACCCGGGGTGAGGCGCAGCTGTTTTAAAAGATAGCTTTTATTTTGCGCTGCATGGTGTCTCATACTGCGTTCCTCCCTTTTGTGATTTCCTCTTTTGATGGTACACGGCTTTTGGTCTTCGGTGCGAATGAGCAAATCCAATAATCCATTGATGCCCAGCACCAAGCCCATCACAACTACGCCCACAGCCGCGCCTCCTCCTGCGTTCAACTCCTGCGAGGTCGCGCCCGCAGCCTTGCCAAACACAATGTCATATAAGTAGACGATGGGTGTTACAGTTGCCAGTTCTGTGTTGAACGAAAACAGCGAGGAATACACAAAAAATCCGATTGCACCCGCGCTCCATAGCACAATGCAGCGCTTGATGATATCCTTTAAAAGAGGGAGGGTGATGTAAAACATCTTGCGTATCGCGCCTGCGCCCTCAATTGTTGCGGCCTCGTAATAGTCCTCGGGGATGCCATCAATGCCCGCCACAAGAATGAGCACATAAAAGCCAGTGGTGCCAAAGGCAAATGCAATCATCATGGATAAAAATAGATTTTCAGGCGCCGTCCACTGAAAAGCAGCCATGGCCTCCCAATGGAGCCACTCGAAAAGTGTTTTAAAAAATCCGTACTGGTTATTAAACACATATTGCAGCCACATGGTGGCCAGCGCAACAGTGGAAATTACATTGGGGAGATAGAGAATGGCACGCCAAAAGTTTTTTCCCTTTACGCCGGAGGTGATGATAACGGCAAAAATCATGGCGAGCGCAAGTACAATAGCCCCCTCTACCAGCCAGATTTGCACTACATTCCACAGCGCGCGTTGAAACAGCCGACTGGTAAAGAGATGCATATAGTTTTTCATTCCGACCCAGCTCCATGCAGAGGTGGGGTCCGTCACAAACGAGACATCACAAAAGCTCATCATAGCCGTGCGGACAGCCGGATATAAAAAGATGCCAAGCAGGCACAGCAACGCGGGCGCGAGAAACGATAGAATAAACAGTTTGCGTCTTGTTTTCAAAACGGCACGCTCCTTTCGGGAACATTACAAAAAAAGCAAGCCACAGGCAGAACCGCAGGAAACAACGCTGGCGGCAGTAAGCCTGTGGCTTGTTCATTGATTGTGATAAAATACGAACCGGGTAAAACTATTTTTTAGTTGCCGCAACCATATTGCTCACAAATTGCTCCGCACTGATTTTTCCGGCGGCTAGCTGCGTGAAATTCTCGGCAATGATGGGCTTCAAATCAGGATTGGCATCAATCGCGCCGCCCGGCTTGAGAACGGTGGTCACGCTGTCAAATACGGGCTTTACGCCTTCGAGTGCAGCCGGGAACGGCGTAGCTGTGCCGGAGGGAATACTTGCCGTCAGTTCTACCATTTTTTGGTCGTTTTCAAGCGTGTAGATGGAAGCAATAAATTCCATGGCAAGCGCGGGGTCTGCACAGTTTTTTGCAATGGCAAGCTGGCTTGAACCGCCTGCCTCGGAATTTTTGGATTTTCCGGCACCGGTGATGGTGTCGGGATAGGCAAATGCGCCCCATTTGAAGTCGGGACCGGTGGTATCGCGGATTTCGTTCGGCAGCCATGTGGCGTTGTAGTACATTGCTGCCTTGCCTGTGCCGAGATCAATTTGTCCGGCGGGCCATTTGTTGCCGCCGACATTCTCGTGGAAGTATCCTTTTTTTGCAAAATCCTCAAAGGCTTTTGCCATTTTCACAACGGCTTCATCGTTCCACATCTCACCGGTGGTATCCTTGATAAGCGCTTCGATAAAGGCTTCGTCTTTTTCGCGGGAAAGGTACATACCGGGCAGCCAGCAAGCGTAAGCATCATCAAAGGTGATGGGCGCAACGCCGGACTCCTTGATTTTAGCGCAGGCCGCATCAAGCTCTTCCCAGTTGGCAGGCGCATTGATGCCAAGGTCGGTAAATATTTGGCTGTTGTACATAAAGGAAAGCATGTACGGAGAGTAGCCAATTGCCAACTGCTTATCCGGGGTTTGCGTCTGAGATTTCGGGGTTGCAAGCAGCGAGGGCGAAATCACTTCGCTCAAAGGCTTGCCGCTGGTTGTCGCATAAGGCTTTGCCAACAATTCCGTCAATTCCAGTGTGTTGGCTTCCAGTTCCTTTCCATAGTTCAGCGGATAATCGTAAATATCAATTTTTTCGCCGCCGTCCAGCGCGGCCTTCAGCGTTTTGTCGATGTCTCGGCCACACCACTGAATCTCAATTTTTACTTTTTCGTGTTCCTTCATAAAGGCATCGGCATATTCTTGAAAGACTTGCCCCTGTGTCTCGGTTTCGTTCCACTGCGACCACAGCACCAAAGAGCCTGCAAGCTCCGCAGGCGCGTTTGCATCGGCGGTGACGGAAGCGGACTTGGATACCGGCGCGGATGCGGCGGGTGCACCGCAGGCTGTTGCCAGCGAGGCCAGCATTGCCAGCATTAAAAGAATGGCTGTTAGCTTTTTCATGTGTTTCCTCCTAAAATAAAAAAGTTGCGGTTGCAACGGTGCGATGCAATGTTTAAATCGTGCCCACCCCGTTGCGGTATCCTTATTTTACTGCGCGCTGGCAAAAACAAGAATGGAAAATCGTGCCCAATGGCACAGCAAAATAGTAAACGCAGCCGCTCTGATGGTAAAATCATAAACTGCAGCACAGAAAAAAGGAAACAATGGCATGAATGATGTACAAGGCGGTTACAAGTTCATCGCCGTGTGTTATAATACTGTAAACCTTGAAAGAGGAGCTGGTGGTGATGCGAAAAAAGTCATATCCGCGCAAACTGTTTTTTGCTTATTCTTCCGTGCTGCTCTCTATTCTGTTTGTGATATTTTTTGTGGCAATCTCTTACATCTATAAAGAGCAATACACCAAAAACACCGAAACGCAAAGCCAAATTGTCATAAAAACACAGGAACAAATCGATTTTTCGCTGCAATCTATGGATCGCATCATTCACGGGCTTCTGGCAGATAGAGACTTTATGAATATGATGACAGCCACGCCTGCACCAGACAGGGAGACGCTGGCTGCCTATGATCAGCGCTTTGAAACAAGCGTAAAAGCGTTGGATGCACCGCTGTTTGCCACCTATCGCGTGCTGGCCTTCAACGAAAACGGCTGGCTTTCGCGCGCGGCTGTTGAGGAGGACGCGGCACGCGTAGAGAGCAAGCTGCTGCATTACCCGTGGCGCAGTCACATTCAGCTTGCGCGCGGTGACAGGGTCACGCTCTCGCCGCACGGCGATATTTTTTCCCGGACAAACCATCGCATTTATTCGGTGGCACGTGCAGTGATGCAAGACGAGCGGGTTTGTGGTATTGTGGAGGTTCAAAATAATTTTTCCACCTTGGAGGACTACTGTGACATCCACTCGCCGCTTGGCAGCATTGCAGTGTTTGCACCCAATGGCAACATTGTGTTTCCGCTGGACGAGCGCGTGAGCAAGAATTTTTTGCACAATATTTTTAAAGTTGTAGAGCGGCAAACCGCGCTTGCGGGAGATTTCAGCTTTCATTTTGCGCAGCCGGACAGCCTTGTCGTAAACGGCCCAATCGAAAGCGAGAGCCTATTTGGGGGCTATAACGCGCAGCTTTCCTATGCCAAAAGCAAATATTCCGGCTGGGTGACGGTCATGTACAATCCCCGCAACGCCATGTTTGCGTTTGCGCCGCAGCTGCTTGCGCTTGCCGTGCTGGTGTTTCTGTCGGCGGCAGTGCTATCGCTGGGAATGATGCTGCTGCTGACGCGCCGCATGACAGCACCGCTGGTGGATTTGAATCAAGCCGTCAGCAGCGTATCACTCGAGAACCTCTCGCTGGTGCTGCCGCAGTCGTATCAGATTGTCGAGATTGAAAACATCAACCGATCGTTTCAAACCATGTTTGACAATTTACGCGAAGCCATTGCCAAAAGCATACAGGCGCGCGCGGGAGAGGAACGTGCCAATTACCTTGCACTGGAAGCACAGATGAATCCGCACACCTTATACAACACCATTTCCATGATAGAATCCGTCAGCTACATGAACGGCGACAAAGAGGTGTCGGCGCTGTGCGTTTCTTTTTCACAGATGCTGCGCTACCTTTCAGATTACTCCAAACGGCAGTATACCGTGGGGGACGAGATGGAATATCTTGCTTGCTACAGTGCTCTGATTAAAAAGCGGTACGAGGGTGCGCTGGAAATCAACGTACATGCAGACAAAACCCTGCTTTCCTACGCGCTGCCAAAATATACCGTGCAGCCCTTGGTGGAAAACGCAGTCAAGTATGCCATGTGTGAGGCGTGCCACTGCCTTGTAATTGACGTAACAGTGGAGCGCATTCAAAACGGTTGGCATATTCTTGTGTGCGATAACGGGCGTGGCTTTGCGCAGGAGCGCCTGACGGAAATTTACGCGCAGTTTGCCCGCTGCGACGAAAGCCTGCAAAAGAACAGTGATATTGTCAATATGAAAATTGGTAACATGGGTCTTTCCAATCTGTATCTGCGCTGTCGTATTTTATACGGACACGATTTTTATATCACCGTATCAAACCGTGGGCAAAGCGTTGGCGGCTGTGTGGAGCTGGCAATTTTGCAGGAAAACCAGTCTCGGAAAGGAGTACCCTTATAATGGGAATACGCATTTTTCTTGTGGAAGATGAAATCATTGCACTGCAGGCACTCAAGCAGAAAATCGAGGATTTACAAGGAGACTATGAGGTTCTTGGTACCGCCACAAACGGTCTTGAAGCGTATGGACGCATTTTAGAGGCTCGCCCCGATGTGCTGATTACCGATATTCGAATGCCTGACATGGATGGCATTACGCTGCTTGAAAAGCTGCGCGCAGCAGGCAATACAGCACTTCCGGTGATCGTCAGCGGCTATCAGGAATTTGCCTATGCCCAGCGTGCAATCCGCCTTGGGGTGCAGGAGTATTTGTTAAAGCCGGTGGAGCTTTCGGCATTGCAAAAATGTCTGCAAAGCTGTTCACAGGTTTTGGCCAAAGCGACAGCGCCGCAAAATGTTGCTTCATTGATTTTAGGCATCGACAACTTTTTGCCGGAGGGGCAAATCGGCACAGAGCCATGCGGCATTATTTATCTTATTTTTTCAAATGCGCTGGGTGGTCCCGAGTACATTTTGCATCCGAGCGTGCCGTATGTTTCCTCTGCCGAGCTTGTGGATTTTTTTCGCATTCACAGCGGCTACGCCCGGGATATTTTGTGCTTTGACGGGTTTTTTTCAAATGAAAAAGCGGTTATTCTCAGTGGCTGCACGCAAGATGCGCACGACTTACGTGCCACAGCGCAAGCGCTTGCGGAACCATTGGCAAAAAGCTACGGATGGCCTGTAACCGCATGCTGTGCCATTGCCGAAGGGAATTCTTTAACAAGCCGTCTGCGCGCCTGCCGCAAAGCCGCCGCACAGGGCATCGTGCTCGGAAAAACTGCCGTATGCGAGGTAGGACAGAGCTTGACGGACAAGTGCGATGTAAATTTAAAGGAAACCGCACAGATGCTGCTCTCTTTGCTGCGGCAAGGTGAAACGACGTTGCTGGGTTCTAATCTGCACAAACTGACACAAAGCTGGCAAGCAGCCGAGCGCCCGCTGCTGTATGTAAGACAAGATTTAGTTTTCCTGCTATCCACTGTGCGTCACGGTCTTGCGACGGGGGGGCATGCGGCCGCAGACAGCGAATTTTTGCTTGAGAATCTGCTGTGCTTTTCCGACAGCTACGAGGAATTGGGCGAAAACTTTTACTTGTTGCTGACGGAGCTTTTTTTACCGGCAGAGCATAACCACCTGCGTAGCGAGTCCAAGAAGGTTATTGTCCGGCAAATAGAGCAGTATTTTCAGCAAAATCTTTCTGAGCCAATTACGCTGCAAATGCTTTCGGACAAAATGAATCTTTCAAAGGTATATTTGTGCCGCATTTTTAAGCAGAAAAAGAACATGACACCCATTGATTATTTTACGCACTTGAAAATAGAAAAAGCGCAGAAGATGCTGCGGCAAATGCCAGGCACCCCCCTGCGCGAAGCGGCTGAAGCGCTGGGCTTTAGCGATGTATCTTATTTCAGCAAGGTGTTTAAGCGCATTGTCGGGGAAACTCCTTCAGAGTTTGCAAATGGCACCGATTAATTTGCAATGCATCTTGCAGCACCTTGTAAATTATCTTTTGATAGGATGCCGCCCTGTCCTCGTTCATGTCGTTGCCCGTGTGCTACACCAATCGAGCGCCGCGAATAAGCGGATGATCGACTGACTTATTTTCGAACGCAAAGCTCTTGGAGAAGCCCGTCAGACCCATTGTCTTCTTATTCTAACGTTTTATCGCAGTTTCGTTCGTGATAAGAATAGTAATATTCCTTTGAATTAATCCGCATACAGCAGAGATGCCGGGCAGTTTGAAGCTGTCCGGCTTGTTTTGTGCTTTGTACCGTGTCCGCTATTCCCCATCCGTTCGTCACCGAGACGCAGTATTCCGGGAGCAAGCGTCGTATTGGATGTACGATGCATCAAGCTGATGAGGAATACAGTCAGCGCAAAATTGCTGCGGACTGCAATTTTGCCCCGCGCAGAGACATCACAGCCTCGCTTAACTCAGCGAAGCAAGTGAAAGAACTTAAGCGAGAAAATAAGGCGTTACGCCGCGAAAATGCGCAAACGCAAAGAGAAGATCAGCAATTTTCGCTGAAGCTATCTTCAATAAAAACTACGGTAAACGGCGGATGGCATGAAAGATCGCAACCGGATTATGGCTGTGCCTGCAGCGATTGCGGTTTCATTCATGAGGATCATGCATTGCGCGTTCTGCTGCTTTCGCATTTTATCCTTTTAGTATTATTTTGCTTTTATATTCCGTCGGTGTATTTCCCGTGACATTTTTAAACACACGGCTGAAATAATAATTATCGCTGAACCCCGCCATGCGGCTGATTTCTATCATGCTGAGATTTTCATTGTTCTGAATCAGCCGCTTTGCCAGTTCGACCCGCAGCGAGGTGACATAATGATTCATTGAAACATCGTATTCTTTGCGAAACAGCCGCGATAAATAGGCATAGCTGTACGCAAAAACCTTTGTCACGTCCTCCAGATTTTCAAGCACAAGATAATTTGCGTCCAAATGCTTTTTCAGCCGGCGCACCAGCATATCCGGGTCCTCTGTGTCTGCCGCACTCTTAGAGTCAAGGCACGCCATCATGGCACTCACGCAGACAGAAACGCATTTTGCCTCGTCGTTCATGCGGCTGACGCAGCGCAGCGTTTCTGTTTGCAAATCGACAGAGCCGCCGCCGGAAAACTCCATCATACGCAGAATATACAGCATCACCCGCTGCCAGTCCTGCTGGGGCAAATGATTGTCCGACATATATTTAAAAATAAGCTGCAGCTCCGCGCGGACAGCGGCGGTGTCTTTTTGCTCCAGCGCCGTGCGCAAATGATCCGCAATGTGCATTTTGAGAATGCCCAGATTGTCGCCGCTCTGCGATGTCTCATCCTCCTC
>JAVXUG010000015.1:38368-39954 GCA_036642215.1 Ruthenibacterium sp.
TCTTTAAAAGATGCAGACACAAGGTCTGTACGGGCCGCATAGTATTTTTCGAGGTTTTCGTCACGCGCCAAAAATTCAAACAGCGCTTTGCAGGCATCCAGATTCTGGCTGTTTTTATTGATGTACTTAGAGACACCGCCGCCGTTGGCTACGACAACCTGATTGTCCAGCAGCGGGCAGGCAAACATGCCCCACTCATCGGTGCTGCCATTGGCTTTCAGCTCTGCCGGATAAGCGGTGTAGGTCATCATCATGGCAACCTCACGGTTTTGCATCGCGGGATAGCTGCCGAACCAATCCTCCGCCTGACCGTCATTGGTGTAATATTTGGCTTTTCCGCCCTCTTTTGCGCCAAGGAAATCACGCAGCTGCGTCATGCCCTCGCTCAAGGCCTTAATGTCGCCCCATTTGTTGGCTGCGTCACTGTTCAAATATTCTACATAGTCCGGCTTTTCGGCTAGAATGGCCGGAGTCAGTGCATAGACCCAGCTTTCGGTGTGCCACACGCCATTGATGCCTTCGTACATCGGCATCATGCCATCCGCTTTGATCTGATCGCACAGTGCGATAAACTCATCCCATGTATTCGGAATTTCCCAGCCCTTTTCTTCAAACAGCGTTTTGTTATAAAGAATGCCCTCATAGTCAACGCCCCATGTGGGGAAACCGACCAGCTTATCCTGGTAGGTGTTGGCCTGTTTTGCCCAATCCTCCAGATTGCCCACCCATGGCTCACCGCTAAGCTCAAGCGCAACATCGGGGATGCCGGCTGTGACCATTGCGCTGCCCGCATGATACATAAACATATCCACGGCATTGCTGCCGCCCGCAAGGCTTGTGCCCAGCAAGGTGGCGTAGCCGTTATCCGGTGTCAGCAGCACCTTTACTTCCACTCCGGTTTCTTCCTCAAACGCCTGAAACAGCTCGCGGTCGATGTCTTTAATCCAGTTCTGGCTCGCCATCAAGGTAATAGATCCCGATAAATCCTTTTTCTCTGCCGTACTTGCCGGCGTACCGGACCCCGCCGCAGACTGCGCCGGTTTATCGCCGCACGCAGTCAGCATACCGCCCGCCAGAGCACAAACCAGCAGAACACTCATCAACTTTTTCATCAACAAATTTCCTCGCTTTCCATTTTACTGCAAATTGCGGGGCTTGCCCGCTTGACTGATGTTAGTATAGCATCCCTTCTGCAGCTTTGAAAATGGACGGGTTTGATGCTTTCCTTTGTACTTTTTTGATATCGCGCCGCGGCATAGCAGTTTCTCTAGACTTTGATCCTTTTTACAGCTTGCAACGCTGCTCTCACCCCTCGCAGGGCGATTTTATGATCCGGCAGCCGCAAAAATTTGCGGCTGCAAGCATCTCAGCCGCTTATCGCTGCGCGGTATTGAAACCCGGTGTCATAAAAAGCCAGTGCATTCTCAACCGGTGTTTCTTCCAGCAGATAGTCGTGGCTTGGCGAGAGAATAAAGCCGCCGCCCGAAAGCATTTCTGTCAGCGTTTTAAGCGTCTGTTCGCGCACAAAATCCGGTGTCCCGTTAATCAACACCCGAATGGAATCCACGCAGCCGTTCAGCACAATC
>JAVXUG010000016.1:0-37658 GCA_036642215.1 Ruthenibacterium sp.
GTCGGCTTCGCAAGTAACCACAATTTTTTGGAGGTGCACAGTATGGCTCAGAAGGTAGTGGGGTATATAAAGCTCCAGATTCCCGCCGGTAAAGCTACCCCGGCACCGCCTGTTGGTCCTGCGCTTGGCCAGCACGGCGTAAACATCATGTCTTTTACAAAAGAATTTAACGAGCGCACGCAGAAAGACATTGGATATCTGATTCCGGTCGTCATCACAGTATATGCAGACCGTTCCTTCAGCTTTATCACAAAAACCCCTCCCGCAGCAGTGCTTGTCAAAAAGGCGCTGAATATCGAGAGCGGTTCCGGCGTTCCCAACAAGACTAAGGTTGCGACGATTACCCGCGCGCAGCTTGAGGAGATCGCCAAGACAAAAACGCCCGATTTGAACGCCGCGTCTCTGGACGCAGCCGTCCGCATGATTGCAGGCACCTGCCGCAGCATGGGCGTCACAGTCGAAGGCTAATCATCCGAACGACCCGCCATTCGTGGGAGGAAATTTCCGATTTTACCACAGGAGGATACTATGAAACAGGGTAAACATTATATCGACAGCAAAAAGCTTGTCGATCGCACAAAATTATATGACAGCGACGAGGCCTTGGAGCTGTGCTGCAAGACCGCAAAAGCAAAATTTGACGAGACCATTGAGTTGCACGTGCGTCTTGGCGTTGACAGCCGTCATGCCGACCAGCAGGTGCGCGGTGCCGTCGTGCTGCCCAACGGTACCGGCAAGAACGTGCGCGTTGTTGCCATCGCCAAGGGCGATGCCGCCAAGGCCGCCGAGGCTGCGGGCGCAATGCTCGTGGGCGATGCCGACTTGGTTGCAAAAATTCAGAACGAGGGCTTCGTCGATTTCGACGTGCTCGTCACAACGCCCGACATGATGGGTCTTGTGGGTCGTCTTGGCAAGGTGCTTGGCCCCCGCGGTCTGATGCCGAACCCCAAGGCAGGCACCGTTACCCCCGATGTGGGTCGTGCTGTGACCGAAGCCAAAGCCGGTAAGATTGAGTACCGTCTTGACAAGGCAAACATCATCCATGTTCCCGTCGGCAAAGCGTCCTTTGGCGCGCAGAAGCTGGGCGAGAACTTGAAGGTTGTCATGGATGCCATCGTCAAGGCAAAGCCCGCTGCCGCCAAAGGCCAGTACATCAAGAGCGCTACGGTTGCCTCTACGATGGGCCCCGGCATCAAGATGAACAGCGGCAAATTCGGCGTTTAAAGCGACGATTTCCCGGCGGACATGGATGTCCCGCGCACACAGCCGCGCAAGGCCTGGTCAGACGGAATGAGACAAAGAATGTCTGTTGACAAGCGGCAGTTGGCTGTGCTATAATAAAATAGCTGTTTTAGAGACAGCAGGAGCAATTGCGTAAAGGGCTATGCCCTTCCTGCCGAGAAACGCGGAAAACATTGTTTTACACTGTGATTTTCAGCCTCTTTCCCGTGCGCGGGAGAGAGGCTTTTTTATGCGGATGTATCCGCAAAATGAAACGAGGTGAAATAGAATTGCCGAGTGAAAAGATTTTAACCGAAAAGCAGGCTTTGGTCGCAGCATTGCGCGAGAAGCTGAGCGGCTCTGTGGCAGGTGTCATCGTAGATTATAAGGGCATCAGCGTGGTGAACGACACAAAGCTGCGCGCCGAGCTGCGTGAAGCAGGCGTTGAGTACTCTGTCATCAAAAACACCATGCTGCGTCTGGCTGTCAAGGATACCGCGCTGGAGGGCATGACCGAGCAGATGACAGGCTCATCCGCCATTGCCATCTCCAAGGAGGATCCCACAGCCGCCGCAAAGATTCTGAACAAATATGCAGAGTCGTCCAAGGGCGCATTTGCGCTGAAGGCCGGTTACATGGAGGGCAAGGTCATGGACGTTCCGTCCATTGTTGCCATTGCCAACCTGCCCAACCGCGAGGGCATGCTGTCCATGCTGCTGTCCGCTCTTACGGGCAACCTGCGTGGTCTGGCTGTCGGTCTTAAAGCCGTGGCCGATAAAAAGGCCGCTGAAGAGGCTGCATAAGCTTGCCGCATAAAGCGCGCTGTGCATCCGCACCCAACACAAAATACATTATAAATGGAGGATTAACACAATGGCTGATATTAAAGCTATCGTCGAAGAAGTAAAAAAGCTGTCCGTTCTGGAGCTGAACGACCTTGTGAAAGCGATTGAGGAGGAGTTCGGCGTTACCGCTGCTGCTCCCGTCATGGTTGCCGGCCCCGCCGCTGCCGCTGTCGAGGAGAAGACAGAGTTTGATGTCGTGCTGACCGAAATCGGCGCCAACAAAATGGGCGTGATCAAGGCTGTCAAGGAGGCCACCGGCTTGGGTCTGAAGGAAGCCAAGGATCTCGTTGACAACGCTCCGAAGACCTTGAAAGAGGCCGCTTCGAAGAATGATGCCGAGGAGCTGAAGAAAAAGCTGGAAGATCTTGGCGCCAAGGTTGAACTGAAATAAGCGTTCGTGTTGACGAGTTAACACGAGAGTGATGAAATGCGGCAATCGAAAATTCGATTGCCGCATTTTTTGATAACAAGCTGTGCGGCGGTTCCCTAAAAAAGCAGCCGACAGCCATTGTGTGAGGATTTTCGATATGAATTATCTTGTGCTTGCAAGTGCAATCCTTGTGGTGGGAATAGCGGTGTTTGTCATTTCTGCAATCAATGACAGCAAAAAGCTGAAGAAAAAGCTTACAGCTTCGTTTGGGAAAGAACCGGACAATCAAAATGTTTCGTTTGACAGCATTGGCACATACCATTATTATAAAAGCCGGCAGACAGACGGTTCTCATTGGATTGACGCTGTTACGTGGAACGATCTTGACATGGATGATGTGTTTTGCCGCATCAACTGCTGCTGTACCTCTGTCGGCGATGAATATTTATACCATATTTTGCATACGCCACAGATGAGTGAGGATTCGCTGAAAACCCGTGAAACAACGATTGCCTATTTGCGGGCGAATGCCGAGGAACGTTTAAAGCTGCAAATGATGCTTTCGGGGCTTGGGAAAAAGAGCAATAATAATTTGGTTTCTTTTATCAACGGCAAAACGACAATACCGCTCAAACATCCCACTCTGTACAATATACTTGCCTTGATGCCGATGCTTGGGGCTCTGTGCATTCCCTTTGCGCAAAGCTTTGGGATGGGGCTGCTCATTGTTGCGTTTCTTGTGAACATTTTTGTGTACTATTCCGCGAAAAGAAAAATCGAAGCGAATATTTCCGCGATGGAATATTTTTCGTCGCTGCTTTGCTGCTGCCATAAAATATGCAGCAGCAAAGAGGAAGCGCTAAAGCCGCTGATTGCTGCAATGAGACAAAGCCTTGCGGTGTTTCGGTCTCTGCGCAGTAAAATTCCGCATCTGTCACAGGCGGGCATTTCTGACACAGAGGTGATTATGGAATACATCAAAATACTGTTCCTATCCGATTTGCGAAATTATAATAAGGCGATGAAATGTATTGGCAAAAACACGGCTGCTTTTGAACAATTGTATATCAGTGTAGGGGAGCTGGACAGTGCCATCTGCATTTTGTCATTCAGAGAAAGTCTGCCGGTTTATTGCTCCCCTGTCTTTCACACAAAAAACGAGGTCGAGTTTCTCGGCCTCTATCATCCGCTGCTTTCTCAGCCCGTTGCAAATGATGCTGAAATTCATCGCAACAGCATTATAACCGGGTCCAACGCTTCGGGAAAATCCACTTTTATCAAAGCCGTTGCAATCAACGGTATTTTGGCGCAGACCATTTACACATGTGCAGCGCGCAGTTATGCGGCTGCATTTACCCTTGTCATCACATCAATGGCCGTGCAGGATAATCTTTTGGAGGGCGACAGCTATTTTGTCACGGAAATTAAATCGCTCAAGAGAATTCTTGACAAGCTGAATGTTGTTCCGTGCAGCTGTTTTATCGACGAAATTTTAAAAGGAACCAATACCATCGAACGGATTGCGGCATCAGTGGCAGTGCTGCAATATTTGCAGGCAAAAGACTGTCTGTGCATCGTCGCCACGCATGACATTGAGCTGACTGAAATATTAAAAGGCAATTATGATTGCTATCATTTTTCAGAGCAGATAACGGACGATGGCATTCATTTTGACTATTTGCTGAAACAGGGCGCAGCACAAACAAGAAATGCAATCCGGCTGCTGCATTTTATGCATTTTGACGACGCACTGGTCAAAAACGCCGAGAACCTTGCCGAGCAGTATTTAAATACCCGAACATGGTAGCTGCGTTTGCATCTGTATTTTTTGTATGCTACACTGTTATTGCGGTCTTATGAAACCGCAGCCGGCAAAGAAGATAAATCAGAGGTTACTTGTATTTTGTATCATTGCTGTAGAAATACAATCAGTGGGAACGAGGCGAAAATGAAATATTACGAGCAAATCAAGCTAAAAAACGGAACAGACTGCATTTTGCGAAACCCGACCGGGGCAGACGCACAGGCAATTTTGTCGCATATGATTTTGACCTCCGCCGAAACGAACAATATGCTGCGCTATCCCGATGAAATCACATTGAGCGAGGAGGCAGAGCGCGATTATTTAAGCGAGCTGGAGGAGAGCGAAAAAACGCTGATGCTTGCTGCCGTTGTGGGGGATAAAGTGATTGCGAACGCGGGCTTGCAGCCTGTTTTCTGGTGCGGAAAATGCAAACACCGCGCGGAATTTGGCATCTCCATCCAAAAGGCATACTGGGGCTGCGGCGTAGGCTCTGCTATCTTGAAAGCCGCGTTAGAGCAAGCGCGCCGCATCGGTTACACACAAGTTGAATTAGAGGTTGTAACGGAGAACACACGCGCAATTGCGCTTTACAAAAAATTCGGCTTTGTGCGATACGGCACAAATAAAAAGGCGTTTCGCTGCCGTGACGGGCAGTATCAAGCGCTGGATTTAATGGTGTGCGAGTTATAGCAGCTCAATTCATGATGAGAATGGTAATCTTCCTTGCAGGAAACCGCAACCGGCAAGGAAGCTGGCAATAAGTATCCTTTTATTTGGTTCCATTGCTGCAGAATAAGCTCCGCGGCATAAACTGCTTTGCGCTTTGCGCGCGGCAAAGTTTGATTGGAAACAAAGGGAAAACAGGCAGAGCATCAGTGCAGCTTGCCGTCGGCGGCCTCCCGAAGCACAAGCCCGTCTGTGTCATACAGCACGCGCGCGTGATTCTGCTTGATGCAGGTGCGCGCGCACACTTCGCCTGTTTTGGCATCGGTGCAAATGCGCACCACGCTGCCGCAGCGGTACACGCCGTCCGCTTCGCGCACAAAATGCTCGTCCTGCGACACAATGTCATAGCGAAACGGCACGGGCTGATCGCTGCGGATTTCGCCGTACAAAAGGTCGCCGTCCGCGTGGACAAGCAGCTGAAAGGCTGCATCCGTGTCGTTTTTAAAGCGGTAGTCAAGGTAGTTGTACAGGATGGAGGTGCCCGTGCCGAACGGAACGTTGCGGCCGGAATCGGGGAATAAATCCACCCCGTCGTGATGGTGGTGCTCCGTGATGGTCAGCGGCGTATGCAGAATAAGCCAGTGCAGCAAATTTGTAAACTGACACAACCCGCCGCCGATATCCTGCGCGGGTACACCGTGTGCGATGGTCAGCCCGGTCAGATAGCCGCGCCGCGCGCTGGGAAGGCCGACAAGCCGCCAGAACGAAAAGGTTTCGCCCGGACGAATCAGAATGCCGTTGACCCTTGGTGCGGACAGCATCAGGTTGACGGCTTTGTTGTTTTGCAGCGTGGCATCCACGTTTGCAAGCTCTCGCCGGATGATGGACGCATGGCGGTAAATGCGGTGCGGCAGGGGCGTTGTATTTCGCGTGCGTGCAAAATGCGCACCGGAAAATGCATCGCGCATCCTGCGCAGAGCGCGGTTTTTTGCGGTGGAAATTTGATAGCACAGCGGGGAAATTTCGCAGAACAATTTGCGCTGTTTCATAATCTACTCATTTCTTACGGCGTATCAACGGGATGCAGCCTGCAGGAACAAAGTCATTCACAAAAAAGCGGATTTTTTGTGCTCGGCAGGCGTAAAAAAGACAAACGTGGGACGGCACAAGTCGTGCCGTCCCACGGATAGCAATGTGATTTCCTATTGCTACGGTGCATCGTCTATGACCGGCACATCGAATGCCCTGCAAGGGGATTTGCAGCAGTTTCGCAAGCGGTAAAAAGTGTCAATGGCTAGGGCATGTTTGAAAACTCCATGCATTCGTCTTTTCACCCAAAATTCGTCCTGCACTGCGTTAGAAAAGCTTGACAAACACAAAGTGTGCCTACACTTTTCTGCCTTGCGCAGAACAAATTTTGTGAAAAAATCCAAACACAGCGAGTTTTCAAACACGCCCTAGGGAAACTGCTCGAAAGCCCGCTTTCTGACAAGCACGCTGATTATTCTTCCCAAATCGGATGCTTCAGCACCCAGCGGTGATACGCATCCCTCTCGAACAAATCACGATTGTAAAACTTGTCAAGAATCGCATAAAATTCGCTCTGACGATAGCCGCAGAACTCGCAGAAATCGCGCACGCACAGCGGGTCAAGCGCACCGTCGCGCTCCTTGATGATGGGGATGGCCTCCTCGCGCGTCATCACACCGTAGCGGATGTAACGCGCGGTATAATCTGTTGCCGCCGCATGACCGAACTTCGGGTATTTCAGCCACGAGTGCACAAGATAGGCGCGGCTGTCAATCTGGTCAAAGTTTTCGGCGTGATGCGTGCGGTCCCACTCGTGCGTCAAATCGTGGAACCCGCGCGATTTCGCCAGCTGATAGTTGGTGATGCTGTTCCACGGCACAAAATAGCTCATGTAGAACGGGTCAAGCTTTTGCAGCTCCTCCGCGGGCGGGGCAAGCGTCAGCGAGAGATCTTTTTCGCTCACGCCATCGCCCAGCAGCTCGTCCATGGGCATCCCCACGGCAACGCCGTTTTCAATTTGACCCAGCGCGGAATAGGTTTCCACATCCGAGCTGCCGCCGTATTCAAAGCTGACATTTTCGCCGTAGCACAGCAGCGGCGTATGAAACTTGGCTGCCATATGAAGCGGGAAGGTATAAATGAGACGGTCAAGATACCAGGTCGGCTTGCCGTATTTTTCAAAGAATTTGCGCATCAGAATTTTTTGCACCTTGATGTTGGGCTTGCAGCTGATGATGGTGCAGCCAAATTCCTCACTGATGTTTTTTAAGTTGTGTACGCCGGCATCCGTCATGGGGAAATTGTCCTCCACGCTGAACAGGATGGGGTTCATGTGCATGACCTCTTTCAGCATGTACACCTGAAAATGGCTGTCCTTGCCGCCGGAGGCTGCAACCGCACAGTCGTAACCGCCGGGGCCGTTGCAGCCGCGATACTTGTCGCACAGCGCCTTAAATTCCTGAAAGCGGGCATCCCAGTCCACGTCCTTGCGGTGCTCGTAATGCGTGCAGGCGCTGCACACGCCCTCGCTGTTAAATGTAATGCCCGGACGCGTGTCCGGCATGGTGCATTTTTTGCAGTATTTCATAGTTGCGATTCTCCTTTTGTCACAAATGAAGCTGTGTGGTAAATCCGCGTTTAGTATACCATAATCGGCGCTGCTTTAAAAGAGGATGCTGCTATTTCACAGACGCTTCACAAATGGCGCAATGCGCGCACGCATCGCGGCAATTTCGGCCTTGTCAATGTGCGCCTTGTCAACGTAGCCGTAAATGCGCCCCGCAAAGCGCGCAAACGGCGGACAAATGCCGCGAAACACGCTTGGGTCAAGCCGGAGGGCGTACAGGGCGTGTACGCCGAGCAGCGCAAGGTATTTCAGCAGATTAAAATGCGGCTTAAACGGCGGACTGAACGGAAAATCACGCGGGGGCGCGTGATAAACCTCCTCCAGCAAATCTGCCATGCGCAGGGTGGCGGGCGTGTCGCTCTTGTCAAAATAGCCCTCGATCATTTCGCGCGCGATGGGAAAGGGCGCAGGCTCGCCGGCTGCGGCGCGCGCAAAGGCATCATAGCTTTCAATGGTCTGTGCGCCCGCGTAAATGACAGGGTCGTACTCGTGCTCAATGGCCTGCGGACGCAGAATATGACAGCTCTTGCCCGCAAAATACACCTCCGCAACGGCGGTGCTCATCCAGATGTAGATATCGTCTGCTGCGACAATCCACTGCTTGACGCTGTCTGCAAAAATGACGTGAAAATTAGAACGCTTTGCGCAGAGCTGCGTCAGCGCGGGGCTGTTCCACTCGCTGGGATGACGGCGATAGACAAGCTCTGCCTCAGGATGCGCGCCAAGATAGTCGTCGAACCATTGCAGCGTTGTGCGCATGCTCTCGCGGTTCGTGCGCGCAAAGCCGGAAAAATCCTCGCCCGCCATCGCGGAAAGCTCCTTCACTTCCTCGTCCGTCATGCTGGCATAGCCGAACGACGAAATATACAGCAGTAGCTTTTTGGCGGGGTCAAGACCGTATTGCGCACAGAGCGCGGCCTTGTCTTTAAAATAGCCCGCAAATTCCGGCCGCAAAAAATCCATCATGACAGCGCCCGTCACAGGGCAGTTTCGCGCGTCCATGCCGTGTGCCATCAAGCGCTGCGCCGTCTTTTGCCCCCAGCAGGTCTGGATGCATTTTTTGGCGTTGCCGTCAAAGTTAAACCACGCGCCCTGCTCCTGCGTGTCGCTGAGCATTTGCTCCCAGTGCAGATTGACAACCTTGTTGCACACGCCGACATTGTTGTACACATGGCTGTTGATGGCCTCATCGTCGTACATGCAGCTGCTGATGACGACCTCCGGCTTTTTCCATGTGCGGTAGCGCAGCCTTTTGCGGTCGAGCAGCTGATGAATTTCCGACGAATAGCCGCGGCGCGAAAGCTCCGCCTGCAACAGCAGAAGGCTCTCGTATTCGCGCACGACGTGCTCGTATAAAATTAAAAAATCAAGCCGTTTTTTTTGTGCCATTATGCCACCTCGTCAAAGCAAAGCGCGGTCCATGCGGGCAGGCCGTGGCGCGTGTCCAGATGAAAGCCGTCGTAAAATGCGGTGTCGGGAAGTGCCTGTGTGTTTGTCCACTCGTAGTCGAGCACCTGCGCACCCGTCGCGGCAAGGGCGGCCAGCGCGGGCTGCATGGCAGCTTCAATGCCAAGCGGCGTTGTCACAAGCGCGCGCACACTCTCGTCCATGGGCGGCAGCACAAAGGTGAGCGAAATGTTATGCTGCGCGCAAAAAGCGCTCAGCTCTGCAAGGCGCGCAAGCGCGTGCGTGTTCAACCGAAATTTGCTGTCGGCGGGCGTGACGGCGGCGGCTGCGGCTGAAATTTCGCGCGCGTTTGATAGATTTCCGTCCGCGTCATAAACGCGCGGCGGCAGCAGAGAAACGCCTTTTGCGGCGCAGTTTGCATACAGCGTGGCGGCGTAATCAATCAAATCCGCGCGGGCGGGCAGCGCGCCGTCCGCATCCGCATATTCGGCGGGGGAGTGCTCTGCCGTTTCCTCTAAATCCGTGTACGCCTCGCCGCGCAGCGCATAGCGAAGCCTGTCGGCCATCACGGTGATGGTGTTGACGTTGTATTCCAGATTAAAGACATAGGCCGCCGGATTCGCAAGCTGTGTCGCCACGGTGGACATGCGGTTGACGGGCTTATAGGCGGCATTCAGCGTGTAAAATGACAGCCCGAACACCACCTTGTCAATGGACGGATTCTTGCCGTACAGATAGTAAAATTCGTCGATGCTCTCGTCAAGCCCCGCGCCGCCGTAAGCGACGTTTGCATAGGGGCGACCGGCTGTCTGATTGACAAGCGCCATGTCAAAATGCGCCATGCGCGAATCGCCCAGAATGATGGCGGACTGCGGCGCGGCTTCATACGCGCGGATGCGCGAGATGGGATTATTGGTGCTGACATTTTTGCGCAGACCAAAATAATTGTTCGGCTCAAATGCGAGGAACAGCGCAAAATATGCAGCCAGCGGCAGCAGCGCAAGCGCCAGCTTGGGCAAAATTTTCTTCATGGGCAAATGGCCCTCCTTATTGGAGTTCCGCCTTGTCAAAGGCGGATCAATCGTTGCGCGGTGTGCCTGTCGGCACCGGGTCGAAGCGCCTTTTTGCATCAAAACTGCGCATAGGCAAAGCTCACCGTGCCAAAGCCGCCGCTCTGCATAAGATACCCGAGCAGCACGCAGACAATCAGTACATAATAGCACCCCCAGCGCACGGATGTTTTCTGCTTTGCCAGCACGCAGGGGATCGGCGTGTCATGGTGGCGAAAGCATTGCAGCCAGTCGGCGTACACGCACACCGCCAGCACAAACAGCACAAACACGGCATATACCGCCACCATCATCGGCTTTGTGTAAAAACCGGCTTGAATGGCGGCGCTTGTCTCGCCCGCAAAAGCAAAGGGCGACCACCCCGTAAACAGACGGCCAAGATAGCTGACGGCATCGTGCACCGTGCCGCCGTTCATCAGCCCCACGCGGAAAAACACAAGGCTCCCGCTCCACAAAAGAAACACGCCCGCCGTCTTGAAAATGCGCAGCGGCAGCGCCGGCTTTTTGGCGGGCTTTTTGTACCACTGGTGCAAAAGCTCCTCCCCGACGCGAAAGGCGGCCTGCAAGCAGCCCCACACGACAAACGGCCAGGTGTTGCCGTGCCAGAAGCCGCTGATGATAAACACAATGGCCACACTCGAAATCATGGGCGGCTTTTCCACCCTTTTGCCAAGGATGGGCAGGTGGCTTGTCCAGCGCCCCCAGACAAGCGGCATGAAGATATAATCCTGCAGCCAGCTGGAGAGGCTGATGTGCCATCGGCTCCAGAACGCGGAAAAATTCATGGAGAAATACGGCGTTTTAAAGTTGACGGGAATGTCAATGCCAAGCAGCAGCGCCGTGCCGCGCGCGATATCGCTGTAGCCCGCAAACTCAAAATACAACTGAAACGCATAGACCGCCGCCGCAAAAAGCAAGGTCAGCCCGCGGTAGCCCGCCAGTGTCTCAGGGCTTGCAAAAATCTGATTGACGTATAAACCCAGCACGTTTGCCACGGCAATCCATTTGAAATAGCCAAACAGCATCAATCGCAGTGCGTCGCAGGTGCGCTGTGCGTCAAAACGGCGCGGCGCGGAAAGCTGCGGCAGAACCTTTTGCGCGCGGCAGATAGGCCCGCTTGTGATGGTGCCGAAAAACGTGATAAAAGCCGCATAGGGAAGCAGCTTTTGCGCCGCGGGCATATCGCCGCGGTACACATCAATCAGATAGCTGACCGCAGCGAACGTGTAAAAGCTGATGCCAAGCGGCAGCGCAAGCTTTGCAAAATCTGCAAGCCCCAGCACGGCGGGCACAAAGGCGTTATAATATTTAAACACACACAGCACGGCAACGCACGCTGCAAGGGCAAGGCCCGTCAAGGTCTTGCGGCGCTTGCCTTTCGCCAGAGCAATGCGGCGCGCCATGCCCCACGTAAAGATAATATTTGCGCACAGAATCAGCAGCGGCAGCAGCGTCTGCCACAGGGTGATATCCGCGCCGCGCGGCAGATTGCACGCATAAAAAACAAGGCTTGCCGTCAGCAGCACGCCGTTTTGCATGCGGCCGGGCAGCATAAAATAAAGCAGGGCAGTCAAGGCTAACAGCAGCGCGTAGCTGACGGCGGTAAAGGTCATGGCAATACTCCTTGTAAGAGCCTTGCGCGCCTGCTGTGACAGAGGGCGCGGCAAGAGCTTTCTAAATCTTAATTATATAGGGTGCGGCACTGTTTGTAAAGCGTAGCTTTTGGTTGAAAAAGCGATGGAATTATAGTATAATACTAAACATATATGCAATAACGTTACAGCGCCCGCGTTTGCGGCGCGGAACAGGAGAGTGTATGGCACATACAGTAATGGTCACGGGTGCCGACGGCTTTATCGGCAGTCATCTGACAGAGGAACTGGTGAAAAAAGGCGAAAAGGTAAAGGCCTTTTGCTATTATAATTCCTTCGGGACCTGGGGATGGCTTGACACGCTGCCGCCCGAAATCAAAAGTGAAATAGAAGTTTTTATGGGGGATATCCGCGATCCGAACGGCGTGCGCACTGCCATGCAGGGACAGGACGTGGTGTACCATCTTGCCGCGCTGATCGCCATTCCGTTCAGCTATCATTCGCCCGACAGCTATGTGGACACCAACATCAAGGGCACGCTGAACGTGCTGAACGCCGCGCGCGATGTGGGCACGCAGCGGCTGCTGATTACCTCCACCAGCGAGGTGTACGGCACCGCGCAGTACGTGCCCATTGATGAAAAGCACCCGTATCAGGGGCAAAGCCCGTATTCTGCCACAAAAATCGGTGCCGACCGCCTTGCAGAGAGCTTTTACCGCAGCTTTGGCCTGCCGGTTTCCATCGTCCGTCCGTTTAATACCTACGGGCCGCGCCAGTCCGCGCGCGCGGTCATTCCCACCATTGTCACCCAGCTTTTAAACGGCAGGACAGAGCTGCATCTCGGCAGCTTAACGCCGACGCGCGACTTTAACTATGTCAAGGACACCGCTGCCGGCTTTATCGCCATTGCAAACTGCGAGGCAGCCGTGGGGCAGGAAATCAACATTGCCACGCAGCGCGAAATTTCCATCGGTGATTTGGCGGACGAGCTGATTCGTCAAATCAATCCGGCGGCAAAAATTGTGACCGACACAGAGCGTCTGCGCCCCGAAAAGAGCGAGGTGAACCGTCTTTTGGGCGATTCGACCAAGCTGCGCAGCATGACGGGCTGGCAGCCGGCCTATTCGTTTGAGCAGGGTCTTGCCGAGACGATTGCCTTTTTAAAAGCACATCTGAACGAGTACAAGGCGGACATTTACAACCTATAAAAGCGCAGGTGCGCCGTAGCCGCGTGACAGGAAACAAGCTTTGCCGCGCGAAAGAAAGGGGAACGTATGCTGACAGACACACAGGCACGGCAGAATAAACGCAGGATGCTGCGCTGGGCGCTGGCGTTGTCGGCGTTATGGGCGGGCTGCATCGCACTTGTCTATTACTGGCGCGTATTTTATTCCTATGGGCAGTATCCGTTTGCGCACATTCCCGCGCTGCCGCTCACGCTGCTGCTCATGGGGCTTTGCACCGTGGGCGTTTGCATTGCATTTGTGCTGTGCCGTTTTGTGCACAGCTTTTCCAAACAGGCAGCCGCCGCAATTTTTTGCGTGGGGCTGCTCTTTGTGTTTGTCAGCCCGCCCTTGCAGGTTCCTGACGAGACACAGCATTTTCTGCGCGCAAGCGCCATCAGCGAGGGTCACTTTGACTTTGATGCATCGCGCGGCTACGCAAAGGACACGGACGCGACGGTGCAGGCGTTTTACAATGCGTGGACAAACCGTCACGACGGCAGCCCTGTCAAGGCGCGCAGTGCGACAAGCAATGTGGACATTGCGCCGCAGGACGCTGTAAAGGGAGAATGCATTACAGAGCAGTTTGTCGATTATTACAATATCACGCACGGCACAACGCCGCTGGAAGCGGCGCGCCGCAATACAGAGCCGGTTTTGTTTGTGGTTTTGCCGCTGCTGCCGCAGGCACTGGGCATTGCACTGGCGCGGCTGCTTGGGTTTGGCGGGCTTGGGACGCTGTACGGCGCGCGCATTGCGGCGCTTAGCGTCTATGCGCTGCTGTGCTATGCCGCGCTGAAAAACTGCCGCCGCTACCGCGCGCTGTTTTGCGCAATGATGCTGCTGCCGCTGTCGCTGTATATGGCGGCATCGTGCAGCTATGACAGCATGATGCTGGGGCTTTACTTTTTTGCCGCAAGCTATTTTTGCAAGGACGAGGTGACCGACCGCGACATTGTGTGGTTTGCGCTTGCGCTTGCGCTGATGACAAGCGTGAAGCTGAATAATATCCTGTGGCTTGCGCTGCCGCTTGTGCTGCCGAAAGCCGCGTGGAAAACACGCTTTAAAAAATGGCAGGCCGCGGTGCTTGTGCTCGGCGTTTTTGGCGCGCTGTATCTTGGCATCACGCTGTTTAACAGCGTTGCAATTCGCGGCTACGGCGAAATTGGCCGCATGATAGAGGGTGCGAGCACGGCGGGGCAGCTTACATTCATGCTGCAAAACCCCTTGCGCACGCTGGCAACGTTTTGGGGCACGTTGTGCGAAAACGACTTTTTCCTGTCAAAGCTTGGGCTGTTTGGCAACGTGGACACATCTGTCGCGGCGGTCAATTTGCTTTCTCCGCTTGTGCTCGCTTTAAGCGCTGCGCTGTCTGTGCACAAAAAAAGCAGCCTTTCGCTGCGCAGCTCACTGGGAATGCTGGGGCTGGCGGCGGTGTACACAGCGTCGAATCTTGCCGGATTATACGTTACGTATACACCGGTTGGCATGGTTCGGGTCATTGGCTTACAGGCACGGTATTTTCTGCCCGTGTATCTGATGCTGTTCCTTTTGCTGGCGGGGCTGCTGAGCCATGTGCTGGAGCCGGGCGATGAGGGACGCGGGACGCTGCGCGCGCGCAATCTGGGCTTTGGGGTTGCGGTCGGGTTTGGCATCTTGGGCGCGCTTTTGCTGTTCGCCACTTATTTTGTCGGGCCGGTCGCGATTGTGCCGTTTGCGGCATAGCGCCGCGCACCTCACCATGACCGGGGGCGTGTCCGGCAGAGGGATGCTTGACACGCGATGCGCTTTTTTGCGGGATGCTCCGCGTTCCTTCTGCGATGCATCCAATAAACCACGATAGAAAGGGTTTTTCTATGACAGCCTTTTTTCAAATAATGATCAGCTTTGCGGCGGTTGCCGTGCTGGCGGCGTTTGTTGCGCGCCGGACAAAGCTTCCCTCGGCATTGGCACCGCTGCCCGTGCTGTGCGGTGTAATGGTCTTTACGGTGCTGTGCGGCTATCTCGGCCTGCTGCCGCTGGCGGTGTGGACGCTGTACGCGCTGGCGGCTGCCGCGCTGCTCTCGATGCTGATCACGGCAAAAAAGGGCGGCTTTCGCGCGCTGCTGACACCCGGCTTTGTGCTGTTCTGTGTGTGCGGCGTGGCGTGTCTTGCGCTGCTTGCCGCGCGAAAACCTGTCCCGCAGGGCTGGGACGAATTTAGCCTTTGGGCGACCGCGGCGAAGCTGACAAAAAGCAGCAACGGTATTTTTTCCGCCGCGGCAAGCGGCTATCCGTGGCCGAACACACAAAAGCCGGGGCTGCCGACGCTGAGCTATTTCTTTAACTTTTTCGGGGAATATGCAGCGTGGCGCATGTACGCCGCCTATGACCTTTTGATGATTTCTGTGTGGGCAGCCGCCGTGGGCAGTCTGCGCTGGCGCGACTGGAAAATTGTTGTGCCCACAAGCCTTGCCATGTTTCTGCTGCAATATCTGCCGGTGTATACGCGCAACATTTATTGCGATTTTTCGTATATTACCTCCTATGCCGATTACCCCATGGCCATTTTGACGATGGGCGTTTTGGCGTGGTATTACCACGTTTCCCGCCTGTATAAGCAGCGGGAGGCGGGGAAGAATTTGCTGTGCACAAGCGGAAAGCGGCTTGCCGGTATGGCGCTGCCGTTGGCGGTCATGTCCGCAGCCGTTACGCTGTGCAAGGACACGGGGCTGCCGCTGGCGTGCATTGCCGCCATGGTGGTGGGGGTGGATTTACTCCTTGCGGGCGGCGAGGAGCACCCCGCAAAGTGGAGAGCATGGCTGCCGAAAATTTCGGTGCCTGGCGCGATGTTTGCGGGCGCGGGTGCAATTTTTCTTGCGTCCAGCAAATTTTTAAATTCGCTCGGCGCGGCGCAGGGAAGCGTGGGCGGTGACAGCGACATGGGCTATGCCACGCTGCTGGTCGAGGGGACAAAGCAGCTTTTTGGTCTGCCGGCGGGTGCGGCGGGCGCGCCCTATGTGGAAAAATTTGCCGCGATCAAGGCCGAGATGATCTCACTGTTTCTGCCCGCGGCCGGAGGCGGCAACAATGTGACGATGCTGGGCTGCGGCCTGTTTGTCATGCTGCTTGTCTGGCTGCTGTGTGCCGCCACGGCGCTGCTGTGCACGGACAAGCTGCACCGGCGCAGCGCCGTGCTGTACGGCGTGTTTTCCACGCTCGGCTTCTGGGCCTATTACATTTTTATCGGCTTCACCTATGTGTATGTGTTTAAAAAGGACGGCACCGCCAGCATCATTGATTATAACCGCTATATCAACACCTATTATATGCTGTGGGTCGGCACGGCTGTCGTGCTCCTTGCGCTGGGCGCGGCGCTGGGAAGCCGGCTGAAAAACAGTCTGACGCTTGGTACTTTGGTGCTCAGCACTGCGTTTTTGGTGCGCTTTACGCAGCTTGTGCAGCCGCAGCTTTGCGTCCTTGCCTATCCCGATGCCGTGTATGCGGACGTGGCTGCCGTGCACACGCGTGCGGCGGCGGTCAAGGCGCAGCTTGCGCCGGGTGACAAGGTGTTTTACGTCAACGACGGCGACAACGGCCTTGGGTGGTTTCGCAATCACTACGAGCTGCTGCCCGAAAACATTTTGATGTACAGCAACGGCGGCGGTGTATTCGGTGACCCGCGCTATTTTGAATCAGTCGATGCCGCCGCCTATCTTGAGCGGCAGAATCCGGTCATCCCGCGCGAGGAATTTGCAGCGTATCTTGTCCGGCACGACTGTAAATATGTTTATCTGGACGATGCCTATTCCGAATTTTACGAGAGCTATCGTGCGCTGCTGTCCGATGGCGGGCAGGAGAATTATCAGGGGCGCACCATTTTATATAAGGTCAATGTGACGGGAACGCCCGTTTATGCGGACATGGAACCCGCCGACACGGTGTACCCGTGGGAGGTGGATGCAAACGGAACCGTTGCGCCGAACAAAAATTATGAGACGCGCGTAAAAATGGTGAACGCCACCGATTGCGTGCGGTTGACACCGGTTGAGATGGAGGTGCCGAATCCATGACGAAAAGACAGACCATCGGGCTTGTCGGCGGGCTGTACGGCGCGGTGCTTGCGTGCTGTGTGCTGCTGTCGCTGCTGCACTTTGCGCAGGACAGCTTTGACCGGAAAAGCGGCGCACTGGCAACGTGCGAAATGACCTTTTCTGATTTTGAGGGGCAGGATGCGGAGCCTGTCGAGGGTCAGCCGCCGGACACGGTGCGCGTTACTGCAAGCGAGGACCCGCAGCTTGTCCTTGCGGATTTATCGAAAACAGGCAGGGTGCGCGATGTGCATTTTGACATTGCATTTTCCAAAGACCCGGGCGAAGTAACGCTGTATTATGCCGCTGCGGGCGAGCTGTTCAGCAACGATAAAAAGGTTTGGGGTGTGCAGCAAAACGACGGAAGCTATGCGTTTACACTGCCGCGCAAAGACATCGGGTGTCTGCGCATTGACCCCACAAATCAAACGGACGTGACCATGGTGCTGCACAGCTTTACGCTGAATGCGCCGCGCGCGTTCCTTGACTATTTTGCGTTTTCTGCTGACGATGTGTTTCGTTTTATCGTCTATCCCGGCCTTGCGGCCGCGTTTTTGGGATATTGTATCAACGAGCTTGGCCCCGTGCTGCGCAAAAAGCGCGCCGCCGGCAAAGAAGGGAAGGAATGAAACCTATGGAACCAAATTTTATTCCGCTGTCCGTGCCGAATTTCTGCGGCAACGAGAAGGCATATGTCACTGACGCGGTTGTCAGCGAGTGGGTGTCCACCGGCGGCAGCAAGGTTGCCGATTTTGAAAAGGCGGTCGCGGATTATACGGGCATGCCCGATGCCGTCGCCTGCAACAGCGGCACATCCGGTCTGCATCTTGCAATGCTCATCGCGGGCATTGGCGCGGGGGACGAGGTGCTCGCCCCGGCGCTTACGTTTATTGCGGCCGTCAATCCCATTCGCTATGCGGGTGCGCAGCCTATTTTCATCGGCTGCGGCGACAGCCTTTGCCTTTGCCCGACGCTTGCGCAGGAGTATCTTGCGCAGCACGCGGAAATGCGCGGTGACCGCTGCATCAACAAAACAACGGGCAAACACATCAAGGCCATTGTTGTGGTGCATGTGTTCGGCAATATGGCGAGCATGCCCGCGCTGCTGCGCCTTGCGAAGCAATACAATCTGATTGTCATAGAGGACGCGACCGAGGCGCTGGGCACGCGCTACACAGAGGGCGAGCTTGCCGGCAAAATGGCGGGCACCATGGGCGATGTGGGTGTGTACAGCTTTAACGGCAACAAGCTGATTACAACGGGCAGCGGCGGCATGGTTGTGTCGAACCATCCCGACTGGACACAGCACGCGCGTCACCTGTCCACGCAGGCCAAAAGCGACGAGCTGTATTATAGGCACGACGAGGTGGGCTATAATTACCGCCTGACAAATTTGCAGGCGGCACTGGGCATTGCGCAGATGGAGAGCATTGAAAAATTCATCGCGCACAAAAACGAAATGTACGATTTTTATCATGCGGCACTGGACGGAAAACACGGCTACGGCATACAGCCGTTTCGCGCAGGCATTCGCAGCAACAAGTGGTTTTACAGCCTGTATGTGGGCGATGACGCAAAGCTGACACGCGATGAGGTCATTCAAAGGCTTGCCGCTGCGCGCATTCAGTCGCGCCCCATCTGGGGGCTGATCTGCGACCAGGCGGACTATCCGAAAAACGAGAGCTGCGGCCTTGCGCTGGCGCGTCATTATCTTGAGCGCATCGTGAATATTCCGTGCTCGACAAGCCTTACAGAACGTGACGCACAGCGCGTTGTCGACACGCTGCTCAGCTTTTAAAAAGCGCATTATTTCGACGGAAAACGAGGGATTTTGCCATGAAAATAGAAGAGCTTATCATATCTGCGGACGCATCCGTGCTGGATGCCATGCACAGGCTGGACGAGACGGGGCGCACAATTTTATTTGTTGCGCCGGAGGCAAAGCTTGCGGCGGTTGTCACGGATGCGGATGTGCGCCGCTATATTTTAAGCGGCGGCGATTTGACCGCCCCTGTGCGCGGCATGGCAAATTACAGCCCGAAAAGCTTGCCGATGGAGCGCCGCAGCGAGGCAAAGAGCATGCTGCTGCGCCATTCCATCAGCGCGCTGCCGCTGCTTGACAAGGACGGCTGCATCGGGGATGTTGTGTTTGCGGGCGGGCTTGACATCGACACGCACAAAAAGGCGCATTTGCCCGTGGTCATCATGGCGGGCGGGCTTGGCACGCGGCTGTACCCGTACACAAAAATTTTGCCAAAGCCGCTGATTCCCGTGGGGGAGCTGCCGATTGTAGAGCACATCATGCACCGGTTTATTGATGTTGGCTGCAATGAGTTTTACATGATTGTCAACTACAAGAAAAATATGATAAAAAGCTATTTTAACGATTTGCAAAAGGACTATACCGTCGATTATATCGACGAGGACGAGCCTTTGGGCACGGGCGGCGGGCTGTCGCTGCTAAAGGGGCACATCAGCTCCACGTTCTTCCTCACGAATTGTGACATTCTCATCGACGCGGATTTTGGGGACATCTATAAATACCATAAAGAAAAGGGAAACCTCATCACCATGGTGTGCGCCGTGAAGCATTTTACCATCCCCTACGGCGTGATAGAGCTGGACGACGGCGGAAGCATTTGCCGCGTGACCGAAAAGCCGGAGATGAATTTTTTGACGAACACCGGTGTGTATGTGGTGGAGCCGCGCGTCATTGAAGAAATGCCCGACAATATGCGCATCGGTTTTCCGGACATCATGGACAAATACCGTCTTGCGGGCGAGCAGGTGGGGGTGTATCCCATCAGCGAAAACAGTTGGATGGACATGGGACAGATGGAGGAGCTTGACAATATGCGCCGCCGCCTTGAGGAGACGGGCAGCCTGTAAAAGCACGCAGAAAGCCTTGGAACAAAGAGAGCGGGAAAGCGGGAAAAAAGAATGGAACAAAACAGCAGCACTGTGGTCAAAACCGTAAAGGCGGGCATCAGCTTCGGCACCTGCCTTGCCATGGTTATCTCGTATACGGCATGGAAATCTATTGGCTGGGCCATAGTGCACGGCTTGCTCAGTTGGGTTTACGTAGTGTATTATATAATTCGCTATTAACAAAGAGTAGCGGCCTGTCAGATGCTATTTTTGCACAAAAGCCTCAAGACGCGCACCAAAGGAGAAAAAGCCATGCAAAAGCCGCAGAATGAAAAACGAACGCTGCTGCTCACCGCGCTGTGCGCCGTGGGCATGGTTTTGTGTCTGTATGCGCTGCTGGGCGTGTGGCCGCTTGGCACGGGCAGCGTGCTGACGGGCGATTTAAACGGGCAGTACATCAGCTATAACGCACGGTTTGCACGGGCGATTTTTGCGGGGGACAGCGTCAGCTATACGTTTGAAAAGCAAATGGGCGGCAGTATGCTTGGCATTCTTGCCTATTATTGCGCAAGCCCGTTCAATTTGCTGTATCTGCTTGTCCCCGTTGTGCACTACGCCAAAATGGCGGGGCTTGTGCTGGCGTTAAAGCTTGTGTGCACGGCCGTGGCGATGGCGTTTTTTCTCGGTCGGCACAACGGCACCCTGCGGCACCGCGCTGTACTGCCCGCGCTGTGCTATGCGTTCTGTGCTTATTTCCTTATTTATGCGCAAAACATTATGTGGATGGATGTGGTGCTGCTGCTGCCGCTTGTCTGCTACGGCGTGGATGTGCTGCTGGAAACGCGGCGGCCGTTTTTGTTTGCGGCGGCGCTCGGTGTTGCAATTTTTGCGAATTTTTATATTGCATATATGCTGTGCGTGTTTGTCGTGCTGTATTTTGGGTATTGCATGCTGGGCTGCGACAGGGCGCTGTCTGTGCGGCGGGCGCAAGCGCGCGGCGGCGCAAATGCTTCCGGCAGCGGCGCGAGGGATGCTTTGGCGTGCGGGTCAAATATGCCCTTGTCCGATGAACAAAGCATCATGACACGCGGGCGCTTTTGGCTGACGCGCTGTGCGTCCTTTGCGTTTGGGGCGCTGTGCGCGGGCGGCATGGCCTGCGTGCTGCTGATCCCCGCGATGGCAGATATTTCGCAGAACAAGGGGCTTGCGGGCGGCGCTCACTTTTCGGGTGCGGCAAGCTTTAAGCTCACGGAGTTTTTTTACCGGCTGCTGCCGTTCAATTTTACATGGGCGGATGCGGAAAACGGCCTGCCGAACGTCTACTGCGGCACGCTTGCCATCGTGCTTGCCGTGCTGTACTTCTGCGCAAAGGGAATTTCCCGCAGCGAAAAGCTGCGCAGCGCTGCGATGACGGCGCTGCTGTTCCTCACGCTGTACAGCGCGGACGCGGCGCTTGCCATGCACGGCTTTGTAAAGCCGGTGTGGTTTCCGTACCGGCACGCATTTTTGTTCAGTTTTTGGCTCTGCTTTTTGGCGGCGCGCGCGCTGGGTCAGGGCGCGCGTGTCACAGCGCGCGGCGCAGTGTGCGGCGGCGCGGCGGGACTTTGCTTTTTGTCCGTGTGCTTTTTTGTGCGCAACGAATGGTTTACAGCCACGCTGTTTGGCGTGGGGGCGCTGCTGTGCGGTGCGTGCTTTGTGCTTGTGTTTGCGCTGCAAAATGCGCGCAGCCGCCGCGTGCGCGGTGCGTGCTTTGCGGCGCTGGGCGTTTTGTGCATGGCAGAGCTGACCGCGAACGGCTTTTTTGAAATGAATCAGTTTGAAAAATATCCCGAGCCGGCGTTTGTGTCCTTTGTGCAGGACGGCACACAGGCGCTGCACGCGATTGACACACGCTCGGCAAACGAGGAAAACGACATGGGGCGCAGTGCCTACCGCACCGAAAAGGCGTGGTACCGCAGCTATAACGACCCTATGCTGCTGGATTACAACGGCCTGTCACACTTTGGCTCCACGCAGGACAGCACGGTTGTGATGTGGCTGTCGCACCTCGGCTTTGGCAGCACAAATGCCTATGCACCCGGCTCGACCGCTTTTGCAGAGAGCCTTTGCGCTTTGCGCTGGTGCTTTGCGCGCAGCGCGGAATATCCCGCGGCAAACGGCGCGGCCGATGCGGTTCCGGCACACGATGTGTGCGTGGGACAAACGGACGCGGGGCTTTCGCTTTACGAAAACCCCTATGCGCTTCCCGTTGCTTTTTATGCGCCGCTCACAGTGCAGGACAGCGCGCTTGTGCTCCGGTGGGACGAGGGCATGTGCAGCACCTTTGAGGTGCAGAATACGCTGTTTTGCACGCTTGCGCAGACAGACGCACCGCTGTTTACCGATGTGCCGGTGCAGGCTGTGCTGGACGGAGCGGCGGCAGAGCAGCCCGTGGGAGAATTTAAAAAATCGGCGGAATTTACGGCGGCGATACCGCAGGACGGTCTTGCGTATGCGGTGTTCGAGAGCAAATCCGGCAACCCGGTGCTGCTGACGGGCGACGCGCCGGACGCGGGCTATTTTGCGGGGCGCTCCACGGGCGTGCTGCAGCTTGGCCGCTGCAAAGCGGGCGATGTTGTCAAGGTTGGCATGACACCCGAATGGGGTCTTGCCGACGTGACAAAGGTGCGCTTTTGCGTGATGGACGAAGGACTGCTCGCAGATTACAGCGCGCGGACAAACAAAAATGCGCCCGTGGCTGCCATGACGGCGGAGGCGTTGACCGCAACGGCTGCGGTGCAGGCGGAGACGCTGCTTGTGATGAGCGCGCCCTACAGCGACAGCCTTGTCATGACCGTAGACGGCGAAGAAACCGCAATTGTGCCGCTGCTCAGCAAAAGCTATTGCGGCGCGGTGCTGCCCGCGGGCACGCACACAATCACGCTGCGCTACCGCGCAAAGGGCGCGGGCATCGGCCTTGCACTGACGTGCAGCAGCCTTGCGGCACTGGCTGCTGCGTGGCTCTGGACAAGAAAAAAACGCGGCAGAGCTTTAAAAAGCACGAAGCCCTGCAAAAAATTGTGAAAAGGGAGAATCGCACCATGGCAGTAATGATTATCGCGGAGGCGGGCGTGAACCACAACGGAAGCCTTGTGCTGGCAAAAGAGATGGCGCGTGCGGCGAAAGAGGCGGGCGTTGATGTTGTAAAATATCAGACGGCGGTGCCGGAGCTGGTGGTGAGCAAATTTGCCGAAAAGGCCGCCTATCAAAAGCAGACGACCGGCGCGCAGGAAAGTCAGCTTGACATGGTGCGCCGGATTCACTTCGGCTTTGACGCGCACCGCGCGCTCAAGGCATACTGCGATGAAATCGGGATAGCGTACCTTTCCACGCCGTTCGATCACGACAGCATCGACTTTTTGGCATCGCTTGATATGCCGCTGTGGAAAATTCCGTCGGGCGAAATTACAAATCTGCCGTATCTTGAAAAAATTGCGGCGCTGAAAAAGCCCGTAATTCTGTCCACCGGCATGAGCACGCTGCCCGAGATAGAGGATGCGGTGCAGGTACTGGAAAACGGCGGAATTGACGAGATTACGCTGCTGCACTGCAACACGGAATACCCCACGCCCTACGCCGATGCAAATTTGCTTGCCATGCTGGATTTGCGCGAGCAGTTCGGCTGTCCCGTCGGCTATTCCGACCATACGCTCGGCATCGAGGCGGACATTGCCGCCGTGGCGCTTGGCGCGGTGGTCATTGAAAAGCATTTCACGCTTGATAAGACCATGGAGGGACCCGACCATAAGGCGAGCCTTGACCCCGCAGAGCTAAAGGCGATGGTGCAGGCCATTCGCCACACCGAGGCGGCGCTTGGCAGCGCGCACAAGCATGTGACCGAGAGCGAGGCAAAAAACAAGCCGATTGCCCGCAAGAGCATCGTGGCAAAGCGACCCATTTGCAAGGGGGAAGCATACAGTGCGGAAAACTTGACGGTCAAGCGGCCGGGCAACGGCATCAGCCCGATGCGCTGGTACGAGACGCTGGGCAAAGCGGCCCCGCGCGATTTTGACGAGGACGAAACCATAGAGCTGTAGCGCGCTGGAAACCAATGAGACGCGCCGCCGCTTCCTCTGCGGAGGGAGGGCAGCATCACAGTAAAAAAACAAGGGGGAATGCCGCATGAAGCAATACACCGTTGCCGTTGTCACGGGCACCCGCGCCGAATACGGTCTGCTGCGCGGCGTGCTGGACGCGCTTGCGGCAAGCGAGGTGCTTGCGCCGCAGCTGCTTGTGACGGGTGCGCACCTTGCGCCGGAGTTCGGCGGCACCGTCAAGGAAATTGAAGCCGACGGCCGTGCCATCGCCGCGCGCATCCCAATTTTAGAGCTTGTGTCAGGCACGGGCACGCCGTATGCAACCGCCAAAATTGTGGCGCACGCCCTTGATAAATTCACCGATTATTTTCACGCAAACAGACCCGATGCAGTGCTTGTGCTGGGCGATCGGTACGAGATTTTTGCCGTTGGTGCGGCGGCGGCTCTGCTGGAAATACCGCTGCTGCACATCAGCGGCGGCGATGTGACGCAGGGCGCGGCGGACGATTATTTTCGCCACTGTCTCACAAAAATGGCAGCGCTGCACTTTCCCTCGTGCGAAACCTACGCGCAGCGCATCATCCGCATGGGCGAAGCGCCCGAAACCGTGCATAATGTCGGTGGGCTGGGCGACGAAAACTTGCGCCGCCTGCCGCTTTTGTCGCGCGCGGCATTGGCGCAAAGCCTTGACTACGACGTGACAAAGCCCTATGTGCTGGCAACCTATCACCCCGAAACAGCAGGGGGCGAGCCGCCCGCACAGCAGTTTGCGGCGCTGCTGCGCGCGCTGTCGCATTTTGATGTGGGTTGCATTTTCACAAAGGCGAACGCGGACGCGGGCGGCGCGCAAATCAACGCCCTCATTGATGCGGCGTGCGCGGAAAACAGCCGCGATATCGCGTTTACGAGTATGGGGGTGCTGCGGTATTTGTCCGCCATGCAATACTGCGCCGCCGTCGTCGGCAATTCGTCGTCCGGCGTGGTGGAAACGCCGACGCTGGGCATACCGGCGGTCAACATCGGCACACGCCAGCAGGGGCGCATTGTGTGCGACAACGTGCTGTGCTGCGCCGCAAACGAGCAGAGCATTGCCGCCGCGCTGCAAACGGCGCTGACCCCCGCGTTCGCAGAAAAGGCGCATAAAACCGTAAGCCCCTACAACGGCGGCAACACGGCGGAAAAAATTGTGCGCATCATTGAAAAATTTCTGCAAAGTCCGGGGTGCGGTGCGCCAAAGCGCTTTTATGACGGCACACAGGGTGCACGCGCCTGACCTGCGCACCACTGACGCATTTTTAAAATCGAGGAGGAGCTTCCCCATGAACGATTTTTTCAAGTCCTTTGCCGAGACGCTTACAAAGCTGTTCAAGATGCAGCAGGCAGACCCGCCCGCTGTTGTGCTTGAGGTGTTTGCCAAGGTGCTGCGCTTTGGGCTGCTTGCACTGTGCATTGCAGCGGGTGTGATGGCGGTGCAGTTTGTAATTGCCCTGTGCAGCAAAAAACAGCGCAAAACGGCTGTGCCGCTTGGCATTGTGTGCCTTGTGCTGATGGGCGCGGCGGGTTGGGCGTTTTTGCCCTTCAGCGCGGCACCGAAGCTTGCCGCAGACAGTGCGGCGCTGCAAAGCGTATCCTATGTGCGCGCAAGCGTTTTGGCGGAGCAGGCAGCAGAGAGCGCCGCTGACACATCGGCGGCGGCAGAGCCGGCAGGTGACGCGGCAGCAGGTGACGCGGCAGTAGGTGACGCGGCAGTAGGTGACGCGGCAGTAGGTGACGCAAGCTCCGCCGGCGCGCAAAGTGATGTCGCCGCCAACGCCTCCGCTCTGACCGACGCGACAGAAACAACAAAAAAGGATACCATGCAGCGCACCGTCACCGCACAGCAGGAATTGACAGACAAGCAGACGGCTGCCGCCGTAGAGCTTTTAAAAAGCACAAAATGCATGCGCACCCTGCGCCGCACGCTTCCCGAACAAAAGGGGCAGAATTTATTGCTGCGCCTTGAGGGCGGCAGGCGCTGGCAGGTGCTTGTGCTGCCGGATGCGGGCTACGTCTATGCGGCAGAGGGCACGGGCTTTCTGTGCAAAATTACAGATTACAATGCGTTTTATCAGCAGCTGCAAGGTGTGCTCAAAGCCGCTTGACGCTGCCTTTTGAGAGGGCTATTAAAAACAAAAAGGTGGAATGAACAGATGCACATTCTCATTGTGGGTCTTGGCAGCATGGGCAAGCGGCGCGCGCGGCTGATTTGCGGCGTGGACAAAAGCATCATCGTAAGCGGTGTGGACAGCACCGAAAGCCGCCGTGCAGAGGCGCGGGCGCTTGGCATTGTGCCCTATGACAGCATTGCACAGGCGGTGGCGGCGCAGCGGTTTGACGCGGCGTTTGTCTGCACCGCGCCCGTCACACACGCGGGCATCATCGACGCGCTGCTGGACGCAAATCTGCCCGTCTTTACAGAGCTGAATCTTGTTGCGGACGGCTATGACGCGCTGATTGCAAAGGCAAAAGCGAACCATCTGCCTTTGTTCCTCAGCAGCACCATGCTGTACCGCGCCGAGACACAGTACATCAAGGCACAGGTGACCGCGTTTGCAAAGCCGGTCAACTACATCTACCACATCGGGCAGTATCTGCCGGACTGGCACCCGTGGGAGAGCTATAAAAACTTTTTTGTCGGGGACAGACGCACCTCCGGCGTGCGCGAAATTTTCGGCATCGACCTGCCGTGGCTGCTGGATGCGTTTGGCGAGGTGGTGCGTGTCAGCGTGGAAAAGGATAAGCTGTCTGCACTGGAGCTTGACTATCCCGACACGTACTTTGTCACGCTGCGCCACAAAAATGGGACGAAAGGCTTTTTGGCGGCTGACGTTGTCAGCCCGAAGGCCGTGCGCAATTTTGAAGTTTTTGGCGAGGGGCTGCATCTGTTCTGGGAGGGCAACCCGAGGGCGCTGTACCGCTATGACGCGCAGGCAAAAGAAAAGCTTGCCGTTGACACCTATCAAACCTTTGAGCACGATGCGCGCTACAGCGACAATATTGTGGAAAACGCCTACGTGGATGAAATCACAAACTTTTTCGGCGTGCTGCAAGGCACGCAAACGCCGCGCTGGTCGTTTGAGCAGGACAAGGCTGCGCTGTCGCTGATTGACCGCATTGAGGAGACGTAAAAAATGAAGCACATGACCGCCCTGTTCACGGGGCTTGGCAGCATCGGCACGCGGCATTTAAAAAATTTGTGCGCTGTGGCATCACAGGCGGGCGTGCCGCTTTGCATAGACGCGCTGCGCCATACGGAAAGCGGCAAAGCGCCGCGCGCGCTTGCGGCAGAGACAAAAGCGCTGCTGCATGCGGAATATACGGCGCAGGATGTTGAAAAGCTTCCGCGCTACGACATGGTTTTCATCACAAACCCTACCAGTCTGCATTTTGATATGCTGCGTGCGCTGCGCGGCAAGGCGGGCGCGTTGTTTATCGAAAAGCCTATTTTTGATGGGACAACCCGCGCACTTCGCGAGTGTCTTGATGCGGGACAAAAGGCCTACGTTGCCGCGCCGATGCGCTGGTGCGGCGTGATGCTTGCACTGAAAAAAAAGCTGCCGCAGCTGCGCGTTTATTCCGCGCGGGCCATCTGCTCGTCCTATCTGCCGGAGTGGCGGCCGGACGTTGACTACCGCACGGTTTATTCGGCGCACAAGGACATGGGCGGCGGCGTGACCATTGATTTGATTCACGAGTGGGACTATCTGGCGGAATTGTTCGGGATGCCGCTGGAAACATACAATTTTAAGGGCACCTACAGCCATCTGGCAATTGATTCGGATGATCTCTCAATTTACATCGCAAAATATCCGACGCTTTTGTGCGAGGTGCACCTTGATTATTTCGGTCGCAGCTATCGCCGCACACTGGAGCTTTTCTGCGAGAACGGCACGGTCACGGCGGATTTTGGCGCGGGGACGCTGACGCTTGAGGACGGCACGATCCTGGGCTGCGAGGAGCCGGTGAACGAGCGCTATCTGCGCGAGATGACCTATTTTCTTGACTATGCGCAAAACGGTGCGGGTGACAGCGTAAACACGCCGGATACCGCCCTGCATGTATTAAAGCTGACATTGGGAGAGATGTAATATGAAACGAGTGCTGATCACAATCTGCGGCCGTGCGGGCAGCAAGGGCTTTAAAAACAAAAATCTGAAAATCTTTGACGGCTATCCGCTCAGCTACTACAGCATGGCGGCGGCGCAGCTTTTTATGGCGGCGCGCACAGACCTTGCCGTAGATGTTGCGCTGAATACCGACAGCGATTTACTCATTGATGTCATCACCGAAAAATACCCGGAAATTACAATTCTAGAGCGCCCCGCAGAGCTGTGCGGCGACGTGGTGCCGAAGATGCCTGTCTACCAGTACAGTTTGCGCCGCATGGAGGAAAAGACCGGCGCGCCCTATGATTATCTCATTGATCTTGATATTACAAGCCCGCTGCGCAAGGCGGGCGATGTGGAGGGTGCTTACGAGGAAAAGGCGGCACGGCCCGACCTTGACCTTATTTTTTCCGTCACGCCCAGCCGCCGCACGCCGTATATGAATATGGCGCAGCTTGCGGGGGATCATGTGGAGAAGGTCATTGACCATCACAATACCGCGCGCCAGCAGACCCCTCCGGTGTTTGACATCAATGCGTCCATCTATGTGTTCGAGCGGAAATTCCTCATTGAAAACACAACGGGCTTTGTCTGGGACGGCAAATGCGGCATGTATCAGATGATGGATACGGGTGTCATCGACATTGATTCCGAGGAGGACTATTTGCTGATGGAGGCCATCGCAAAGCATCTGTACGCGACGAATCCTGCGTTTGCCGCCGTGCACAAAGCAATCCGAAAATAAGAACGGGAGATTGCCATTGTCTATCTATACCAGCATTGAAAAGCATGAAATTCACTGCGCAAAGCGCTATCTTGACTATACGGAGACAGAGCATTACCGCGCGTTCCGCGACAAATATAATCCGAATTGCTACGGTGCCAATTACGCCGTGCTGAAAAGCTGCGCCGATACGCAGGCAACCTTTGCCGCCGTAGAAGCCTTTTTCGCGTGGCGCGACGAGGCACCGGTGTCGTTTCGCGCGGCACCGGATGCGGTGTATCTTGTGGAGGCGATGCGTGTGTTTTCGCAGTACGGCTATGTGATTAAGCCGTATCATACAACGCAGATGCAGCTTACCGCGCAGCCCGATCAGGATCTGCACATTTTGCCGTGCGCGACAAAATGCATCGACGGCGTGTCCATGTGGCCGGAGCGTCCGCTGATGAAGGAGGCGCTTGGTGACGCGGCAGAGCATGAAATGCGCTTTGCGGACACGCGGCTACAGGGCGGCGGCAAGGCGTTTTTTGCATACAACAAAGCGGGCGTGCCCGTCAGCGTGTGCACGGGAGAGGGGTACGGCAGCGCATTTGCCATCACGCAGGTGTATACGCCCGCGCCCTGCCGGCGGCAGGGCTGCGCTACGGCGGCGGTGTCCGCCGCGCTGCAGCACGCAAAGCAGAACGGCTACACCGATGTGTTTCTTTCCACGGACGATAAAAATGCAATTGCGCTGTATCGGCGGCTGGGCTTTCGCGGCAGGCAGGCCGAGCGCTATTGGGCGTGCAAGGGCGAGGTGCCGGCGTGGATTGCCGCGCTGCCCTAAAAAATACGAGATGCGCGCGAATCACCCCGCGCAAAACAGGAAAGGCTGACATACCATGGCGCTGCACATTGATTTAGACATAGAGGAAAAATATGCATCCTTTTATAAGCTTGCCTTGCATGAGACGTTCCCGCAGAGTGCGCAGGACGACACGCTGCTGATTGAAAACAGGGACGACGACACGCTTTTTGCAATGCTTTCTGCGCTGCAAAATGCGCAGACGGTGCGCTGTGTCATTGTGCGCGACTGTCCGCGTCTGCAAAGCCTTTCGGCGCTTGCTGTGCTGACAGGCTTGCGCTGCGTCGGGATCTGGCGCTGTCCAAGGCTGTGTGAATTATGGGATATGTCGCGTCAGCCGCTTGCGGCGTTTGTGCTGGTGGCATGCAAGCGCATGAACACGCTGGCACCGCTTTTGGGCTGCGCAAATACGCTGCAGCATTTGTTTTTGCAGGGGCGCGCATGGAATGCGCCAAGCCTTGCGACACTTGCGCCGCTGCCGCTGCTCCATGCGCTTGTCACCTGTGATCTTGCCGTGAAGAAGATTGAAAGCGGGCAGATCATCTATTTTGAGGAGTGCTATCCGCAGCTCGAAGCACTGACCATCACGCCGAATCTTGCAAAATATTTTAAACGGGTGAGAGAATGACATGGAAGCGATAACAGCAGATCGGCAGCGCGTGATGCGGCTGTGTATGGAGACAGGGCGGATGCTGCTGACGGACGGCGGCGAGATTTTTCGCGTGCAGGAGACAATGGAACGCATGGCTCGCGCATACGGCGTGGGCGATTTTCATGTGTATGTCATCACAAACGGCCTGTTTGCATCCATCAGCGCGGAGGGCGAGAGCAGCATTGGCGATGTGCGCTATGTGCCCGCAAGCCGTGTGCATCTGGGACGGCTCACTGCCATCAATGCGCTGTCGCGTGACATTGAGGCGGGCGGCGTGTCGCTGGACGAAGCGCTGCGCCGCCTTGACGAGATACGCAGCTTGCCCTTTTTGTCCGCAGGGCGGCGCATTTTAGCGTGCGGCGTGGGCGCGGCGTGCTTTTCCTATTTGTTTGGCGGCACAGTGGCTGACGCGGCAGTGGCACTGCTGGCGGGGCTGCTGATGCAATGCTTTGCAAACGCGCTGGAAAAGCACAGCGTGAATAAAATTATCTACAATATTCTGACCGCCGGGCTTGTGGCGCTTATCAGCCTTGTGTGTACCCAGATCTGCCGGGTTGCCGGCTTGCCCTTTGCGCTGAACATGGATAAAATTATCATTGGCGGCATCATTCCGCTTGTGCCGGGCATGGCGCTGACAACAGCCATCCGCGATTTTGCGGGCGGCGATTATTTGTCCGGCACCATCCGGCTGATTGACGCGCTGCTTGTCGCAAGCGCCATTGCCATTGGTGTGGGCGCGGTGCTTGTCACCGCAGGGCGGTTGCCGGGGGTGGTGCTGTGATGGCGTTTTTGCTGCAAATGGCGCTTCAGTGCGCCGTGGCGTTTGTTGCCACGTGGGCGTTTGCCGCGCTGTTCAGCGTGCCGCCGCGGCAGTATTTGTTCTGCGGGCTGACGGGTGCGGCGGGCTGGGCGTGCTATCTTGCCGTGATGCAGATGCAGCCCTCGGCACCGTTTGCCAGCGTGGCGGCTGCACTGGTGCTGGCGCTGATGGCACGCGTGTTTGCCGCGCGGCGCTGCTGCCCCGTCACGGTGTTTCTCATCAGCGGCATTTTTCCGCTTGTGCCCGGTGCGGGCATCTATTATACAGCCTATTACTTTATTATGGGGGACAACGCGCTGTTCGCACAGAACGGTGCGCTGACGCTGAAAATTGCCGTGGCCATCGCAATTGGTATTGTGGTGGTGCTGGCGCTGCCGTCAAGCATGTTCCGCGCTTTTACAAAAAAGAACCTGCACGGCGCGCGGCATGAGCCGGCGTGTGAGATGCGGCCGCCGCAAGGCTCCGACGAGGAAAACTGAAAAGGGGCGCACTTTGGCAGCTTTGCGCGTGCCTTGCAGCCGAAAGGGCAACGGGCAGCCATGAGACAAAATTTTATGAAACTTTGGCGCAGAGGACACCTTTGCACGGCGCGCAAAAAAATAGATGGCATTTGCGCAATATTTATGTTGACTCTCTATAATCTTTGTGTTATTATAGGTTAGTAAACGCATAACGCGTATTTTTTTGGCACGTATCCGCTTGCCGAATACAGCCATTGAGATAAGCTTTTTTCTTGCTCCGCAATTAAAAAGTAGACCGACACTGACGCATCAACAACAAAAGAGGTATTTAATGTACAACGACAAAACTATCGTCTGCAAAGATTGTGGGCAAGAATTCATCTTCACCGCCAATGAGCAGGAATTTTTCGCAGAAAAAGGCTTCACCAATGAGCCCCAGCGCTGCAAAGCCTGCCGTGACGCACGCAAGCAGAACTCCCGTGGCAATGGCGGCGACCGTCAGATGTTTGACGCGGTTTGCGCTTCCTGCGGCAAATCCTGCAAGGTTCCTTTCGAGCCGCGGAATGATCGCCCGGTTTACTGCAGCGATTGCTTCAGCAAGCGCTAAGTAACAACTGTAAATGCATAAAAGTGCGTCTCCACTTGGAGACGCACTTTTTTTGCGTGCAAAATGCGGGAAACAGCCGTGCAAGACCGGTTGGTGCGTTTACGAAAGATGGATCTTACAGCAAGGGAACAAAAAAGTATGCCCCCATATTCTATCCTTCAGGAAACCGCGATAACGCGATAAACTGTGCGGCTTTTACGGTATTGTGTAGAATGGGGTGCTATTTGCGCAAAAAAGAACCGCACAGCGGATAAAAAATACTTTATAATAAGGAAAGGATCGGATGCGGCTTCATGAAACCGCATCCAGCAAAAAAGCTGGTACAGGCGGCTCTCTTATTTTGTTCCATTGCGGTAGGGATCGCACAGGTCAAAATATGATCCAGCGCATAAGCCGTAGGCTAGCGCATAGCATTGCCCTGCGAGGGATTTTACAGCAGCATCTCAGGCGTTCAAGCGAAACGATCAACCGTGAAGCTGCTCGATAGCAACGGAGAAGAAAGCCCGCCGCCGGCGCGTTCCCGAAAGGAATATTTTACGATAACAGGAGAAATAAGATGAAAACAAAGAAGCTTGTTGCGATAGCATTGTCGCTTTGTGTTACGCTTGTGCCCCTTGCGGGCTGCAAAAAGTGCGCCGCAGACAGTACGCCTGCCGCGAGTGTTTCTGCTCCGCAGGAGCCCACGGGAGAAATCCAGCAGATCAGCGCGAACAACCTGTCCGGCTGCAGCGAGCTGATTGGCGTTGTGGATGTTTATACCGGTGACACGCTGACAGCGGCATCAGCCAGCGAGGGTACCGAATACACCTTCAGTCTTGCCGGAGCCGAGCTGCGCTGCATGAACGGTGCAAAAATGGGCGACAGCGTGACTGTTTTTTACACAGGCACACTGGTTGGCAGCGGCGTGGAAAATGTGGATGTCGTGCTGGTGGTAGACAATGCCGCAAAAGCGGCGAGCAATTTAGGCACCATGCACGGCACCATTGTGGCAGCCACAATGAACAATATTGTCATTCAAGCTACGGATGGCGCACAGTATGAATTTGATAAGTCCGGCGCGCAGGTGGATGCTGTCAACGGTCTGCTCAACGGCAATGCCGTCAGCATTACGTTCACCGTCAAGGATGGCCGCAACATTGCGGTGACCATCGTTGATAACGCCGCCAATACGGTGGAATATTCCCCGCTGCCCCAAGGTGTCACTTTTGTGGCGGGCACCGAAACGCTGATGGCTGCTGACAATATCAACGTGCGCAGCGGTGCCGGTAAGGATTACACCCGCATCGGCGGCATCAAGGCAGGAAAAAAAGTCTACCTCACGGGCACCTGCTCTAACGGCTGGGCGCGTATCAATTTTGGCGGCAAGGAAGGCTATGTGCCGGAGGAGCATCTTGTGGCGCTGCCGCAGCCGGCACAGCCCGCACCCGCACCCGCGCCGCAGCCCGCTCCCGCACCGCAGCCTGTGCCTGCCCCTAAGCCCGTGCCTGAGCCGACACCGCATGCGGTGCAAATCCCCAGCAATACAGGCCCCGCACCTACATCGCAACTGCCCCCGGCGGCTATTGTGCCGGGCAATACCGGTCCGGCCCCGACCCCTGCACCCGCGCCTGTGCCGCCGATGGTCACAGCACCCCCCGTGCCTGCACCCGCACCTGTGCCGCCGGTGGTCACGGCACCCCCCGTGCCCGCACCCGCACCTGTGCCTCCGGTGGTTACGGCACCCCCCGTGCCCGCACCTGCGCCTGTGCCGCCGGTGGTCACGGCACCCCCCGTCAATGCCGCTCCCGAATTTGGTGATATGTCCGGCACAGTGCAGAATATCACCGGGGATACCCTGACCATGACGGGCGATGACGGCAATACCTATACGCTTAATGTCTCCGGTGCCAGCCGCCAGTATGCCAATGGGATTCAGGCCGGAAACCCGATTGAGCTGCATTATTCCGGCGCGCTGCACGGCACTGATACCTCCGGCGTGACGGTGCTGACCATCGTGGACAATGCGTCCAATGCACCGCTTGCCGGCATGATTAGCCGCGGCGCATAAGCGCAGACAATCAGAATGGCGCGTGTTGACAAACCCGCGTGCCGCCGATATAATAAAGAAGGACATTGTTGTTATAAATTCATAATTAGGTTGAATGTTTCTACCAACTGCCGAACGGTTGACTATCACAATGCTCGCGTTTGCGGGATAGTTGTAGTCTTGCGCGCGGCAGTTTTTTTCTGCCGCCCTGTGCGGCGCGCGCAGAGCACGGTTTTGTCAAACGTCAGTTTACACAGTAAGAGAGGAAAATAGGAATCATGCAAAAGGATATCGTTATCATCGGCGCAGGTCCTGCGGGAATTTTCACTGCACTGGAGCTGCTGCGCAAGGGCAGCCGCGCAAGCATTCTGCTTGTGGAAAAAGGCAAAGCAATCGAAAATCGCAGCTGTCCCAAGCACACCACAAAAAAGTGCATCAACTGCAAGCCGTGCAATATCACCACAGGCTTTTCGGGCGCGGGTGCGTTTTCGGACGGCAAGCTGTCACTCAGCTATGAGGTGGGCGGAGATTTGCCGGAGCTGATTGGCGCACAGACTGCGCAGGAGCTGATTGATTACACCGATGACATCTATCTTTCGTTTGGCGCGGACACGCGCGTGGAGGGGGTCGGCAATGCCGAGGCCGTCCGCGAAATCCGCAAGCGCGCCATTCAGGCGGGCTTAAAGCTGGTGGACTGTCCCATTCGTCACCTCGGCACCGAAAAAGCGCAGGAGATTTATCTTGCCATTGAACAATATCTGCTGGCAAACGGCGTTGAAATTTTGTTCAACACCGAGTGTGCGGATCTTATCATAAACGACGGCGTGTGCCAAGGCGTGCGGCTGCGCAGCGCAGGCACGGAGCAAGAGGTGCTTGCGAAGCATGTTGCCGTGGCAACGGGGCGGCGCGGCGCGGATTGGCTGGAGCATATGTGCGCACAGCACGGCATCGCCCATGCACCGGGCACGGTGGATATCGGCGTGCGGGTTGAAGTGCGCAACGAGGTGATGGAAAAGGTCAATAATGTCCTGTACGAATCAAAGCTCATCGGCTATCCGAAGCCGTTTAAAAACAAGGTGCGCACCTTTTGTCAGAATCCCGGCGGCTTTGTCAGTCAGGAAAATTACGACAATGACCTTGCTGTGGTGAACGGGCATTCCTATAAAGAGGTAAAGTCCGACAACACAAACCTTGCCATTTTATGCTCGCACAATTTTGCCGAACCGTTTAATCAGCCCATTGCCTACGCGCAAAAGGTGGGCGAGCTGACCAATATGCTGGGTGCGGGGCATATTCTGGTGCAGCGCTTTGGCGACATTTTAGATGGCAAGCGCACCTGGCAAAAGGAGCTGTCACGCTCGAATTTGCAGCCTACGCTGCCGGATGCGGTTGCGGGGGATATTACGGCCGCCATGCCGTACCGCGCCATGGTCAACATCATCAACTTCATGCAGGCGGCTGACCTTGTTGTGCCGGGCTTTGCCTCCATCGAGACGCTTTTGTATTCACCGGAGCTTAAATTTTATTCCAACCGCGTGAAGATGGATGAAGCCCTCACGACCAACACGCAGGGACTGTATTGTCTGGGCGATTCCAGCGGCTGGACGCGCGGCTTGATGATGGCCTCTGCGATGGGCGTGCTGCTCGGCCGCCGTCTTGCCCGGGAGGAAATTGACGCGCGATGAGCAGCACATTGTGAGCCAATGCGTCATATTTTGCGCTTTTTTTCCAAAACTGGCGTAAATTGCGCCAGTTTTGTGTGCAAGATGGACTTTTTAGGCTGAAATTGTTATAATAAAACGCAAGCATATTACTATATGTAAAGTGATAGGATGCAAGAAATAGGCGGAGATGCGCTGAAAGCTTTATAAGATCTTGCGTTTTCGCCGCATCAAAAATGGATTTAGGAGAGATGGATACAATGAAAAAGACCTGTAAAATTGCCCTGTGTCTGCTGCTTGTGCTGTCGCTGATGCTCAGCGCGTGCGGCAAGCAAAGCGCCTCCGCCCCGGCAAGTGCGCCCGCGCCCACGGCTGATACAGCACCGGCGATTGTACCGGATTCCACGGTGGCAATTCCCACCGAAAAGCAGGAAATAGCCGGTACCATTATCGGCGCCTCCATGAATAATGTTATCATCCGCACGGCAGATGGCGTTGACCTTGACTTCCTCACGACCGACGCACAGATAGAGGCTGTCGACGGCTTGCTGGAGGGCGACTGGGTCTGCATTGAATATGTCGGCACCATCAACGGCACCGACACGACGGGCACAGTGGTTCAAAACATCAAGGACGATGACGCGCATGTAAAAGAGGGCGTTGAGAACACAAAGTTTGCTGACGGCGCTAAAAAAATGTTCACGACAGGCCCGCTGCATGTGCGCAGCGATTATTCCAAGGCGGGCAAAATTCTCGGCACGCTGCCCAAGGGGACAGAGGTCGAGATTTTGGGCGAAGCGCCGAACGGCTGGAAAAAAATTAAATACGAGGGCAAGGACTCCTATGTCTTTGGCGATTATTTAACCCCGACGGCACCGAAGGATCTGAATTTTGATGCCATCAAAACCGAGACGGTTGCACCTATGAGCACCTATGTCACGGTGTATCCTGTTGTCAATCTGCGCATCCGCGGCGGCCCGAACACCGATGCTGATGTGTATGGCATGGCAAAGGCGGGCACACCGCTGACGCAGACCGGAACCCTGCCCTCCGGCTGGATTCAGATTCTATATAACGGCGTTGCCGCATACTGCGACGGCGAGTACATCACCGCGGTCGCGCCCGGCGGCGCGGTGGCACCCGCGCCGTCCGCCGGCATTCCCGCCGGTGTAAATTCCATTGCGGCGGATGCCATCTATTACACCACGGTCAACCTAAAAATTCACATGGCACCGACAATGGATGCAGCCAGCATCGGCGTGGCACCGAAGGGCACCGCGCTGCATTGCACGGGGATCCTTGACAATCACTTCTCGCAGGTGTCCTACGCGGGCAAAACAGGCTATTGCGTCTCGCAATATCTGTCCACAGAGGCTGTACAGCCGGATGCGCCGAAGAACAGCGTCACCTTTGCGGATAACAAGGGTGATGTGTACACCATTGCCGATTTGCGTGTGCGCGAGCAGCCCAGCGCCGGCGGCCGTGTCATGGCAACGATGCCTGTTGGCACAAAGGTGTTCCGCTATGCAGTGTCCAGCGATGGAAAGTGGTCGAAGATTGACTATGAGGGCTTTGAGTATTACTGCGCCACGCAGTATTTAAGCAGCACTGCACCGATTACGAGCGAGACGGGCACAACCGTAAACGAGAATGTGACCACTACAGCAAATCTGCGGATGCATTCGGGTCAGTCCACCGATGCGCAGATTTTGGGCACTGTGCCTGCCGGCACCGTGCTGAACCGCATTGCGGTATACAGCACCGGCTGGTCCGTGGTAATGTACAATGGTCAGCCTGCCTTCTGCGCAAGCTCTTATCTGAAATAATGTGATCCTCCATGCTGCACTTCTGTA
>JAVXUG010000016.1:37758-39293 GCA_036642215.1 Ruthenibacterium sp.
TTTCGGCTGGAAATATCACAGTCGCGCGCCACTTTATGCGGCGCGCGACTTTTTTTTGGCTTTCACATTTTCTTCATCATCTGCGGCATAGGATATGGTATAATCAATACGCAACCATATTTGACCCGCGTGTCATGTGGGCGAAAATCTTTGCAAAGGATGCGAGCCATGAATTTGTTGTTTTTTCTTACGCCAAAGGTGGAGGTAGCCTATCTGGAGGAAGATTACACTCTGCGGCAGGCACTGGAGAAGATGGAGTATCATCGCTATTCCTCAATTCCTATTTTGAATAAGGCGGGGGAGTATGTGGGAACCATCACGGAGGGCGATTTGCTGTGGGCCATTAAGCGCGAGGGAAATCTGAGCGTGCAGGCCGCAGAAAATATTCCCATCCTACAAATTCCCCGCAAAAAAGATTATAAATGCGTACAGGTGGAGAACAGCATGGATGACCTTGTCGATGCATCGCTTACGCAGAACTTTGTTCCGGTCATCGATGGAAAAAACAGCTTTATCGGCATTGTAAAACGCAACAGCATCATCCGTTATTGCTACGAGAAAGCCAAGGCAGCTGCCCCTGCGGTGCAGGAGAAGGGTACATAAAGGGGCTGACACGCGAAATTTTAAAGCAGCGCGTGGACAGCCAAAGGGATAAAGGAGATTAAAATGCATAAATTAGTGCTATTTGCCGCGCTTGCGCTGTGCTCCCTCTCGCTTGCCGCATGCGGCGCGCAGCCGGCGGCATCACAGCCGAACGCCTCGCAAACGCAAACCGCATCGCAGTCAACAGCTTCGCAGACGGCGGGAAGCGGTTTGTTTAGCAGCTTTTCCGCAGTGGATCTTGACGGCAATGCCGTGGATGCGTCAGTGCTGACCGGTAAAAAGCTGACGATGGTGAATGTGTGGGCCACTTATTGCGGCCCCTGTCTGCGTGAAATGCCGGATTTGGGCGCGCTCAGCACACAATACGCGGACAAGGATGTGCAGGTGATCGGCATTGTTTTGGATGCCTTTGACGGGGAAACCTCCATTCCGTCGCAGGTGGAGGTGGCAAAAGAAATTATCGCGCAGACGGGTGCCGACTATCTGCATCTGACACCGTCGAAAGAGATGTTCGAGTCAACGCTGCGGGACGTGTCTGCGGTACCGACGACCTTCTTTGTGGACGCATCCGGCAATGTGCTGGGCGAGCCTTATCTGGGCGCGCGCAGTGCAGGGGAGTGGCAGCAAATGATCGACGGGCTGCTTGCGGATAGGAACTGATAGGAATACCGGATCAAGGAGCGGCGGCGTGCGGCAGTTTTTTTGCTGCGCGCCTGCGGCTGCTCAAACCCTGTAAAACGCAAGTTTGCATTGAGGGTGGCGCGCCGTCCTGCTGCAAAAGTGTGCCGCGCCGCGCGTATTTTGCTTAAAATTGCCTGCGGGGGCTGTCAGCGGCGACAAATGGCGGACAATGTGTAATTATGGCTTGACAAAACACATGCGGATATAGTAAAATAGCTAAGCAGTGTTCCAAGAGACTTGCATTTTGCGCC